>NC_010571.1:1366666-1708333 GCF_000019965.1 Opitutus terrae PB90-1
CGGGGGTGACAGGCGCCGAAGGGGCAGCGCATTTCGGGGTGTTGGGGTAAGCCGAGGCGGCACCTTCGAACGGGCGGCGGCGCTCGCAAACGAGGGCGGGAGTCTAACGTTTGATCCCGATTTATGCTTCGCCAAACCGTCGGCGGAATCGGGTCGCTCTTTGCGCGGGCGGCGAATTCGCAAGAGCGGGCCGCGACGCCGATTGCGCTCGGATTCGGTCTCCAAGTGTTGCGAGCCGGCGCTCGCCCAACCTCGTATAGGGCGTCTGCCCGGTCCATAGTTCGGTAGGAGGCCCGAGACCGCTCCTATTCGCCGCGACAGAACTGAACACGACGCTCCTCGCTCGCTCCGAAGCTTTCGGGACAACCGGCTTGGCATCGGCGGTGTCGGTACTAAATTCCCCGCGCATGAACGGACCCCCTGCGCGTTCAACGACCGGCATTGTTGGCTTGGACGACATCTTGAACGGTGGATTCACGGAAAATCGGATGTATCTCGTCGAGGGCGATCCGGGTTCCGGCAAGACGACGCTCGCGCTGCAGTATCTGCTGGAAGGAAGAAAGCTGGGCGAGCACGGGCTTTATCTCACGCTCTCGGAGAGCAAAGAGGAGTTGCTGGCGGGCGCGGCATCGCATGGCTGGTCGCTCGAAGGCATCGAAATTGTGGAGCTGAACGCGGGCGAGAAGGGGCTCTCCGCCGACGAGAACCTGACGATGTATAATCCGTCCGAGGTGGAGCTCAGTGAAACGACGCGGGCCGTCCTCGAGAGCGTCGAGCGGACCCAACCCCGGCGCGTCGTTTTCGATTCGCTCTCCGAAATGCGGCTACTGGCGCAGAGCTCGCTTCGTTACCGGAGGCAGATCCTGGCGCTGAAGCAGTTTTTTGTGGGACGCCGATGCACCGTGTTGCTCCTCGACGACGGCACGAGCGAAGGCCCCGATCTGCAGCTGCAAAGCATCGCGCACGGTGTGGTCACGCTGGAGCAGCTGGCGCCGAGCTATGGCGCCGAGCGCCGCCGGCTGCGCGTGGTGAAATTCCGCGGCAGCCCCTATCGCGGCGGCTACCATGATTTCGTGATCGCGGCAGGTGGGCTGCAGGTTTTCCCGCGGCTGATTGCGGCGGAGCATCGCTCGGATTTCCCCTCGGCCCGGTTGAAAAGTGGCGTGGACCGCCTGGACCTGCTGCTCGGCGGCGGGCTCGATCGCGGCACCAGCAGCGTGTTCATGGGCCCGGCCGGCTCGGGCAAATCGACGGTCGCCTTGCGGTATGCGATCGCGGCCGCGGATCGCGGCGAACACGCCGTGATGTTCGTCTTTGATGAGAGCGCGCGGACCCTCAAGGCGCGCGGCAAGGCGCTGGGGATGAGCTTCCGTGAAGGTACGACTGCCGGGACGGTGTCCGTCCGCCAGATCGACCCGACCGAGCTCGCGCCCGGCGAGTTTGCTCATTTGGTGCGGGAGGCGGTGGCCCACGATCACGCGACGGTCGTCGTGATTGACAGCTTGAACGGCTACCTGAACGCGATGGCGGAGGAGCGTGATTTGACCGCGCAGCTGCACGAGCTGCTGATGTATCTTAGTGGGCAGGGCGTCTGCACGATCATGGTGGTGGCTCAACACGGATTGCTGGGTCAAATCGCGGCACCGATCGACACGACCTATCTGGCCGATTCCGTGGTCCTCTTCTGCTATTTCGAGGACACGGGGAGGGTGCGAAAGGCCATTTCGGTGATCAAGAAGCGCAGCGGGCAACACGAGGAAACGATCCGTGAGCTGCGGATCTGCGCGAGCGGCATCGAGCTCAGCGATCCGCTGGCGGATTTCCAAGGCGTGTTGACCGGCGTGCCGGTGAAAACGCAGCCGGGTTCACCTGCGTAGCCCGCATGACCTTGGCTCCTCCAGCCGGCGTGGAAAACCGGGTGCTGCTGTTTGTCCCCACGCGCAAGGATGCGGACGTGAGCCGGCGGCTGCTCGCGCAAGCGGGATTGCCGGCGACGGTCTGCGTCTCGATGGCGGAATTGACCGCTCGCATCGCGGAAGGCGCGGCCGCCGTGCTCGCCACGAGCGAAATGGTCGAAAGCAGCCAGGTCGATGAATTGCTCCGAGTGCTGGCGGCGCAGGAGCAATGGTCGGACCTGCCGTTTGTTTTACTGATCAAGGGCGGCCCGCAGTCACCGCGGGCGAACGAGATTCTGCAAAAGCTCACGAACGTGACCCTGCTGGAGCGACCTGCGGGCATGCGCTCGGTACTCAGCGCGGTGCAGGCGGCGGTGCGGGCGCGGGTGCGGCAATACCAAGGGCGCTCACAGATTCAGGCGCTGCGGGAGGCGGAGGCGAAGGCGCGGCGCGCCGACCAGACCAAGGACCAGTTCCTCGCCGCGCTGTCGCATGAGTTGCGCACGCCGCTGACGCCGGTACTTCTTCTCGCCACGGAAGCCGCGGCCCAGCCGGCACTGGACGCGCGGGCCCGACAGGACTTCGAGATGATCGCGCGGAACGTGGCACTGGAGGCCCGGTTGATCGATGATCTGCTGGATCTGACGCGGATCAGCCGCGGCAAGATGAAGCTGGAGAAACAGCCCCAAGACGTCCTCCACGTGTTGCGGGATGCGATGGAAAACGTGCGGCCGGATTTCGCCGAAAAACGACTCGAGCTGACGACGGTGCTGCCCGCGCTGTCGGCCGTGGTGAGCTGCGATGGCGCGCGGTTGCAGCAGGTTTTCTGGAATGTGCTCAAGAATGCGGCGAAATTCACGCCCGTCGGCGGCAAGGTGACGATCCAGGTGCGCTTCGCGCCCGACGGAGCGCAGGTGATCACGGAGATCACGGACAACGGGATGGGGATGACCGCGGCGGAATTGGGCCGCGTCTTCGAAGCGTTCGTGCAGGGCGATCATGCGAACGCGGGCGGCGCTCACCGCTTCGGCGGGCTCGGGCTGGGCCTGGCCATCTCGCGCTCGCTGGTGGTCCTGCACGATGGTTCGATCGAGGCGCAGAGCGATGGGCCCGGGCACGGCACGACGATCACGATCCGGCTGCCGCTCGCGCCCGCGGAGTCGGCCGGCGGGCCGGGAGGAGCGGATCCCGACACGGCGCGCGCCGGGGCGCCGTTGCGGATCCTGCTCGTCGAGGATCACGAGCCGACCCGCAACGTGCTCAAGCGGCTTCTCGCCGCCCGAAAGCACGACGTGATCGCAGCCGCGACGCTCGCCGAGGCGCGTGTGATTGCGCAAAACAACGTGCTCGACCTCCTCATCACCGACCTCGGGCTGCCGGATGGGAATGGGCTCGAGCTGATGCAGGAGCTCACCGCCCGCAGCGGTCTGACCGCGGTCGCACTCACCGGCTACGGAATGGATGACGATGTACAGCGGAGCAAGAGCACGGGGTTCTTCATGCATTTGACCAAACCACTGCGAATCGCGGAGCTCGACCGGATGCTGGCTGCCGTGGACGAGCAACGTTCGCGTGCGGGATAGTCCGCCGAATAAGGCGAGGAACTGCTGGGTTGTCAGGCCGCCCTTCGGCGCGTCGCGGTAGGGTCGATCGGCGGCGGATCACGCGGGCGTAGCCACGCGAAGCAACCGGAATTTACCGAACAAGCCGTCCGGAGTTTTCCAGCTTGTTTCTGCTGCGAGGGAAGGGAGGGTTCGACCCGAGGCAAACGGACCGCATCCGCTTCCGAACCGGCCGGATATCACGCTGTCGGTCGGCGCATGATCAAGCGAACGATCAGCACCGCGACCCCGCGGACGGGAGAAGGACCGGGATGGCTGCGCCTCGACGACGCGGCCGAGGTGGAAATCAGCTCGGAAAGCGAAACGAATCCGATCGAAGCGGCGTTGCTGCTCGACGATGCGCGGGGCTGGCGGGCGGATGCGCCCGGCGAGCAGACGATCCGGCTGAAATTCCTGCGGCCGCATGCACTCCGGCGCGTGCGGGTCGTCTTCGAAGAGCACGAGCGCGAGCGCACGCAGCAATTCGCGCTGCGCGCCGCCATCGCGCCGGCCAACACGTGGACCGATATCGTCCGCCAGCAATTCAACTTCAGCCCGGTCGGCGCCACGCGCGAGGAGGAGGAGTATCGTGTCGACCTGCGCGAGGTGACGACGCTGGAACTGACGATCAAGCCGGATCTGCGCGGCGGTGATGCGCGGGCTAGCCTGCAGGAGCTGCGGATCAGCTGATTGTCATGGCGCACGTGCCTGCCATCTTCGGCGAGAGCGGCCGGGGTCAGCGACCCCGGCTACAACCGCGGGATGCTCACCGGCCTGCCATCTCCGGCCACTACGACGGTCGGTGCCGCGTGATCATCGAAGGCGTGACGCCGCAGCTCGACGGCGGGCGCTATCCGATCAAGCGCGTGCTCGGCGAGGAAGTCGTCGTCGAAGCGGATATTTTCGCCGACGGACATGATTCACTGTCGGCGCGGCTGCTGTATCGAGTTGAGGGAGCGGGTGAGAGGGAAAACGAGAACGAGAACGAGAAAGAGAACGAGGATGAGTGGAAGGAGGTGGAGATGGTGGCGGTGGGCAACGACCGCTGGCGGGCGGCGTTCCCGATCGAGCAACTCGGTCGCTACCGCTACACGGTCGAAGGCTGGGTCGACCACTTCAAGACCTGGACGCACGACTTCGAGAAGAAGGTTGCGGCCGCGCAGGACGTGCATGTGGACTTGCTGATCGGAGCCGAGCTCGCGCGGACGGCGGCGCGGAAGGCGAGCGGCGCGGATCGCGCGCTGTTGGAGCAATGGGCCGGCGAACTGGCCGGTGATCAGGATGCGGCGCGGCGGATCGCGCGGGCGCGTGATGCGGTCGCATTGGCGCTGATGCTGCGTTATCCGGATCGCTCACTCGCGACGCGCTACGATCAAGAACTCGTCGTCTGGGCCGAGCCGGTCCGCGCGCGCACCGGCGCTTGGTATGAACTGTTCCCCCGGTCGATGGGCGAGGGAGAGCGACACGGGACGCTGCGCGACGTGGAGGCCCAGTTGCCCCGGATCGCGGAAATGGGATTCGACGTGCTCTATCTGCCGCCGATCCATCCGATCGGTTATGCATTTCGGAAAGGCCGCAACAACTCGCCCGAGGCCGCCCCGGAGGATCCGGGCAGTCCATGGGGCATCGGCAGTCCGGAGGGCGGACACAAGTCGATCCACCCGCAGCTCGGGACGCTGGAGGATTTTCAGCGGCTGCTAACGCGCGCCCGTGAATTGCAGATCGAGATCGCGCTCGATATCGCGCTGCAGTGTTCGCCGGACCATCCTTACGTGCGCGAGCATCCGGAGTGGTTCAAGCACCGGCCCGACGGCTCGATTCAATACGCCGAGAATCCGCCGAAGAAATACCAGGACATCTATCCCTTCGATTTCGAGACCAGCGCGTGGCGCGAGCTGTGGCAGGAGGCGAAGAGCGTCATCGAGCACTGGATCGAGCAGGGCGTGACGATTTTCCGGGTCGATAATCCGCACACGAAGGCGTTTCCCTTCTGGGAGTGGTGCATCGGCGAGCTGAAGCGCGCGCGGCCCGAGCTGATCTTCCTGGCGGAGGCGTTCACGCGGCCGAAGGTGAAATACAACCTCGCGAAGCTCGGGTTCACGCAGTCCTACAATTATTTCCCCTGGCGCAATACGAGTGAGGAGTTGCGCGAGTATCTCACGCATCTCACGCGCACGACCGTGCGGGAATTTTTCCGGCCGAACCTGTGGCCGAATACGCCTGACATCCTGCCGCAGGCGCTGCAGTTCGGCGGCCGGCCGGCGTTCATGGCGCGACTCGTCCTGGCGGCAACGCTCGGCGCGAGCTACGGGATCTACGGGCCGGCTTACGAGATGTGCGTGAACGCGCCGCTGAAACCCGGCGGCGAGGAGTATCTCGATTCGGAAAAATACGAGATCAAGGTCTGGAACCTCAACGAACCCGACAGCCTGCAGCCGCTGATCACGCGGGTGAACGCGATCCGCCGCGAGAATCCGGCGCTGCACAGCAACGACCGGCTGGCGTTTCACGCGACCGACAACCCGCAGCTGCTCGCCTACAGCAAGCGCACCGCGGACCGCGACAACGTGATCCTCACGGTCGTGAACCTCGATCCGCACAACACGCAGGAGGGACGCACCGCGCTCGATCTGGCCGAGCTCGGGGTCGAACCGAAGGACACGTTCCAGGTGCACGATCTGCTGACCGGCGCGCGCTACTTGTGGCGCGGCGCGGAGAACTTCGTCCGGCTCGATCCGCGGCACATTCCTGCGGCGGTCTACCGCGTGGCCCGCCACGTCCGCTCCGAATACGAATTCGATTACTTCATGTGAAAACACTCTCCGCATACTGCTAGGCAAACCGCCGCATTCCGCGCGCCCTCGCCCGTAGGGCCGGCGCTTGCCGCCGGCCGCGAACGCCACGGTTGGCAAACGGCTGCCGGCGAGCGGCAGCCCTACAACCGAGATTTCGGATGCGAGGCCGACCTGCTCGCCCAACGGAGCCGCGCCGCCGAACCAACTTCCTCGCTCGTCGCATGCCCCTGATCACCCCTGAAAACGTCACTGCCCCGGAGCCGAAATCGGAGCCGTTGTGGTATCGCAACGCCGTCATTTACCAGGCGCACGTGCGCTCGTTCTACGACAGCGACGGCAACGGCATCGGCGATTTTCGCGGCGTCACCCAGAAGCTCGACTACCTGCAGGACCTCGGGATCTCGGCGCTCTGGCTGCTGCCGTTCTATCCCTCCCCGCTGCGCGACGACGGTTACGACATCGCCGACTACTACGCGATCAACCCGATCTACGGGACGCTCGACGATTTCAAGGAGTTCCTCGAGGAGGCGCATCGCCGCTCACTGCGGGTGATCACCGAGTTGGTGATCAACCACACCTCCGACCAGCATCCCTGGTTCCAGCGCGCGCGGCGCGCACCGCCGGGTAGTCCCGAGCGCGCCTATTACGTGTGGAGCGACACGATTGAACATTACCGTGACGCGCGAATCATTTTCCGGGATTTCGAGACCTCGAACTGGGCCTGGGATCCGGTGGCGCAGGCGTATTACTGGCACCGGTTTTACTCGCACCAGCCCGATCTCAACTTCGACAACCCTGTCGTGCACGAGGAGATCGTCCGCGTGCTCGACTTCTGGCTCAGGCTGGGCGTGGACGGGCTGCGGCTCGACGCGATCCCCTATCTCTACGAGCGCGAGGGGACCAACTGCGAAAACCTGCCGGAGACGCACGCCTACCTGAAGACGCTGCGGAAGCATGTCGACGAGCACTACGGCGACCGGATGCTGCTGGCCGAGGCGAACCAGTGGCCGGAGGACGCGGTGAAGTATTTCGGTGAAGGCCGCGGCGACGAATGCCACATGGCGTTTCACTTTCCCCTCATGCCGCGGCTGTTCATGGCGGTGCGGATGGAGGACCGCACACCGATCATCGACATCCTGTCGCAGACGCCGCCGATTCCGGAGACGTGCCAGTGGGCGATGTTTTTGCGCAATCACGACGAGCTCACGCTCGAGATGGTGACCGAGGAGGAGCGTGACTACATGTATCGGATGTATGCGGCCGACGCGCGCGCGCGGATCAATCTCGGCATTCGCCGCCGGCTCGCGCCGCTGTTGAACAACGACCGTCGCCGGATCGAGCTGCTCAACGCCCTGCTGCTCTCGATGCCCGGCACGCCGGTGATCTATTACGGCGACGAGATCGGGATGGGCGACAACATCTACCTCGGCGACCGGAACGGCGTGCGCACGCCGATGCACTGGAGCTCCGACAAGAACGCCGGCTTTTCACGCGCCAACCCGCAAAGCCTGTATCTCCCGATCATCCTCGACCCGGAGTATCACTACGAGGCGGTGAACGTGGAGGCGCAGCAAAGCAATCCCAGCTCGCTGTTCTGGTGGACGAAACGGATCCTCGGGCTGCGCCAGCGCTGGCCCGCGCTCGGTCGCGGCACGATCAAGTTCCTGCAGCCGGATAATCGGAAAATCCTAATGTTCATCCGCGAGTACGAAGGCCAGCGCGTGCTGGTGGTGGCGAATCTCTCGCGCCACGCGCAGTCGATGGTGGCGGATCTTTCGGAGTACAAGGATCACGTGCTCGTCGAGATTTTCGGACGCACGCGGTTTCCGGTGATCCACGACGGGGCGTATGGACTCACGATCAGCCCGCACGCGTTCTTCTGGTTTGCGCTCGAGCCGGTGGCGCCGGCGGTGCATGGCGCGGTGGCGCTGCCGACGAAACTCGCGGACGTGCCGGAGCTCGCGGCCGAGAGCGGCTGGACGGCGCTGCTCCACGCGCAGACGCATCGTGCGCTCGACGACGTGCTCGCGTCGTATCTGCAGCAGCGGCGTTGGTACGGCGGCAAGGCGCGCGATCTGCGCAGCCTTGACCTCGTCGACGCGATCGACGTCGCGACTGCGCACGGCCCCGCCCATCTCCTGTTGCTCAATGCGGACTACGCGACGGGCGATTCGGAGGTCTACGTGCTGCCGGTCACCCATGCGCCGGTGGAGCAGGCCGAGCGGATCGTGCGCCATTATCCGAACGCCGCGATTGCGCGCGTGCGCGACGCCAGGGGAACCGATGGGTTGCTGTTCGACGCGATGGCCGACAAAGCGTTTCCGCGCGCGCTCCTCGATGCGATGCAGACGAACGCCACGCTGAAGGGCACGCGCGGCGCGCTGGTGCTGCGCGCCACCGGCGCGTTCGAGGCGCTGTGCGGTCCCGACTGTGCGAAGATCGAGCCGTTTCTCTCCAAGGCGGAGCACAGCAACACGGCGGTGATCTTCGCCGATCGGTTTCTGCTCAAACTTTTCCGGCGGCCCGAGGCGGGGGTGAATCCGGACGTCGAAATCACCGGCTATTTGACCGAGCGGAAGTTTCCCAACGTGCCCGCGCTCGGCGGTACGATGGAGTACCGCAACGCCGGCCAGGTGCGCAGCGTCGGCATCCTCACGCAGTTCATCGCGGGCGCGCGCGATGACTGGGACTATGCGCTCGACGCGCTCGGCCGGTATTTCGATCGCGTGCTGCTCTACGTCGCGGAAGGCCGCGCGTGCGAGCGGCCGGCGGGTTCGCTGCTGGCGCTCTCCGAGCAGGAGGCGCCGAACCACGTGGTCGAGTCGATCGGCACCTTCCTCGAATCGGTGCGGCTGCTCGGCGTGCGCACGGCGGAGCTGCACCTCGCGCTCGGCGCGAGCGGCGAGCCGGACTTCGCGCCCGAGCCGTTCTCGCCGCACTACCAGCGCTCGCTCTACCAATCGATGCGGAACCTGCTGATCGAAAACCTGGAGGTGCTGAAACGCCGTGCGCGGGGACTGCCCGAAACGCTGCGCGCCGACGCCGACCGGATCACCGGGGCGCAGGACGAATTGCTCGAACGTTACAAGCTGCTCTACACCGGCCGGCTGGACGCGATGCGAATCCGGGTGCACGGCGATTACCACCTCGGCCAGGTGCTCTCGACGGGCACGGATTTCGTGATCCTGGATTTCGAAGGCGAGCCCGCGCGGGCGCTGAGCGCGCGGCGGTTGAAGCGCTCGCCGATCAGCGACGTCGCGGGCATGATCCGGTCATTCCACTACGCGCTGCATACCGCGGTGCTCGGGTTGGGCGAACGCGGACTCGTCACGCCGGAAAACCGCGAAGCAATCATGTGCTGGGGCCCGTATTGGCGGCAGTGGATCTGCGGCACCTTCCTCGGCGCGTATCGGCGCACGATGGGCGACTCACGGCTGCTTCCGCGCGACCGGGCGCAACTGGCGGTGCTGCTGGACGCGTATCTGATCGACAAAGCCGTTTACGAAATCGGCTACGAGCTCAACAACCGGCCTGATCGACTTGTGATTCCGTTCGACGGAATCCTGCATCTGCTCGACGAACCGGACCGGTGAGCGGTGGTGATGGAGCGGCAGGCCTCCTTGCCTGCCGGCTCCCGCCGTGCGCTGCGGCAGGCACTGGACGCCTGCCGCTACAGAGGCAAATTCGCTCAGGCCTGGACGCGCGTCGGCGACTGGCGCAACCGGTCCAGCGTGCCGCCGAGATCGGTCAGTTCGTCCGCCGAGAAGGCGCCGATGCGATCAAGCACCGGTCGGTAGGCGGGCAGCGCGCGGCCACCGACGAGCACGGCGACTTCGGGCGGCAGCAGCTCGCGCAGCCGCACCAGCTCCGCGCCGAGCTTCGCGTCGTCCGCCGGGTAGACGAGACTCAAAGCGACCGCACGAGCGCGATTCTGCACCGCGGCGCCAGCGATTTCAGCCGCGGGCAAGCTCGCGCCGAGGTAGGTGACGCGCCAGCCGAGGTTCGCGGCGAGCGCGGCGACCAGCAGCGCGCCGAGCTCGTGCAATTGCCCGGCCGGCGTGGCGACCACGAGCAGCGGCGCGTCCGCTTCGGCGGCAAATCCGCGCGCCGCGTGGCCGAGGAACGTGCGCAGCACCGAGCTGGCGAAGTGTTCGTGCGCCGCCGTGATCGTGCCCTCGCGCCACAAGTCGCCCATCCGCTGCGCGAGCGGCGCGGCCACCCGCTGCAACATCCCCTGCGTGCCGAACGCCAGCTCGGCGCGGCGCAGCACGATCTCCAGCACGCGCGCATCCAGATTCTGAATCGCCGTGAACGCGTCGTCGACGATCGCCGCGGCCGAGGCCGGAGTGACGCGTGCGACCGGCTGCGGCCGGTCGCCGCCGCCACCGACCGATGCGGCGAGTCCACGCAGCTTCTCCGTCGGCAACCGCGCGATCGCGCCGATGCTCTGACCAGAACGCGTCAGTTCGCGCAGCAGACTCAGCCGCTCGACATTTTCTTCGGAATATTGCCGCCGGTTGCTCGCCGTCCGCGCCGGTTCGACCGCACGGTAGCGCTTCTCCCAGATCCGAATCACATGCGCGCTGAGTCCGGTGCGGCGGGCGACCGCGTCGATCGTGTGTAGCGGCGTGTCCATTGATTTAGACGAAACTTAGACACCTGACGGTGGATTCTGCAATGTTTGTTTCCACTCAACGGCTCGTGATACTAGTTAATCGATTGTTGATACCAAATCTTATGGGATATTTTAGCCCCATTTCCATGATCCTAGACAGAGGCTTGACAATTTAGACACATCCTAGACATTTCGCCCATCAGAGACGAACCAGCCCGCGTCTCTGAGGCACTCCACCGGGCTCTCCACACGTTTCCTCCCAAACCAAACTGACATGAAACTCCCCCTGATCGCCAAACTCCTCGTTCCCGTTGCCGCCCTCGCCATCGTGGTCCCGGCACACGCCGGCGGCGGTGCTGTTCACGGCAGCAAAGACATCGTCGCCGTCGCTTCTTCCGCCGGCAAC
Source organism: Opitutus terrae PB90-1 (assembly GCF_000019965.1). Classification (GTDB taxonomy): domain Bacteria; phylum Verrucomicrobiota; class Verrucomicrobiia; order Opitutales; family Opitutaceae; genus Opitutus; species Opitutus terrae. The sequence goes on from NC_010571.1 coordinate 1,377,979, forward strand.
TTCAACACGCTCGTTGCCGCGGTGAAAGCCGCGGGCCTGGTCGAAACGCTGCAAGGCCCCGGCCCGTTCACCGTGTTCGCTCCGACCGATGAAGCGTTCGCGAAGCTGCCGGCCGGCACGCTCGACGAACTCCTGAAGCCGGAAAACAAAAAGAAGCTCGCCGGCATCCTGACGTATCACGTGGTGCCCGGCAAGGTCATGGCCGCCGACGTGAAGCCGATGCAGGCGAAGACCGTGAATGGCCAGACTCTCGCGATCAACGTCGCCGGCGGCGGAGTGACCGTCAACGGCGCGAAGGTCGTGGCGACCGACGTGGCCGCCAGCAACGGCGTGATCCACGTCATCGATTCAGTGGTGCTCCCGCAGTAGCTTGGGTGGCTGCTGCGTGAGTGTGTGTGGCGGAGGGCCTCGGGCCCTCCGCCTTTCCCTTTCCAACCTACCGTCGCGCGACTCATGACGATCCACTCTTTGCAGACCGAGTTCTGGTTGCCGGAAAAGCGCGCGCAGGTGTTCGCGTTCTTCGGGGACGCGTTGAACTTGGAGGTGATCACGCCACCATGGCTGCGCTTCAACGTGCTCACGCCGGCGCCGATTGAGATGCGCCCCGGCACAACCATCGCCTACCGGCTCCGGCTGCACGGCCTGCCGCTGCGTTGGTTGACCGAGATCACACATTGGGAGCCGCCGGTGCGGTTCGTCGATGAGCAGAGGCGCGGTCCCTACCGGTTCTGGGTGCACACGCATACGTTCCGCGAACAGGGCGGCGGGACGCTGTGCCGCGACCAGGTCGACTACGCGGTGCCGGGCGGGGCATGGGTCGACCGGCTCTTCGTGCGTCCGCAGCTCGAGTCGATTTTCGCCTATCGCGAACGCGCGCTGAAAATCCGGTTTCCCCAAACTTCTGCGACCGCCGGCCGATAACGCGCGCTTTCGCCGGCCGGCAGCGGGCGACGCTGAATTTTCACCTGCCCAAACTCCTTCCTGCGCTGTCTCGGCAGTCTGTTCCTCAATGAAACCACACCTTCCTCTGTTTCCACGATTCCTGTTCCTCATCCTGCTCGCGCTGCCGCTCATCAGTTCGGCCCAACCGCGCGGCTCCGGCGGCGGAGTCGAAGTGATCGTGCGCACGTCCTACACGGCGGAGTCCGATCTGGATCGGGCCGGCACCGCGGTGAGCGTGCAGTCCTGGCAGCTCGGCTTGGGCGGAAGCGTGTCGCTGAGCGAAGCGACCCGGCTGCGGTTGGGCGCCGAGTGGGCGCGGCACGAATTGGATGTTACGGGTCCGCGGTGGCTGCCGGAGCGACTGCAATCGGTGGCCATCCCGATCGGCCTGGTGCACCGTTGGGACGACGGTTGGTCGCTTCTCGCGACTTTACAGCCGCGGTTTGCTTCGGCGGGTTCGAGCTTTTCGTCTTCCGGCTTCGATATGCCGGTGCTGGCGCTGGCGAGCTATCGCGCGAGTCCTGAGCTGACGTGGAGTTTCGGGCTGCGCTACAGCGATCGATCGGACGTAAAGCTCCTTCCGCTCGCTGGCGTGATGTGGCGGTTCGCCCCGGGCTGGGAGGCCGGACTCGCATTTCCGGAGTCCGGGGTGAGCTATCGGGCGACGCCGCGGCTCACCTGGCGCGCGGTGGCGACGTTCCACGGAGGCGATTACCGGCTCGAGCGCGATCCGCGCCCACCGGCCGATCGCACGGGCGTGTCGCTGCGCGACGCTTGGCTGGAATATCGTGAGATTCGCACCGGGGTCGCGGTCGAAGTTGCGCTCAACGACACGATGAGCCTGCGGGCCGACGCGGGCGTGGTGGTGGATCAACGGTTCGACTATTTCACCCGCGGGGTGGAGCTCGAAGGCGAGTCGCCCGCGTATGTTGTACTCAGGTTCGTCGGCCGGTTCTAACCGGCTGCGCTCTGAGCGAAGAGCCCAAGGTAGGGCGCTCACTTCGTGAGCGCCGCAAACGCCCAGCGACTTCCCGGCGGGCAACGGAATGCTCGCCCTACCTCCGGAACGGCCACTTGAAAGTGCATGAGGCTCCCTACCTCTTGTTTCGCGCCTCAAGCGCGGCGGCTTGCTCCGCGTGCTGCTTGCGCAGCCGGGCTTCGGCGTCGTCGCAGAAGGCCCGGTAGCCGTCCGGATCGATGAACGGGTGGGTCTCCGGGTGTTCGGCGAGTCGCCGGGCCTTGTTGGTCAATCCGAAGACTTGGCCGTGCGGAGCGAGGAACACGTCGCAGGGGAGAGCGCGGAGGGCGGCGATGGACGCCTGCAGATCGCGCCAGATGTCCGGATAGGCCGCGTTGTTCACGAGTTGGTAACCGGGCGCGGACACGCTGGCGGCGAACACGACATCCAGCTCGCGTCCGCCCGTCCTCACCCGGCAGGTCCACGTGGTGCTACCCGGCGTGTGGCCGGGCGTCAGGTGCGCCGTGAGCGTGACGCCCCCCAACGTGACGGTCCCGCCATCCGCGACAATCTCGTCGACGGTCACGGGTTCGAAGGCGAGTTGGTCGCCGTAGTGAAAGTCGCCGCGTCCGCCGCGCGCGAGCGCCGCGGCTTCCGGCGCGCTAGCAATCAGCCGCGCTCCGGTGAGCGCTTTCATCGCTTTCAACCCGCCGGCGTGATCGATGTGCGCGTGGCTCGTGAGCAGGATCCGGATGTCGCGCGGCTCGATGCCGAGCTGGCGCAGGCTGGCGCGGACCAGTGGCACCGTTTCCGCAAACCCCGTTTCCAACAGGATGTGGCCGTCGGGTGTGGTGATCAGATAGGCGGCAATGTCGGAGGCGCCGACGTAGTAGACGTTCTCCACGATCCGGAACGGCGCGACCGGCTGGTTCCAGGAGCGCCAGAGCTCGGTGGGCTGGGCCGACACCGCTGGGCCCACGAACGTGGCGAACCACACACAAAGATGAAAGAGGGGACCAAGGAAATTCCGGCACATGGCGAGGAGCGTGTTTCGAAAGGCGCCATCTGCACGGGCGAGGCAATCGAAAACTCCGCGATGAATTGCGCGCCGGTGCAGGGAAAACTCGCGCCGACCGTTCGGCCCAGCCGCGCTGCCGACAGACCCTGGTCGGAGCCGTTGCTGGATTCGCGCTCGGCACTCCATGCCGTCTCGTTAGAACAAGCGGCCGTGAGCGCCGTGGCCGAGCGAAACCATTCTCTGGATGCACTGCGGGCGAGCGCGTTGCTGGCCGGCGTCGTCCTGCACGCGGCGTTGGCCTACCTGCCGGGCGGGGCGCCGGCTTGGGCGGTGGTGGACCGCAACACGCACGTGGGCTTCGCGATCTTCGTGCTGGTGGTGCACTCGTTCCGGCTCGAGGTGTTTTTCCTGTTGGCGGGATTTTTCGGCCGACTGCTTTATCTGCGCCGCGGCGGTCCGGCCTTCTGGCAGAACCGGCTCAAGCGGATCCTGCTGCCCTTCGTGCTCGGCTGGATGCTGGTGTTTCCGTTGCTCGCCTTCTGCTGGATCTGGGCCTCGATGCAGGCGGCACGGGCCGCAATCGGCCCGGCGCTGGCGACCGGTTACGGCCACGCACTACGGGAGCTGACGCGATTCGTCATCGGCGAGAAAGGCGCGGCGTTCCCGCTGACGCACCTCTGGTTCCTGTATTACCTGCTGCTCGTGTACGCCGTGTTCCTTGGCGCGCGCTGGCTCCTTGCGCGACAGGACGGGATCCGGGAGCGCTGGTGCCGCGTTGCCGACGCCGTCGGCCGGTGGGTGTTCGGTTCCGCCTGGGGACTGCCGCTGGCCGCGGGAGCAACGGGATTGGTGCTGCTGACGATGCGGGAGTGGGGCGTGGACACACCGGACAAAACGTTCCTGCCACACGTGCCCGCGCTACTGCTCTACTCGCTGGTGTTTGCGCTCGGCTGGCAACTGCACCGGCAGACGGAATTGCTCGAATCGCTCTGTCGCCGCTGGCACTGGCACACGGGCGCGGCGGGGGCGGCCACATTGCTGGCATTGGTTGTGAGCGGTGGAATTCGCGCGAACCCGAGTCCGGTGCTTTGGCCGCTCTTTCAGTTTGCCTACGCCCTGATGATGTGGAGCTGCATATTCGCGAGCGTCGGGCTGTTCCTCCGCTGGCGACAGACGGAGAGCGCTCTCTGGAGGTATCTCGCCGACTCGTCCTACTGGGTCTACGTGATCCACCTGCCCATCGTCGTGGCGTTGCAGGTGGCGCTCAGCCGCACGGACTGGTCCGCGGGGCTGAAGTTCGTCACCGTCACCGCAGTGGCTACGCTCGTTGCACTTGCCACGTATCACCTGCTGGTGCGATCGACGCCTGTGGGCGTCCTGCTCAACGGCCGCCGCGTGCCGCTGAGGCTGGCGTGGCGCTGAAGCGCGCGCGAGGCGTTCCCGATCCACTCCGGCTGCTCACTCAGCGGGCCGCTCGATTCTCCTGAGCCTGTGCGTTAACGCAGGGAAGGGCCGCGATAGAACATAGGTACGACTTGTGTTTGGATGCCGGAGACGCATGGTCTGCGCGCCGATGCCTTCCACCGAGCCCCCGATCGGTCGAAACTCCGTGGTGTCGCGCGGAACTCGCGCGACCGGATGAATGCTGCCGCCACTCGTCTGGGCGCGTCGTCTCGCTCCGCGGCTACGGCCGCCGCCGGCCCGCTTCATCCCGGTTTCGGGCTGCTTCGTCACCGAGTTGGCCGCCTGACGACCGCGAGCTTGCGGGCGCTCCGGCGATCACAACCCTGCGCCGCAGCCATGAGCCAGTTCGCACGCGTCCCGCTTTTCTGGCGGATCCAACTCGCCGGCTGGGGTCTGCTCGCGGCCGCCACGTTCCCGCTGAAGCTGGCCGCTTACGACTCGGTGTTCATTGCGCTCGCGATCACCCTGACGCGCGAGCCGCTGGGGCTGCTGCTGTCGACCGCATTCGGCTGGTTCTACCGCCAGCTGCGCGAGCCGATCAGCCCGTTTCGGTTGGGAGCATGGATCACGCTCACGGCGGCACTTGCCGGGATGATCGACACGTTTGCGGGCCGCGTGGTCTTCGCGGCGCTCGGTTATCCCGAAGACCCGCTGGTCAGCTTTGGTATTTTTGGGTATCGCGGCATGCTCTATGTCGCCTGGAGCCTGCTTTATTTCTGGCTGAAAGCGCAGCGCGAAGCCCGCGAACGTGAGCTCAATCTCGCGCAGGCCGAAACCGTGCGCCGCGAAGCGGAACTCCAGCTCCTGCGCGCGCAGGTCAACCCGCACTTTCTCTTCAACGCGCTCAACACCATCCTCGCCACGCTCGCGCCCGATCAGCCGGGGCCCAAACGCGTCGTCGAGGGGCTCGCGGCGTTTCTCCGCTATTCGCTCAGCCACCGGCACGATTCGACCGTGCCGCTCGGCACGGAATACGACGCCGCGATGCACTACCTGGCCGTCGAGCAGGAGCGGTTTCGTGGCGAGCTCCTCGCCGATTGCACGATCGACGACGAGGCGCGCGATCTCCCGGTGCCGGGTGTGCTGATCCAGCCGCTGATCGAGAACGCGGTGAAATACTCCCGCCAGACGTCCGAGCCGCCCTACCGCGTGCGGCTGCGCGTCACGTCGCCGCGCCGTGGCGAAGTGCAGATCGCGGTGACGAACACCGGCGATTGGGTGGAACCTTCAACGGCGCCGGGTCCGCACGGCACGGGTCTGGAAAATCTCCGCCGCCGGCTGGCCCTGCTGTATCCGGACGATCATCAGCTCGAGACCTTCTCGACCGAGGGCGAGGTGACCGTACGGATTCGGCTGCAGAACGCGTTCGGAGCGCTCACCGCGACACCGCCGTCGTGGTTTCCCTCGGACGCGACGAGGGCGTCGCGTCTCCAGGAACCGCCGGGCTAGCTCGGCCTTCCGGACTCCCCCGGGTCCACCTCCCTCGATCCACTTCACACTCCCTTTCCATGCTTCGCGCTCTGATCGTTGATGATGAACCGCCCGCGCGCGACCTGCTGCGCCGACTGCTCGCGGTGCATGCGGACCACGTCGAGATCGTCGGCGAAGCCCGCAGCGTCGCCGACGCCGCGGAGAAGTACCAGCGGCTTCGGCCGGACCTCGTGTTCCTCGACATCCAAATGCCGCGGGAAGACGGGTTCGCACTCCTGCCAAGACTCGGCGCGCCGGCACCCGCGGTGATCTTCGTCACCGCTTACGACGCGTTTGCGGTGCGGGCGTTTGAAGTGAACGCCGTCGACTACCTGCTCAAACCGGTCGCGCCCGACCGGCTGGCGCGCGCGCTGGCGCGCGTCGCCGCACCCATCGCAACCGCCACGATCGCGCCTGCTCCCGCCATCGCGCCGTTGCACGCCACGGACACGGTTTTTCTCCAATCGGACCGGGGCATTCGCACCGCGACGGTGGCGGCGATCACCCACATCGAGGCCGAGGAAAACTACACGCGCGTGCACTTGACCGATGGACCGCCGGTGCTGATCCGCCGCACGATGGCCGAGTGGGAGAGCGTGCTACCGGTCGATCTGTTCGTACGCGTTGAGCGTTCGCTGTTGCTCAACCGCGCGGCGATCCAGCGGGTCGATCGGATCTCCCGCGATGTCGCGCACGCGCACGTCGCCGGCCGGGCCGGGCCGCTGGCGTTGGCTCGACGCGCGTCGCTGCGTTTGCGGCGAAGTTTACGGGTGAACCCGGCTAGCTAGCTCCGGGCACCCGGATTGGCCGACGGGTTTTGCCTGCGTTCCGCTCCGCGCGTGCGGGCCTGGCCTCTTCGTCACGACGCAAGCCCGCTTGGTCACCGGTTGCTGTTCATGAACTGCGGTCGGGGCACACTGAGGCCATGACTCGCGCCCCCGCACGATTCTGCGTTCATGTCCTTTTCCTTCTGACGTTGATCTCAATGGCCTCCGCCGCGCATGCCCAGACGCTGCTCGGTCACGTGGCAATCGACCTGAGCGGCGGAAGCTTGGGGGCGTTCTCCGCGACTCCGTTTACCCTGAGCGGCCATGCGGAGTTCACGGACCCGATCTTCGACCCGCCGCTGTTTTCGATCGCGCTCGCCGATGGCCGGCAATTCACCGCAGCCGACGCCGGGTTCACCTTTACGATGAACAGCAGCACGCCCGGATTCGCCGCGTTCGCAGGGCTGCTCAGCAATGGCGCGGACGACTCGCTCACGGTCGAGCATGCCGGCGGCGGACTCAGCGTGCCGGAGTCGTATTACACCTGGACGTATGCTGTCACACCGCAAGGCCTCGACTTTACCGGACACTCGATCTCGAGCCTGCGATTCACGATTGGCTCTCTGAGTTTCAGCTCTCCGATCGAGGACCCCAACTGGACGGACTACGAGTATCACTTCACGATTTCCGCCTACGAGGGCAGCGCGATTCCGGAGCCGTCGACCTATGCCGCGCTTTGCGGGGTGGCGGTGCTGGGCTTCGCCGTTTGGCGCCGGCGTGCGCGCACAGCCTGGCGTCGCACCTGAGGCCAGAGTGAGTCGCCGCTGCGAATCCAAATGGGCGTGACACTGTCTGACGTCGGCCCGTGTGGCTCCTTCGTCACTTTCGCGGACCGTTTCGTCACCCCGGGCTCCCGCCGCGGGCTGCGGCGCGCCAGCGTGCGGCCATGTCCCGATTTTGTCGCCTGATCTGCCCGTGTGTCCTGTTCGCCCTGGCCTGCGGGTATCCCGGTCGGGCAGCCACGGTAACATGGGGCGGGCCGCGCAGCGGAGACCTGAATGTGGGATCGAGCTGGAGTTCCGGCATTGCACCGCGGAGTGCCAGCACCACGGCACAGTTCGGCGGTGACTTTGGCTCGCTGACCTGCACGACCACGATCACCGCTGGCAGCTTCTATTTCACGTCCGGTTTTTCCAGTGGAACCATCACAGTGCGTGAAACGGGCACGCTGAACCTGGGCAGCGTGGTGAATGATTCGTCCTTCACGCCTATTTTCCGCATCACGGGCGGACTCCTCCACATGAGCGCGGCCAGCGTCTCGCTCGGCAGCGCCCGCTACGAAGTCGAATCCGGCGGCACGCTGAAGCTGTTTCAACCCTCCAATCCCGACGGCAGCGCCGCCACGATCGTGATGAACGGGGGCACCCTCACCACGACCAACTCGGTCGACAGCGGGACGATCAGCCTCGGATCGCTCGCGGGCACGGGAACGGTGAACACGGGGGCTGCCTCGCTGGTCCTCGGTGCGCTGGGCACGAGCACGACCTTCAGCGGCAGCATCGGGACCGCCGCCTCGGTGACGAAGGTTGGCGGCGGCACCTGGACTCTGACCGGCGCGAGCACCTATGCCGGTGCGACGACGATCTCGGCTGGCACGGTGAAGATCAACAACGCCTCCGGTTCTGCTTTTGGCACGGGCAGCGTCACAGTGGCGGAGGGCGCGACGTTGACGGGCGCGGGCAAGTTCACCGGGGCGCTGTCGAATCTTGGCACCTACGCCCCGGGCAACAGTCCCGCGCTGACCACGCTCAGTTCGTTCACGCAAGGCTCCACCGGCACGCTGGCGTTGGAGCTCGGCGGGCTTACGCGCGGGACCGGTTACGACGCGCTCGACATCACGGGCGCGGCGACGTTCGGCGGCACGCTGACGATTTCGCTGATCAACGATTTCAATCCGGCCACGGGCGCGACGTTCAACCTGTTCGATTGGGGCAGCGTCACCGGCACGTTCAACACGATCAATCTGCCGACCCTCGCCACCGGCCTGTCTTGGAACCTCGACGCGCTTTACACGGCGGGCGAGATCAGCGTCGGCGCCAGCGCCATCCCCGAACCGTCGACGTATGCGGCCGTGCTCGGCGCGGCGGCGTTGGGTTTTGGTCTCTGGCGGCGCGGGCGTCAGCGCCGGGCGGGCGCCAGTGGCCGATCGGTCTAGACCAATCACGGTGCGGCGCACCGATTTGCCCGGCGCGCCGAGCCCGTGTGCTGCACGGGCAAGCGCGGCACTGTCGGAAGACCAGGCATTCGGGCGTTGGCGAACGGAATCTCCGTCTTATGCCTGAGCCCACTCGTCATGCCCGCCGCCACCTTGCCGTTCCGCCATCTGTTACTCGCGCTGCTGGTCGTCACGATCTGGGGCGCGAACTTTGTGGCGATCAAGGTGGCGTTGCGTGAGCTGCCGCCGCTGCTGCTGTGCACCGTGCGGTTCGTCGCCGTGGCGTTGCCCGTGGTGTTCTTCGTGCCGCGACCGAAGGTGCCGTGGCACCAGCTGGCGCTCTACGGGATGACGATGTTCGGGGTGCATTTCGGGCTGCTGTTCCTGGGGATGAAGCTCGGCATGTCGGCGGGACTCGCGTCGCTCACGCTGCAGTTCCAGGTGTTTGTCACGCTCGCGCTCGCGGCGATGATGCTGAAGGAGCGGATCTCGGTCGTGCAGATCGCGGGCGCGCTGACCGCATTCGGCGGGTTCGGACTCGTGGCGGCGCACACGGGCGGCGATGTCACGATCGCCGGGCTCAGCTGTGTGCTGCTGGCCGCGTGCTCGTGGGGATTCGCCAATCTGGTTTCGAAACGGCTTGGCGCGGTCAATCCCCTCGCGCTCGTGGTGTGGGGCGGCGCGTTCGTGCCTGTCCCGATGGCGGTGGCGTCGCTCGTGTTCGAGGGCCCGACGCTGATCGCGCACAGTCTCACGCAGGCGGGATTCGCGACGATCGGCAGCGTGGCGTATATCGTCTACGGTTCGACGCTGCTGGCCTACTCGCTGTGGAGCTGGCTGCTCGCGCGGCATCCCGCGTCGACGATCGCGCCGTTCACGCTGCTCGTGCCCGTCTCCGGCATGCTCAGTTCCTCGCTGCTCTTGGGCGAGGCGTTGCCCGCGTGGAAACTGCAAGCCGCAGTACTCGTGATCGTCGGACTCGCGCTGAGCCTGTTCGGTCCGCGGTTCGCGCCCGCGCTGCTGCGAGCGATGCGACGCGCCCCAGCGCAAGGCTAGCCCCGACAGAGCCGGCCGGAGGCTAGCGCGTGTTGAAAGAATCCGTGACCGTAGCGCGCCGGACGACGGGACCGCAGCCGCACCGAAATCCGAACCAAGGAAAGAGGCACGAAGAACGCGAAAACCCTGAGGGGCACCCGAACGTTTTTGCGCTTTTTTGCGCCTCTTTGCGGCTATGACTCTGTTTGCGGTGTTTGGCGCGACTGTCGTCGACGGCGCGCCACGAACAACGCGACCGCGGCAACGCAGAGCGCGAGCATCAGCCCGCTGATGCTCCAGACGTCGATCGTGGCCAGACGCGCCACGCCGCCGGGTGCTGAAGGACTCGCGCAAAATTCGGCGCCGAGCGTGCCCAGCCCGGTCGCGAGTGCGGCATACGCGGCGAGGCACACGAAGCATTTCGGCATCAACGCGACAGCGAGCAGCCCGGCGGTCCACCGCAGCGCGCGCCGACGCGGCCCGCTTGGAGGCGTGTGCGTTCGCGCCATCGCGTGTCTCCGCTCGGGTCAGGCTCGGACCGGCTCGTCAGCGAGCCCGATCGGCCGCTGCGGCCAGCCGGCGGGCGAGTCCTCCCATTCCTCCTGTCGGCCGTAAGGCGTCAGATCGAGGTAGTTGTACGGCGTGAAGAGCTGATCCGAGCCCCGCTGGAACGTGGAGTAGGTGTGATAGACCGTGTCGCCGTCGCGCAGGAACACGCTTTGCACGGGAAAGTCGCCGGTCAGCTGGTCCTCGGTCATGCCGGCGGCGAGCAGCTCAGCTTTGTTGCGATAGTTCATCTCGATCGGTGCGCGGCGCTCGTCGAGCGTGACGTGAAAATCGTGGTTGAAGTCGGTCCCGGCCGACGAATACCACGGAAACGTCCAGCCTTTCTCGGCGCGTCGCGCTTCGATTTGAGCGAGCGGCGCGCGGGAGATGGCGACGAAGGTCACGTTGCGCGCGGCCAGGAACGCGCGGAGTTCGGGATTATCGAAGACGAGGTCGGCGGCTTTCGAGCAGCCTGGGCAGTGGGTCTGCGTTTCCTCGTTCCACATGAAGTGATGGACGTAGAGCTGGCTCCGGCCGGCGAAGAGTTCCGGGAGAGAGCGCGAACCGGCGGGCGTGGCGAAGACGTAATCCTTCTCAATCCGCACCATCGGCAACCGTCGACGTTTTTCGGCGAGCGCGTCGCGGGCGCGCGTGAGGGCCTTTTCTTCAACGAGCAGTTGCTTGCGGGCGGCGAGCCATTCGGCGCGCGAGACGATCCTGGGTAGGGCGGGGGCGGTGGTCGTGGACATGGCGGTTGAGGATTTCCAACGACTCAACGACCGAACCTGGCGAATCCGGACACCGGTGGGCCGAATTGGCGACGCCACCAAGGACGCCAACCGGAGCTCACCCCTGAAGGGCGTTAGTTAACGTAAGCGCGCCGACTCAGCGAGGCCGTCGCTTCCAACCGACCCACGCTAGGAGCAGCAATCCAGCGGCCGCGCCGTAGGTCGACGGCTCGGGCGCGGCCGTGAAACGGAGCCCGCTCATGATGAAGCCCCGCGCTTCGGAACCGTCCATGTTCCAAGCCTGACCGACCATCACGCTGCCGTCGGCGGACATGTCCAGTACCTTGCCGAGGAACCAGCCTTCAGGCACGGGAAAGAGCGACGACAGCGGCACCGGCCCGGTTGCCGCGCTCCAATAAAATGCCTCCACGTCTGGCGAGCCGGCGAAGCCGCCTGCGATGATCCGGCCGTCAGCACTGACCGCCGTGGGCTCGGCCCAATCGGATGTCGCCGTGGCCGGTGCGGAGATCTGGTGGAGCCCGCTCGCGTCGAGCCGGACGGCTCCCATTGTCGGACTGAGCCCGATGATCGTCGAGCCGTCGCCGCTGATTCCGCCGACCCAGGTGAGCCCCTGCGGCGCGAGATCGGTGAGCACACCCCCTTCGTAGCGGAAGCCACCGTCGGGCCCGAAACCCACCAGCACCGAGCCGTCGCTCGAGAGCCCGGTGGGTTCGCTGAAAGCCAGTCCGACCGAGTGGCTCGTGGTGCCGTCGTAGATGAAAGCGCCGCCGCTCGTAAACACCGGATACGACCCGAGTTGGTTCGCGTGGGAGGCGAGCACGGCGGTCCCGACGAGTTGAGGCACGCCGCTCACGAGTGAGCTAACGCCGCCGCTCCACTGGTAAAGCCGGTGCGTAGAAAAATCGACGCCCACCACGAACGACCCGTCATGGTTCACGTCGGACGCAGGAAATGGCAGATCTTCATACGTGTCGGTCGTCCGCGTGTAGCGAAACCCGCCGCTCGCCGTGGTGCCGACGGCGACGCGGCCGTCCGCGGAAATGCCCGTGACGGTTTCGCCGACGAATTGGAGCGAGACTTGGGCCTGGCCAGCGACGGCAGTCGACAGGAGGGCCGCCAGCAACCACGTGAGTTTCATGCGCAAGAAAATAGCGCATCCGTGGGGCCGCGAATATCGGGCGCAACCCGAGCCGTGGGGAAATTCGCCCACTGCGGGCTCATCGGCGAATTGAGCAACCGTCCACGGCACCACCCGGTCCCGCCTCGACCAAAACCGTGCTACACCTGTAACACCGATTTGGCGGCTGGTCGCCGAGGTTCTGGCCAGCGCGGGGGGCCCGGTTTGGCGCCGCGACTGCCGGTTGCATCGACCGGGCCTGCCGCTCGCCGTTTGTGGCGCGCCCAGCGGTCGCGTTTCTGTTTGGAGCGCAGCGCGATTGAAAGCTGCGGGACTGGCTTATGAACCGGTGACCGATGGCTCGGCGGCCGAGGCAGGGCGAATCGCGGCCGGCCGGGCGCGGAAGCGCGATCGGAAGGCATTGACCACCTTCACCCGGAGCCGGTCGAGCGCGAGGTAAATCACGGGCACGGTGAACAGCGTGAGCAGCTGGCTCACGACGAGCCCGCCGGCGATCGCCAGGCCCAGCGGCCGCCGCATTTCCACGCCTTCGCCGGTTGCGAACACCAACGGCAGCGAACCGAGCAGCGCGCAGAGATTGGTCATCAGGATCGGCCGCAACCGCAGCTGCGCGGCTTCGAAGATCGCCCGGCGCGGCGCCCAGCCGTGCTTCCGTTCGGCGGCGAGCGCAAAGTCGATCATCAGGATCGCGTTCTTCATCACGATTCCGATCAGGAGGAACAGCCCGAGCAGCGCGATCAGCGTGAACTCCGTGCCCGTGAGCCGCAACGCGAGCAGCGCGCCGAGCCCGGCCGACGGTAGCGTCGAGAGGATCGTCAGCGGATGCACCGTGCTTTCGTAGAGGATGCCGAGCACCAGATAAACGGCGACGAGCACGACGAGGATGAGCAGCGGCTGGCGCTTCAGGCTTTGCTGGAACGTCTGTGCGTTGCCGGCCAGTGTGCCCTGGATTTCGTTGGGCAACATGATCTGCGCCATCGCGCGATCGATCGCGGCGAGGCCCTGCTCGAGTGACACGCCGGGCGCGAGCGAGAACCCGACGTTTTCCGAGGCGAACTGCTCGCGATGACCCACGCGATCGTTGACCAGCGAGAACTCGTAACGCGTGAACGCCGAGAGCGGCACGCGCTGGCCGTTGGTGCCGATGACCTGAACCTGATCGAGCACGACCGGATCCTCCGTGTAGATCGGATCGAGCTCCATCACGACGCGATATTGGTTCAGGTGATCGTAGATCGTGGAAATCTGCCGCTGGCTGAAGGAATTGTTCAGCACCTGGGTGACCATCTGCATGTCGACGCCCAGCCGCCGCGCCGCCTCGCGGTCGACGGTGAGCATTACCTGCTTCGCGCCTTCGTCGGTCGGGCCGTCCACATCGGTGAGCTCGGGCAGGCTCTGCATCGCCGTCGCGACCTTCGGCGCCCACTTGCGCAGCAGCGCGAGATCGTCCGAGAGCAGCGTGAAATCATAGGAACCGGCGTCGGACGTGCGCGGCATCTGGATATCTTGCGACACGCTGAGCCACATCATGCCGCCGGCGACGGGCGGTACTTTCAGTCGGAGACGATTGACGACCTCGCTCGCCGGCTCGCCGCGTTCTGAAAGCGGTTTGAGGCGGATCATCATCCAGCCGTTGCTCGTGCCGCTGCCGCCGCCGCTCATGCCGACGACGTCCGCGACCGCGGGATCCTTGAGCAGCAGCTGCCGGAACGTCTCGATCTTCGGCTGCATGATCTGAAATGAGAAACCGTCGTCGCCGCGCACCCAGCCGTTGAGCTGGCCGGTGTCCTGTTCGGGCAGGAAGCCTTTCGGAATCGTGATGTAGAGCGCGACGTTCAGCGCGATCGTGCCGCCGAAGATCAGCAGCATCAGCGTCGGATGGCGCAGCACCCACGTGAGCCCGCGGGCGTAGCCGCGACGAACCGCGTCGAAGGAGGCTTCGCTGTAATGGCGGAGGGAAAAGCGGTGGCGCGAGGTGTAGCCGGGGTCGCGGACCCCGGCCCCGGGCTCACCGAGCCCGGCTACACCGGGCGGACGGCTCGGCGCGCCGTCCCTACTGCCCGCGGCGTCCTTGGCCTTCAGCCACCGCGAGCACAGGCTCGGCGTGAGGGTGAGCGACACGGCGAGCGAGACCAGCATGGCCGCGGCGAGCGTGATGGAGAATTCCCGGAACAGTCGCTCGACGAGCCCACCCATGAACAGGATCGAGACGAAGACCGTCACGAGCGAGAGCGTCATCGCGAGCAGCGTGAACCCGACCTCGCCGGCACCCTTGAGGGCGGCCCGCACCGGGGAGAGCCCGCGTTCGATGTGGCGCGAAATGTTTTCCAGCACCACGATGGCATCGTCGACGACGAGGCCCGCGGCGACGATCAGCGCCATGAGCGAGAGGTTGTTCAGCGAGAATCCGTAAAGATACATGATCGCGAACGTCGCGATCAGCGAAACGGGAATCGCGAGGCTGGGGATCAGCGCGGCGCGCGGACTCCCGAGGAAGGCGAGCACGACGAGCATCACCAGTGTGGCGGCGAGCATGAGCGTGAACCGCGCCTCGCGCAGCGTGGCGCGGATGCCTGGCGAGCGGTCCATGACGAGCGCGAGATCGGCATCGGCCGGCACGAGCGCGCGCAGCCCGGGCAGCTGCGCGTTGATGGCATCGATGGTGGCGGCGATGTTGGCGCCGGGCTGGCGGCGGACCATCAGCAGCACCGCCGCGCGGTCATTGTGGAATCCGCTCGCGTAGCGGTTCTCGACCGAGTCCGTGACGGCGGCCACATCGCTGAGCCGCACCGGCGCGCCGTCGCGGTAGCGGACGATGAGCGACCGGTATTCCGCGGCCTTGCGGAGCTGGCCACTGACCTGCACCTGCCAGTGGCGATCGCCGTGCTCGATCAGGCCGCGCGGCCGGAGCGAGTTGGTCTGGGCGATCGCCTGGCGCACCTCGTCGAGGGCGATGCCATAGTGGGCGAGCGCGTTCGGATTGAGCTGCACGCGCACGGCGGGGAGCGCGCTGCCCCAGACCTGCACCTCGCCGACGCCGGTGACCTGGGAGAGTTTCTGCGCGAGCACGGTGGAGGCGACGTCGTAGAGCTCGCCGGGCGCCAGGTTGGGCGAACTCAGCGCCAGCGCCATGATTGGCGCCGACGAGGGGTTGACCTTCCGATAGCTCGGATTGCGCGGCATGCCGGAGGGCAGCTGGCCGCGCGCGGCGTTGATGGCAGCCTGCACGTCGCGCGCGGCGGCGTCGATGTCGCGGTCGAAGTCGAACTCGAGCGTGATGCCGGTGGAGCCCTGCGTGCTGTTGGAGCGGATCGCGGTGACGCCGGCGATGCTGCCGAGCGCGCGCTCGAGTGGCGTGGCCACGCTCGACGCCATCGTCTCGGGGCTCGCACCGGGCAGCTGTGCGTAAACCTGAATTGTTGGGAAATCCACCTGCGGCAGCGGCGCGACCGGGAGCAGTCCGTAAGCGAGCGCGCCCAGCAGCACCACGCCGAGCGCGATCAGCGCGCTCGCGACGGGTCGGCGGATGAAGGGGCGGGAGAGGTTCAGGTTCATGGGCGGAGCCGAACGCCGCTAGAGATGGCGTGGCAGGGGCGTCCCGCCCGTGGACGGCGCTCCGCGCCGCAGCCACCGGCTAGACGACCATGGAGCGACACGGGCAAGATGCCCGTGCCACGAGAAGCCCGCCGGGGACGGCGGGCTCCACCCGCAGGAACCGGACGAGAGAAGTTCATTTCGCCATCCCCTCCACGGGCAGCGGCTCGGCGAGAACGCCTCGCCCTACCGGCGATTCGGCGCCACGGCCGTTGCGCATCCGCCGCCCGAGCCGATCGAAGAAAAGATACACCACCGGCGTGGTGAACAGCGTGAGCACCTGGCTTACGAGCAACCCGCCCACCATCACGAGGCCCAACGGTTGGCGCAGTTCGGCGCCGGAGCCCGTCGACAACATCAAAGGCAGCGCGCCGAACAGCGCGGCGAGCGTTGTCATCAGGATCGGCCGGAACCGCAGCAGCGCGGCCTGGCGAATTGCGGCGACGGGCGAGAGCTTTTCCTTCCGCTCCGCCTCGAGTGCGAAGTCGATCATCATGATCCCGTTCTTTTTCACGAGACCGATGAGCAGGATGATGCCGATCACCACGATCATATCCAGCGGCCGGCCGGTAATCCACAGCGCGAGCAGCGCGCCGACGGTTGCCGAGGGCAGCGTCGAGAGAATCGTGATCGGATGGATGCTGCTCTCGTAGAGGACGCCGAGCACGATGTACATCGTGACGACGGCCGCGAGGATCAGCCACAGCGTGCTCGAGAGCGAGGAACGGAACGCGTGCGCCGCGCCCTGGAAGCGGAGCTCGATCGCGGCCGGCAACTGCAGGTCGCGCGCGGCGCGTTCGATCGCCGCGACCGCCTCGCCGAGCGACGCGTTGCCGCCGAGGTTGAACGAGATCGTCGCGGCGGGAAACTGGCCGACGTGATTGATCAGCAGCGGCGCGCGCCGTTCGCTCATGCGGCCGATGCTCGACAGCGGCACCGGCGGGCCGTTGTCCGGCTTCACGTAGACATGCTCCAGCGCCTCGGGCCCGGTGACCAGTCGCGGGTCCACCTCGAGGATCACGCGATACTGGCTCGCCTGCGTGAACAGCGTGGAAATCTGCCGCTGGCCGAACGCGCTGTAGAGCGCGTCGTCGATCTCCGCGACGCTGATGCCGAGCCGGCTGGCGGCATCGCGGTTGATGTCGAAGTACGCCTGCAGCCCCTGATTCTGGAGATCGGTGGCGACGTCGGCCAACTGGGGCTGTTGCCGCAGATGCGCGACGAATTGCGGCACCCACTCGC
Source organism: Opitutus terrae PB90-1 (assembly GCF_000019965.1). Classification (GTDB taxonomy): domain Bacteria; phylum Verrucomicrobiota; class Verrucomicrobiia; order Opitutales; family Opitutaceae; genus Opitutus; species Opitutus terrae. The sequence goes on from NC_010571.1 coordinate 1,395,117, forward strand.
CGAGCAGCTCCTCATCGGGACTCGTGAGCATGAACTGAAACTGCGTGCGGCTGACGCGATCCTCGATCGTCAGCTCCTGCACCGGTTGCAGATACAGCGAGATGCCCGGCACCTCGCGCGCGTGCGCCTGCAGCCGGGCGATGATTTCGGTGGCCGATTCGTCGCGCTCATCGTGCGACTTCAGGTTGATGAGCATCCGGCCGCTGTTGAGCGTGGCGTTGGTGCCATCGACGCCGATGAACGACGAGAGGCTGCGCACGGCCGGATCCTCGAGGATCTTCGCGCCGAGCGCCGCCTGCCGCTCGGCCATCGCGGCGAACGAGATCGACTGCGGAGCCTCGGTGACGGCTTGCAGCGCCGCATTGTCCTGCACCGGGAAAAAGCCTTTCGGCACGATCACGTAAAGCGCCGCGGTGAGCGCCAGCGTGCCGACCGTCACGCCGAGCGCGAACCGCTGGTGCGCGAGCACCCAGTCGAGCCATTCGCCGTATTTCGCGATCACGCGTTCGAGCAGGTCGGGCTTGGCCGCATCGTGGGCGTGCTGCGCGTGCAGCATCCGGCCGCACATCATCGGCGTGAGCGTGAGCGACACGACCAGGGAAATCAGGATCGAGACGGCGAGCGTGATCGCGAATTCGTGAAACAGCCGGCCGACGACGTCGCCCATGAACAGCAGCGGAATCAGCACCGCGATGAGCGAGAGCGTCAGTGAGACGAGCGTGAACCCGATCTGCGACGCGCCTTTCAACGCGGCTTCCATCGCGGAAAACCCCTGCTCGCGATAACGCGCGATGTTTTCCATCATCACGATCGCGTCGTCGACGACGAAGCCGGTCGCGATCGTGAGCGCCATCAGCGTGAGAATGTTGAGCGAAAATCCGGCGAGATACATCACGCCGAACGTGCCGATGAGCGACAGCGGTACGGCGATGCTGGGGATGATCGTGGCGGAGACGTTGCGCAGAAAGAGGAACGTCACCAGCACCACGAGTCCGACGGAGAAAACGAGTTCGTGCTGCACGGAGCGGACGGACGCGCGGATGCTCTGGGTGCGATCGGTGAGGACGGTGAGCTCGGCGGCGGCGGGCAGGGTCGCGGACAGCTGCGGCAGCAGCGCCCGCACGCGATCGACGACCTCGATGACGTTGGCGCCGGGCTGACGCTGCACGTTGACCAGCACCGCGGGCAGGGTGTCGGCCCACGCCGCGAGCCGGCGGTCCTCGGCGGCGTTGGTGATCCGTGCGACCTCGCCCAGCCGCAGCGGCGCGCCGTCGCGCCACGCGATGATCAAGTCGCGATATTCCGCGGGCGAGCGGAGCTGGTCGTTCGCATCCATGAGGATGCTGCGGATCGGCCCGTCGAAACTGCCCTTGGGCTGGTTGACGCTCGCGGCGGCGATCGCGGAGCGGATGGAGGCGAGGTTGAGTCCGCGCGCGGCGAGTTCGGCGGGGTTCACCTGCACGCGCACGGCCGGTCGCTGGCCGCCGGCGAGGCTGACCATGCCCACGCCGGGGATCTGCGCGAGTTTTTGGGCGATCCGCGTGTCGACCAAATCGTGCACCTGCGGCAACGGCAGCGTGGCCGAGGTGACGGCGAGCGTGAGGATGGGCGTGTCGGCCGGGTTGACCTTGCGATAAACGGGCGGAGCCGGCAGGTCGTTGGGCAGCAGGTTATCGGCGGCGGCGATCGCGGCCTGCACCTCCTGCTCGGCGACCCCCATCGAAATCTCCAGGGAGAACTGCAGCGTGACGACCGACGCGCCGCCCGAGCTGGAGGAGGACATCTGACTGAGGCCAGGGATTTGTCCGAACCTCCGCTCCAGCGGCGCGGTGATGGCGCTGGCGGTGACCTCCGGGCTCGCGCCGGGATAGAAGGTGAAGACCTGGATCGTCGGGAAGTCCACCTGCGGCAGTGCGGCGACCGGCAAGAGCCGATAGGCCATGATGCCGGACAGCAGCAACGCCACCATCAGCAGGGTGGTCGCCACCGGGCGCTGAATGAAAGGGCGGGAGAGACTCATGCGAGACGGAGTCGAGAGACTGGAGCCGAGAGTCCAGCGCCGAGGGCTGAGAGGCTAAGAAGACCATCTCGGCAGGCAGAGACGCCTGCCGCTACGAGAGAAAGCCCGCCCCACCGGTGACTGAATCGTGGCGGTGTGCCCCGCCTGGTCCGACCCCTGATCATGCACGCTCTCATTTCCTGGCGGCTTTCGCGTTGCCGTTGCTGGCGGCGGCGGGAGCGGCCGGAGCCGCGGAAGCGGGGTCGTTGGTCACGATCACGCCGCGGCCCTCGCGGAGACGATCGAGTCCCTCGAGCACGACCTGATCGCCGGGCGCGAGCCCCTTGGTGATGGCCTGCTCGGAACCGTCGACAGGCCCGAGCACGACGTCGCGGATCGCCGCCTTTTTGTCGGCATCGACGAGATAAACATACGTGCCGCGCGAGCCGAACTGCACCGCGGCCGCGGGAATGACGACAGCCTGCTCCAGCGTGCGGACGCGCAGCCGGACATTGACGAATTGGTTGGGAAACAGCCGCTCGTCCTCGTTCGCGAACTCGGCCTTGAGCTTCAGCGTGCCGGTGGCGGTATCGATCTGGTTGTCGAGCGTTTTGAGCACGCCGGTGGCGAGCACGGCGGTTTCGCGGCGGTCCCACGCCTCGACGACGAGTGACTCGCCGGCGCGGAAAGGATCGAGCACCGACTGGAGGTCGACCTCGGGAATGGTGAACGTCACGGTGATCGGCCGGGTCTGGGTGAGGACCACGAGACCGTTGGTGTCGCCTTCGCGGATCAGGTTGCCCACGTCGACGCGGCGGAGACCGGCGCGGCCGGCGATGGGCGCCTCGACGCGCGTGTAGCTGAGCTGGAGCCGCGCATCCTCGACCTGCGCCTGCGCGGTGGCGACGGCGCCGGCGCGTTCGGCCACGAGGGCGTCCTGCAGTTGCAGCTGTTGGTCGGTGACCAGGTTTTGTCGGTGCAGGTTGGTGGTCCGTTCGAAATCGCTGCGGGCGCTTTCGAGCTGGGCCATCGCCTGTTGCAGCCGGCCTTCGGCCTGGGCGAGCACGATGCGGTAAGGCGCCGGATCGATCTCGGCGAGCACCTGGCCGCGTTCGACGCGCTGGCCTTCCTCGAACGCGATGCGCAGCAGCTGACCGGGGACCCGCGCCTTCACCGTCACGGTGTTGAGCGGTGTCACCGTGCCGATCGCCTTCAAGTGCACCGGGAGATCGCGTTTTTCGGCGGTGACGGTGCGGACCGGGATCAGCGGGGGCCAGGTGTTGCCGGCCCACTCGGGTTGTGGGTAACGCGGGCGCTCAGGTTTCGAGCGCAACGCAAAATACCACGTGCCGAATCCCATCAGGAGCACGACGGCGACGTAGAGGAACCAGCGAAAACGCGGACGCGAAAAAAGAGACATGGCGGGATGACAGGGGAAATCGGCGACGGGGCCGGAGCTATACCGTCGAGGGGGAGCGCCTTGCACTTAAGGCGCTGCTTTTCTGCGCACCAGGACGCGTAAGCGTTTCGGCGAAAGCTTTACGGCTTCGGCTACGAGCGCGTCGGGGGCAACGCGCTCCACCTTCAGCCACTCGGCTGGAAACAAAGGACGAACGGAAATGCATGGAGACCGCTAAGACGGACGTGCGGGCAAAAGGCTACGGCGCGAACGCATCTCCATGACTGTCCGAAAACAGGGCACCGGGGGAATGCGGCGCATCCTTTCGGAGGATCACCTACATACCTTTGCTTCTTCATGCGGTCGCTAGTCCGGCCATGCTGGTCGACGTCGCCCCGCCTAATCGTGCTGCCCGGATGGACGAGACTCTCGTCGGGCAGCCGCGTCGCGGCGCAGCTGCGCCTCCGCCCGACTAAGCTGGCGATCTGCGGCCGGACGACTTTCCGGCCTCGGCCACCTTAACCGAAACCGACAAGCCATGAACACCCACACCCCTCGCAAGTTCCTGCCGGCGCTCTTCCTTGCACCGGCGATTGCCCTGTCTCTATCCGCCCAGGAAGCCGCGCCCGCTCCGGGCGAGCCCGCTTCCGCGCAGGCCGTCGGCGCCGACCAACCCATCGTGCTCGAGCGCTTCACCGTCGATGTCACCCGTGACCAAGGTTACGTCGCGGTCGACTCGCTGGCGGGCGGCCGCACCAACACGCCGATCCGGTTGACGCCGGCGGCGATGTCGTCGGTCACCCGAGCGTTCATCGACGATCTCGGGATCCGCGACGTGCGCGAGGCATTGCGCTGGGCGCCGAACGTCCTGCCCGAGGATCCGCTCGCCGGCCGCGGTTTCGGCGGACAGGCGTTTCAGCCGTGGGCGTTCAACTTCCGCGGCGTCGGCGCGGGCCAGCAGGGCGGGGCGGGTCCGACGCGAAACTACTTCACGTTTTTCGAGAACGCCGACGCCTACAACATCGAGCGCGTCGAGTTCACCCGCGGGCCCAACGGCATCCTGTTCGGGCTCGGCACCGTCGGCGGCACGCTGTCGACCTACACGAAAGTACCGCGACTCGACAAAACGTTCATCAGCCCGGCGGTGATCGCGGACGACAACGGCGGCTTGCGCTTCGAGTTGGATTACAATCTCGCGGCGAACGACCAGCTGGCGATCCGGCTCAACGCGCTGCACGACGACGGCCGCGGCTGGCGCAACGGCGACGACAGTCAGAAGCGCGCGATCGACCTCGCGTTTCTCTACAAGCTCAGTGATCGCACGACGCTGCGGCTCGAGATCGAGGGCTTCCGGTCCACGCAGACGCTCATCTCTTCGACCATTGGCGACAAGGCCTCCGGCTGGGACGGCCAGACGGCCTCGGAAACCTGGGGCGCGCTTCCGATCGGCAGCGCGCGCACGGTGAAGATTTCCGCGGCCGGCGGCTGGGGTGACTGGCTGAACGCGTTTCCCGTCTACACGCCCGGACTCGGCAAGGGCCTGATGTTGTGGGCGCCATGGACCAACGATCCCGATCCCGCCAACCCGGCCCAGACCGTGCGCACGTATCACGGCGGCTACGCGTCGACGAGCAGTCTGCTCGATCCCGGTCAGGCGCTGATCTGGGCGCCCTATAAGGGGTGGTATCCCGACCAGATCAAGCTGCCGTGGGAAACGGCTTACTCCTCGACGGCGGCGATCCCGCTTCGGCCAAGCCGCGAATGGACCTACGGCCACGGGCGCGGCACCAACGATTACGAGAACCTCACCGCCTTCATCGATCACAGCTTCAACGAGAGCTTAGATCTGCAGATCGGCTTTTTCACGTATGACACCTCGACCGTCGCGAAGGATTACGAAGGCACGGGCGGCGCCTCCGTCGACATCAACCGCCAGCTGCCCGACGGCACGAGCAACCCGAATTTCGGCAAGCCGTTCGCCGACTTTTTCCTGAGCAAGCAAACGCAGGATCGCTCCGTCGACGAGATCCGCGCCCAGCTGAACTACAACTATCGCGGCGAGCTCTTCGGCGCGGGATTCAACCAGCTGCTGGCGGTGTCGGCCTCCGAGCGGCGCACGAAAATCTCCGCGCGGCAATATCTGGGGCAGATCGCCAACAGCACCTGGGTCGACAACCCCCGCGACTGGGTGCACAACATGATCTTCGGCCGGATCTACCTCGATCGGCCGAATGACTTTCAGGACGTCCCGGACGTGATCAACGGCTACTCGGTCGCTTATCTGCCGAAGGCCGACGGCTACTGGTTCGACTTCGACGACAAGTTCGACCTGACGAGCTACGCGCTGTTTTCCAACAGCCGGTTCTTCGACGAAAAGCTCAGCGTGGTGCTGGGCGTGCGCTACGATTCCTACGACGAAGACCTGCGCGAGCTGCGCCGCGGCCCGGACCTGAGCGACCGGCTGGTGAGTGAGAGCGACTCCGGCACGACCTACACCGCGGGTGCGATCTACTACTTCGGCTGGCTGGGCGTGTTTGCGAATTACTCGGAGAACATCCTGCCGCCGAGCGCCGGCTCGCAGCCCTATCTCAGCGGTTCGCGGCCGGGCCCGGAGCAAAACCAGGGGTACGACTACGGCCTGCGCATCTCGACAAAGGACGGAAAGTATTACGCGAACATCAGCCGCTACGACTCGCAGTCGCAGAATCGCAACGTGGAGAACCCGGTCGATATTCGCGGCGTCTGGCAGGCGTACAATATCGCCCGCGGCGCGAACCGGGACGACGGCTTCGGCGCGGTGGCGTATTCGGACACCACGGCGATGGACGCGAGCGGCTACGAGTTCGAGGTGACGGCAAATCCGCTCTCGAACCTGCGGCTGCAGGCCTCCTACAGCCTGCCCGACACGGAGATCGTGGATTTTTATCCCATGACCCGCGCGCACGTGCAGGAGAACCTGCCAACGTGGCAGCAGCAGCTGGACGCAACAACGGATCCGCTGCATGCGAGCGATCTGCGCAACGCGATTTCGCGGACGCAGGACAAGCTGGCGCAATCGGTCGCCGGCGCGCCGCAGCAGCGTTCGGTGGACTACACCGCGAGTTTTTTTGCGAATTACACGTTCACGAACGACATGCTCGACGGTTTCTCCTTCGGCGCGGGCGCGAGCTACACCGGCAAGCCCTATGCCGCCACGTATGCCGGCGAGAAATATTACGGCTCGTCCGTCCACAGCGTCGACGCGGTGCTCGCGTATGAAACCACGATCGGCCGGGCGAAGGCGCGGTTTGCGATCAACGTGCAGAACGTCTTCGACTACGACGAGCCGCTGGTGCTCGACTATCACAACGATTACACCGACATGAGCGGCCGGCACATCCGCAACGGCTATTTCTACCAGACGCCGCGGACCTTCCGGTTCACGGCGCGGTTTACGTTCTAACGTGACCGGCTGCGTGTAGGGCGGGGTCTCCGGACCCCGCTCTACATTTCCCGTTGCGAGGTGAATGCCTGCTGGGAGCGCGGGCGTCTTCTCATGAAAAAAAACCATCTTCTGCTGCCGCTGTTGCTCGCGTTCACCCTGTCCGCTTCCGCCCAGCCGACGCGCTACGATCGGCACGTCATCTTCGACAACAGCCTCGCTGACGGCGGCTACGACGCGAGCAAGAGCTACCTCGTGGCACCAAGTCAGCTCGAGTTGTTTCATAACAAGTTTCCCGTCGAGCCGGACCACTGCGTGAGTCCACCGAACAGCCTGCGGCTGCGCTGGCGCTCGGCGCCAGGCGGCGACTGGCGGATGACGCTCGCGATTCCGCGGCGCTACGCGCGCACCTTCGCGTTCGAAGGCGACGCGGTCACGTTCTGGTGCTACGCCGATACGGAGATCACGGAAGCGAACGCGCCGCGGGTTTTCCTGCAGGATCTCGATGAGCACGGCACGCCGGCGGTCGCGCTGGTGAGCGGGGACGAGAAAATCCCGGCGGGACGCTGGGTGCAGGTGACGCTGCCCTTCGCGCGGTTTCAGGATCCGATCTACCACGGAACGGAGGACAGCAAGTTCGACTACCGAAAATTGTGGAACATCGCGTTCATGCAAGGGCTCGACGACGACCGCGAGCACGTGCTCTACCTCGACGATGTCCAAATCCGCGACACCACGAATGCAGACTCGACCCCGCCGTCGGCGCCGAACGCAGTCGCGGCGCGCGGCTATGAGCGGCACATCGATGTGACGTGGCAGGCGGAGGACTCTGGCGACCTGCTCGCGTTTCGGGTTTATCGCGCGGACGACGGCACGACGTTCAAGCCGATCGGCACGGCGCAGGGCACACGGCGGCGTTTTTCTGATTTCATCGGTGAGCCGGGGCGCACCGCGCGCTACCGCGTGACCGCGCTCGACGTCGCGGGCAACGAGTCGCAGCCGTCCGCGGACGCGGTCGCCGGCACGCGGGCGTTTTCGGACGACGAGCTCGTCACCCTGGTGCAGGAGGCGTGCTTCCGGTACTACTGGGAAACGGCGCATCCGCAGGCGGGGCTCGCGCCCGAGGTGCTGCCGGGTGACGAGAACCTGCTCGCGCTCGGCGGCAGCGGATTCGGCGTGATGGCGATCCTCGTCGGCGCGGAACGCGGGTTCGTGCCGCGTGCCGCGGCGGCCGAGCGGTTGCGCACGATCGTGCGGTTTCTGGCCCGCGCCGATCGGTTTCACGGCGTGTGGCCGCATTTTCTCAACGGCGACACCGGCAAGGTAATCCCGTTTTTCGGCAAATACGACAATGGCGGCGATCTGGTCGAGACTGCGTTCATGATCCAAGGCCTCCTCGCCGCGCGGCAGTACTTCGATCGCGACGATCCGGTGGAGACCGAAGTGCGCGACACGATCACGCGGCTCTGGCGCGAGGTGGAGTGGAGCTGGTATCGGAAGGAGCCAAACAGCGATGTGCTTTACTGGCACTGGTCGCCCGATCACGCGTGGCATATCAGCCATCCGTTGATCGGCTGGAACGAGGCGATGATCATTTACCTGCTCGCGATCGCCTCGCCGACGCACTCCGTGCCGGCGGAGATGTATTACACCGGCTGGGCCGGCACGTCCGAGCGACACCTCCGTTATCGGCGCGGCTGGAGTCGCACGACGCAGGGCGATCACTACGTGAACGGCAACACCTACTACGGCATCAAGCTGGAGGTGGGAGAGGGCAACGGCTCGGACCTGTTCTTCACGCATTTCTCGTTCATGGGCTTCGATCCGCGCGGGCGGCGCGACCGGTTCACCAATTACTTTTTCAACAACCGGGCGATCGCCCGTATCAATCACGCCTACTGCGTCGAGAACCCGCGCGGGTTCGCGGGCTACGGCTACGACACGTGGGGATTGTCCGCCGGCATCGCGTCGGGCGGCGGCCGGCCGCTGCCGCGCGACGACAATGGCACGATCAACGTCATGGCCTCGCTCGCCTCGATGCCGTACACGCCGGAGGAATCGATGGCGGCGCTGAAGCATTTTTATCGGGACCTCGGCGCGAAGATTTGGGGGCCCTACGGTTTCTACGACGGGTTCAACCAAACCGAGAACTGGTTCGAGCCGGTTTACATGGCGCTGAACCAGGCGCCGATCACCGTGATGATCGAGAACCACCGCACCGGGCTGATCTGGAAATTGTTCATGCAAAATCCGGAGATCCAGCCCGCCCTCGACGCGATCGGGTTCACGCCGGACACGACGCCGGATGGCCGATAGCCGCGTGGGTTCACCCCATTGTAGGGCCGGCGCTCGCCGCCGGCCGCGAGAGTGGACGAGGCGCCATGTGCCTCCTCGGCCGCCGGTGAACGGCGGCCCTACGAAGGGACACCGAAATGTAGGGCCGGTGAACGGCGGCCTTACGCACGGTTCGCAGAGCCAGTGCTCTCCGCCCGCTTCGCGGGCAACGCTTCCTCGACGATCTTGAGGAGCTTCTCGGGCGTGAAGGGCTTGGGCAGAAATCCGCTGAACGCTTCCTTGGGCGGCGCCGCCTGCACGAATCCGCTCGTCGCCAGAATTTTCGTGTCGGGGCTCAGCGTGTGAATCACGCGGCAGAGCGCGGCGCCATCGAGCGTCGGCATGTCGAGGTCCGTGATCACGAGCGCGATGTCCGCGATCCGCGGGGCGAACTGCGCGATCGCTTCCGCGCCGTCCCGGGCCGTGAGCACGCGGTAGCCGTGCCGGCTCAGCACGGCGGTCGCGAGCTCGCAAATGCTCGCTTCGTCGTCGACGAACAGCACCTGTTCACCGCGCGCGGCGGTCGCGGCAAAGGGGCTCGCCGTCCCGGTGCCGGTCACCGCCGTTTCCTCGACGGGCAGATACACGCTGAACGTCGTGCCGCGGTTCACTTCCGTCTTTACGGTCACCAAGCCCTGATGCTGCGCCACGATGCCGCGGACGGTGGAGAGTCCGAGGCCCGTGCCTTTGTCCGGCGCTTTCGTGGTGAACAGCGGCTCCCAAATCCGCGAGAGCACGTCGGCCGGAATGCCCGTGCCGGTGTCCTCGACCTGCAGCACCAGCCACGGACCGGGCCGCGCGCCTTCGATCGTACGCGCGGTCTCCTCGTCGAGCAGGCAGTTCTGCCCGCGCAGTCGCAGCGTGCCGCCTTCCGGCATCGCGTCGCGCGCGTTCACGCAGAGGTTGAGCACCACCTGGTGAATCTGGGTGGGGTTGCCGTTCACCGGCCAGAGATCCGCGGGAATTTCGTCCTCGAGCACGATCGATTTCGGGAACGATGCCGCGATGACGTCGGTGATGTCGCGCAAGAGATGCTTCACCTGGACCACCCGGTGTTCGCCGGCGACGCCCTGGGCAAAACCGAGGATCTGGCGCACGAGACCGGCGCCGCGCGCGGCGCAGCTCTCGAGCGTGTCAAGCAGCCGCAAGTCGCGCGGCTCGCTCAACCGGTCGCGCAGCAGCGGACCGACCATGCGCATCGGCGCGAGAATGTTGTTCAGGTCATGCGAGATGCCGGCGGCGAGCATGCCGAGATTTTCCATCCGCTGCACGCGCAGGAACTGCTCCTCGAGCGCCTTGCGATGCGTCACATCGGCGCTGATGCAGAGCCGGCCGGTGGGCTGGCCGTGATCGTCGCGCAGCATGGTGACGCTGGTCTCGATGATCATCGTTCGCCCGGCCTGGTTGCGGCTGCGCAGTTCGCCGCGCCAGTCGCGCGGCTCCGCGAGCGCGTCGTGAAACGCCGTGGGCCCCACGTCGCGATCGAGCGCGAACGCCTCCTCGAGCGTCCGGCCCAGCATCTCACGGGCACTGGTACCGAAAAGCCGCTCGGCGCCGCGATTCCAAAACGAAACGCGATGGTTCAGATCCGCCACGACAATGGCGTCCGACGCCTGGTCCAGCAACGCCGCCTGCTCGCGCACCCGCCGCTCCGCGCCCTTGCGGCCCGTGATGTCCTGGCTAATCGCCACGAACTGCCGGATCGCGCCCGCGGCATTGCGCACCGGGATGATCGTGAGATCTTCGACGTAAAGCTCGCCGTTCTTGCGGCGGTTCACGACCTCGCCATGCCAGGTCTGTCCGGCGAGGATCGTCCGCCACAGCTCGGTGTAAAATTCGGACCGATGGTGGCCGGACTTCAGCAGCCGGGGATTTTTGCCCACCAGCTCGTCGGCGGCATAACCGCTCGCGCGGACGAAGGCGGGGTTGGCCCATTCGATCGTGCCGTGCAGGTCGGTGATGAGAATGCCGTTGGGCGCGCCCTCGAGTGCGGTGCCGAGCAACACACTGCGGGCCTCGGCCTGTTCGCGCTTTTTTTCCTGCTCGAGCATGTCGAGGGCGAACGACAGATCGGCCGCGACCGGCTCGAGCAGGGCTGTCTCGTCCTCGCCAAAAAAGTTCGGGCTCGATGCATACACCGACAGGACCGCGCGGACCTGGCCGGCGACGCGCACCGGCAGCGCGATCGAGGAGCGCAGGCCGTGCTTCGCCGCCGCTTCGTGCCACGGACTGGTGTGCGCCGCCGCGAGGAAGTCGTTGCAGACGGAGATACGCGCTTCGCGAATCGCCGCGCCCACCGGGCCGCGGCCCTCGGCGCGGTCGTCGGCATAGACGCTGATTTCGTCCAGATAACCGTGGTCGTCGCCCGCCGCGGCGGCGGGTCGGATCGCCGCGCTTTCCGGGTCGAGCCGACCGATCCACGCGAGCTTGAAGAGCCCGGTTTCCACCAGGATCTGACAGACCATCTCCTGGATCTGGTCGGCCGACTCGGCGCGGATGATCGCCTGGTTGACCTGGGCGAGCATCAGCTGCAGCTGGCGCGTGCGCTCGACCTTCCGCTGGGCCGCCTTGATCAGGGAAACATCATGAACGGTCGCGAGCAGGCAGGCTCCGCGGCGGGTGACGCAGGCCGCGCCGCTCAGCGTGGCGTCGAAGGTGGAGCCGTCCTTGCGCCGGTGCAGCGTCGCGATCACGCGGCCATCGTCGGCCTCGCGCAGCGTGCGCTGGTGGATCAGTTCCTCCCCGCGATTGACGGCGAGGTGGCCCGGACCGAGCGCCTGCATTTCCGCGAGGGTGTAACCGTAGAGGGTGAGCGCGCGTTGGTTCGCATCGAGCACCCGTCCGTCCTCGTCGATCAACAACGCCGCATCGGCGGCGCGCTGCAACCAGTGGGGCAATCGGCCGGAGCCGTCGCCCTGCGGTGACGAGCGGCGACGCGAAAGCCACCACGCCCAACCCGCGCTGGCGACCGCCACGACGAGTACCGCGGGGATGATCCATAGCTCCCACGTACCGGCAGCCGTCAGGCTGCGGGTGGACGCCCCGCGCGATTCCGACGCCGCGACGGAGACCAGGAGCAGCGCAAGGCTCACGCGCGTCCGGAAACGCTCAGGATGACGCAGGCTTTGGGTTTGGAACAGAAGCGGCTTCAAAAGGGGAGATCAGCTGGTCGGACCGTAGCGTCCTGCGGCGGGATGGCCAGCACTTGCCAAGGTCGACTCTACATCCAGCACCTCCTCATCGGCACGAACTCGTGAGGCTCAAACGTCCCGGAGGGGGGTGGTGGCGAAGGTGCGTCCGCAGTGGTCGAACCCGCCGTCCCCGCAGGTTGATTCCGAGCCTGCTGAGCGCCGCAGCTCACCGGCGGCGGTTCGCCCGACCGCCGAACCTCTGCGAAAAACTGGGATTTCGGATGGCCCCTAAAGCTCCGCGTTACTCGCCGACCGAACGAACGGTGAGCTCGTTGTCGACCTCCCACCCGAGAGCGAGTTCGGCGAGACGATCGCCAATCTGGCGCTTCGCCTGGGCGGAAGGAACTGTTCCCGTCACCACCAGCTTGTCTTTGCGCTGCTCGACCGACACGTCGCGGGCGGCCTCGCCGATCCGCTCGTCGCGCCGCAACGCGTCGCGGATCACCTCGACCGACGGCCGGGCGTTCGCCTGGCCCGCGCGGCGTTCCTCGGCGGTGCCCATGGCTCGCTCGGCGCCCGTCACGGCTGCGGCGTACCCCGGGCCTCCGACCATGCTGTAGCCCGTCCAGATGTAAGGATAGCCGCTGGACATCATCCACCAGTCGTCCTGCATGGGCGTGGCGCGGGCAAAATCAGCTTTCGTCAGAACGGTCGTGAGTTTCTCCGGCACGTCGAGCGAGCGCGACAGCTGGCTGAAATCGACGATGAACTTCTGGTTGCTGCCGGTGTAGTCGTCGTTCGGATCCAGGAGCACGGAGGCACGGCGGCTTTCGAAATTCAGCACGATGTCCTCGATCTTGCCGACCTCCTGGCCGGCGTTGACGACGTCCTTGCCGGTGAGTTTGGCCACGCGCATGAGCTTGGGCGTGCTATCGGTATCGGCGCCGGCGGCTTTCGCGTCGCGCCGGAGCCGCTTCGTCTCGTCCTTCCACTCCAGCCCGAACTGCGAGAACAACGTGCTCGCGCGGGCTTCGCTCAGCAGCGTGTCGATTTCGGTTTCACGGATCGCGGCGAGGTTGTTCCATGCGGTCCGGTCGATCGGGAGGACGAGATCGCCGTCGGCGCGATAGGTGTCCTTGAACGCGGCGAACGGCACGGCGCGGATCCGCTCGCCGACGCCGAGCAGTCCGCCGGAGCTCACCAGCGCATACACGAGCTGTCCGGCGCGGGCGTCGATGACGAGATCCTTCACCTGGCCGAGGCCTTCGCCGGCGGGGTTGCGCACGTCCTGCCCGATGAGCTTTTGCGCGCTTTGGCCGGCGAGTTGGTGCTGCGCGGCCGTAACCCCGTCGGTACCGGACTTTTTCTCGGCGGCGGCTGTGGCACCGGCCGCGAACGCAGGCGCCGCCGAGGCGACGCACAGGGCAACGGCGAACGAGAACGTAAGCGACGGGGGGATCTTCGTTTTCATGGTTCCTCCTGCTGACAGGCCGACGACCCATTCGTGGCCGGCTTAACCTAACTACCGATCGGGAGTTGGATATCGGGGAAATCTCGCAGCCGGGAGTCGGAGCAAGCCTGAGCGAGCGGCCGACGGAACCCGCAAGCGATCCGCTCGACGGACTTCTGATCTGGCTGAACCTTACCTCTCGGCGGAAGTCACGGGCGGGTCCCCGGGCCGCACGCGCGCGACGACGGGCAGTGGCGACGCGGGCACTACGGCCACCGCCCACGGCGAGGTCAGCACCTGTGCGACGATTTTGCCGGGTGCGGGCTGTTGCTCGCGGACGGTGATGACGAGCTGTCCGCACTCCTCTCGCGTCGCGAGCACCTCGAGGCGGAAGCCGGCGCTACGACGCTGGCCGAGGAAAACCGCGACAGCCATGCGCGTGCTCCATGCCGGCGCTGGCGGAGCCTCACGATCGAGCTGCTGCCACAGTGCAGTCCACGCCGCCGGGTCACGGACCACGCGGGTGGAAGGCTCGGCCACGCCGCTGTGCGGTCCGGACCACTGTTGCGGCGCGGCCGTCGGCCGGGCGGTTAAGCCGGCAGCGGTGCCGCATCCGGCCAGGAGCAGTGCGAGCAGAGAAGCCAGTGCAAATCGGGTCATGGCGAAACGCAGCAGCGCACGCAGGGATTCTCGTCCCACTCGGCGGCGATGCAAACCGGCCGGGCCATCGGTTTCGCCGGTGACCAACGGATCACGCCCTCTGCGTTGACCGAACCACAAACCCTCGCTCCTTTTCACCATGCCCGTCGATTTCAAAGACTATTACGCCGTGCTCGGCGTCGCGCGGGACGCCAGCGAAGCGGATATCAAGAAAGCCTTCCGCAACCTCGCGCGGAAATACCATCCCGACATCGCGAAGGACAAACGGACGGCCGAGGAAAAATTCAAGGAGATCAACGAAGCCTACGAAGTGCTCGGCGATCCGGCGAAGCGGAAGCGTTACGACGAACTCGGCGCGCGCTGGCAGGAGCAGGGTGCGGCGGACGGCGGCGGCGTGCCGCCGGATTGGGACGGTCGCGGGTTCTCGGCGCGCAGCGCGGACGGACAGGGCTTCGAATTTCATTTCGACGGCACCGGATTCAGCGACTTCTTCGAGCAATTCTTCGGCGGCGGTGGCGGCCGGCGTGGAGCGGCGGGCTTCAGTGGCATGCCCCAGGGCTTCGCGTTCGACACGGACGAGGAGACTGGCGGCCCGGCGGCCGGCCGCGCCGGATACGAGGATCGGCCGCGGCGGCGCGCGGGGGCGAATGTGGAGGGCGATCTGCTCGTGTCGCTCGAGGAGGTGCTGAACGGCGGCACGCGTGAGGTCGGGGTCAAGTTCGCCGATCCCGCCACCGGCGAGGCGCGGACGAAATCCTATCGCGTGCGGATCCCGAAAGGCGTGCGTGACGGGCAGACGATCCGGCTCGCGGGCGCCGGCGGACCGGGGCACGGCGGTGGGGCGGCGGGAGATTTGTATCTGCACGCGCGGCTCGCACGGCATCCGGATTTCCGCGTACGCGAAGCGGACCTCTTTCATGACTTGGACCTGGCGCCATGGGAGGCGGTGCTCGGCACGACGGTCACCGTGCGCACGCTCGGCAGCCGGGTGTCATTGCGGATTCCGCCCGGCACGACGAATGGGCAAACATTCCGTGTTCGCGGGCATGGGCTGCCCACGGGACCGGGCGACGAGCGTGGGGACTTTCACGTGGTCGTGCGCATTCAAACCCCCACCGAGGTCACCGACGCGGAGCGCCGGCTCTGGGAAGAGCTGGCGCGAGTCTCCTCGTTCCACCCGCGGCAGGCGCACTAGCGGCGGAGGGCGCGGTAGTGGGCCTCGAGCCGATCGGTGTAGTCGGCCGTGACCGCGTCAGCCGGGCAACTGCTCCAGCCGGACGAATTTGTGGCTGGCGTCGAATTCCATCCGGAACCGGCCGTGCACGCCGTCGGCGGTCACATGCCGCTGCAGCACCGAAGCGGGAAACTGAACCGTCTGACCATTGGTTGCGCGGGCGACGATCGTGCGGACGGCACCGCGATAGTAACCGAGCATCTGGTCGGGCGTGAGGTGCAGCTCGAGAATCAGATCAGGCATGGCGGGTTCAGCCGGGCGCGGACGGGGCAGCGGACGGCGGCGGGCGGCGATCGCGCGCGTTGAGATACAGCAGCACGATCAACGTGATCGGCACGAACAACGCGCCGAGGATGAACCACAGCCAGGCGTTGCGCCGGGTGTTCTGCGCCCAGAGCGCGGCGATGACGCCGGCGAGAAACGCCGGCCCCGCGAGCGATTTGTAGCTGCGCTCGAGCCGGTGGACGCGGGATTCGAGCTGCGTCAGCCGATCCGGGCCGCGCACCGTGGTGCTGGGTTGAGCCAGAGCCAGCAACGGCATCAGTCCAAGGCACAATGCCAGCATGTAGAGCGACAGCTTCATGGGACGACGCACACTGCCGCGTGCACCGGCAGGCGGCAACGGATTTCCCAGCGCAGCGGGCTGGTGCGGCGGGGATCTGGGCGGGCCGCCTACCCCTAAGCGGCCCGCCCGTTGCTTTCTTGTGACCCCATCATTTCTCCCCGCTGAGCGGGCGAGATGAGTTGGTTTAGCAGGGTCCGGGCCAAGCTGCGGGCGGCTCGAAACAATTGTTTCATCGTCATTCGCGAGCGAAATGGCTCCGGCGGAGCAAAGGGTCCGCACGCGGTTGAAGACGGATCCGGGGAGGGGCCGCCGGGACGGCTGGGACGGCCGAGATCTGTGTGGAGCACGCTTGTTCTGCCGGCCCGCCCGGCGGCAGGGCGCGACTCGTTTTTGCACCCTGTCAGAGGGCGGGCGCAGCGTCGTTCATTTTTTTTGCTAGTGAATATGGCCAAATTGCGGTCGATTCGACCGGCGCATATGAAACGATCCGAGATCAATCGCGCGTTTCACGAAGCGAGCGACTGCTTCGCAAAGCAGGGTTGGGCCCTTCCGCCGCGTCCGCGGTGGGACATCACGGATTTCGGGCTCGGCGACTTTCGCCGGTGCGGGCTGACGCTGGTGAACCTGGCGACCGAGCCGGAATACTGCGAGAAGCTGATGTATGCGCGGCGCGGGCAGATCACGCCGTGCCACGCCCACCAGAAGAAGAAGGAGGACATCATCTGTCGCGTGGGCGAACTCTCGCTCCGGCTCTGGCCGACGAAGCCGGCGAGCGCGGGCGAATCGACCGAGACGTTTCCCGTCCGGGTGGATGGCGAGGTCTACGCCGCGACCGCCGGCAAGCTGCTGGTGCTGTTCGCCGGCTCGCGCGTGACGCTGCCCCCGGGATTGTGGCACGAGTTTTTTCCGACGAGCGAGGAGTGCATCATCGGCGAGGTGTCCACCGCGAACGACGACCTGCGCGACAACTTTTTCCTCGATGCGGAAATCGGCCGGTTTTCGACGATCGAAGAGGACGCGCCCGCGCACGTGAGGCTGGTGTCGGAGTGAACGCGCACCCGCCCGGCGCCTCCAACTCGTTCTCGTTCTCTTTCTCTTTCTCGTTCTCCCGTTGCTCGAGCACAGCACCGAGTACGCTTGGGAGAACGAGAAAGAGAACGATAAGAGAGTCGGGGATGAGATGCAGCGTGTGTCAGTGGCTCGCATCCGGACGCAAGGGTGCCATGGTGCACCATGCTTCCCAAAATTGGTTTTGTCGGAGTCGGCCGGATGGGCGCCGCGATGGCGCGCCGGCTGCATGAATGCGGGTTGCCCGTGGCGGCGGTTTACGACGTGCGGCCGGACGCGGCGCGATCGCTCGCGGCGGAACTGGGCGCCACGGCCGCGGACACGCTGGCCGCGGTGACCGCGGCAGCAGAGGTGATCATCACCGTCGTCAGCGACGACGCGGCGCAGCTGGGCGTGTTCGCCGAGACCGGCGACAGCCTGCTGGCGGGCGCCCGCGGCAAGGTGTTCGTGAACTGCGCGACGCTGTCGCCGTCGACGCACGTGGAGGTGGAGCGACGTGTGCGGGCGGCTGCGGGCGCTTCGCTCGAAGCCTGCATGGCCTCGTCGATCCCGCAGGCGCGCGCCGGCACGTTGTATTTGATGTGCGGCGGCAGCCGCGAGGTGTTCGAGCGCGTGAAGCCGGTGCTGGAAAAACTCAGCGCCGAGCCGCGCTACATCGGCGCGACGGGTCAGGCGGCGCAGGTGAAGGCGCTGGTGAACATGGTCATGAATATCAACACGGCGGCGCTGGCGGAAGGGCTCGGACTCGGCGCGGCGCTGGGCCTCGAGCTCACGCTGCTCCGCGAAGTTTTCGCACAGACGGGCGCCGCCTCGCAGGTGCTGAAGACCGACGGCGAGGATATGCAACAGCGCGCGCATGATTGCTTCTTTTCGGCGGCGCATGCGGCGAAGGATAGCGGGATCGCCTGGCGGCTTGGTTGCGAGGCCGGGCTGCACCTCCCGCTCGCGGCGGCGACAAAGCTGCAGTACGAGCGGATGATCGCGCTGGGACTCGGCGAACTCGACAAGAGCGGCGTGGCGGAGCTGACGTTCAAAGGCCGGCACGGGTGAGGGGGCGGGCTCCTCGTCCTCGTTCTCTTGATCGTTCTCCTTCTCCTCGCAGGAGCCGGGACGGAATGAATGGGGATGACGAGAAGGAGAAAGAGAACGGGAATGGGCGAACGCGGCGGGACGGCAAACCCCTGCCCCGCGCCACTCAATTCGCCGGCTCGAGCGAGGCGACGAGTTGCTGCAAGGCCTGGTCGAGCGCGCGGACGCTCACCGGTTTGGTGAGGTGCGTGACGAACCCCGCGGCATGGCTGCGGGCGACATCCTCGTCGCGACCGTAGCCGGTCAAAGCCGCGCCGCGCAGTCCATAGCGTGCGCGCAGGTCGGCCATCAGTTCACAGCCGTTGCCGTCGGGCAAACCGACATCGGAGATGACGAAGTCGAAACTTTCTCGGGCGGCCGCAGCATAGGCGTCAGCCACGGTATTCGCTGTGACGACACGATAGCGGCGGCGGGTGAGCAGTTCGCAGAGGGTACGGCACGTGGGTTGGTGATCCTCGATCAGCAGAACGCGCAACGCCCGCGTTTCCGGGGGAGGCGTCGGCTCGCCGGGGCGCGCGAACGGCGTCGCGCTGCCGGCGGGCGGAGCGACGGGCATGGGCGCGTGGCTGAGGGGCAGCTCGATGGTGAACGTGGCGCCGAGATCACGCCCAAGACTCGTGGCGGAAATGGAGCCGGCATGCAGCTGCACGAGCATGCGCGAAATCGCGAGCCCCAGGCCCAGCCCGCCATAGCGGCCACCGCCGCTCAGCGCGTGATCGCCCTGCGTGAACGCCGTGAAGATGCGCGCGCATTCCTCGGCGGTCATGCCGATGCCAGTGTCGGTCACGGTGATCGCCATCCGGCCACCGTCGGGGCTCAGCCGCGTGCACAAGGTGATCTGGCCCGCCGGGGGCGTGAACTTCACGGCATTCTTGATCACGTTCCAGAAGATCTGCTTCAGCCGCATGTCGTCGCCGTCGACGAGATCCTTGGGCGCGTCGAATTGCCGCACCAGCCGCAGATTCTTTTGCGCGAGATCCTGGCGAACGAGCGCGAGCGCGTTCTCAAGCGTTTCATGCACCCGGACCGGTCGCAGCGCCAGCGCCAGCTTGCCGCGCGTGATGGCCGTGAGGTCGAGGAGGTCGTCGATCAGCCGTGCTTCGAGCGTGACGTTCTGCGCGATGCTTTCGAAATCGGCGCGAACTTCCGGCGGCAGCGTCGGGTCGCCGGCGGCCTCGCTGGCGAGCAGGAGCACGGGGTTGAGCGGCGTGCGCAGCTCGTGCGAGAGTCGCGCGAGGAAGTCGTCCTTGGCCTTGGCGGCGATCAACGCCTGGTCGCGCGCGCGCGCGACTTCCTGCTCGGCCAGCTTGCGGTCGGTGATGTCGGTGACCACGGCGAGCAGTCCCACGATCTCGCCGCTGGCCGCGCGTTCCGGCTCGTGAATCACGTAGACCCAGCGCGGACCGAGCCCGGCGTAAGCGATCTCGGCCTCGAACTCCACGCGCTCGCCGGCCAGCGCCGCCTCGAAATGCGGCCGCATGATCTGGTCGGCTTCCTCGCCCATGATTTCGACGAAGTGCTGGCCGATCACCTGCTGGGGCTCGAGCCCGAATCGCCGCGCGTAGGTGCGGTTGACGAACTTGAACCGGTGCTCGCGATCGAACTGGGTAATGAACGCCGGCGCGTAGTCGGTCACGAAGCGGACCTGCGCCTCGCTGGCGCGCAGCGCGCGCTCGCGCTGCTGTAACTCCTGATTCAGCTGCACCAGTTCGGCGGTGCGCGCGGCGACGCGCGCTTCCAGCTCGTCATTGGCCTGACGCAGCGATTCCTCGGCCTGCTGCCGCTGCCGGATTTCCGCTTCGAGCGCGGCGTTGCTCGCGGCCAGCGCCTGCGTCTTGCGGAAGAGTTCGACGAACACCGCGATTTTTGAGCGGAGGATTTCGGGGTTAACCGGTTTCGTCAGGTAATCCACCGCGCCCGTGCCGTAGCCCTGCAGCACGTCCTTGTCCTCCTGAAAATACGCCGTGAGGAAAATGATCGGGATGTGCTGCGTGCGGCGGCGCTGCTTGATCAGCCCGGCGAGCTCGATGCCGCTCATGCCCGGCATGTTGATGTCGAGCACGATCACCGCGAAGACGCCTTCGAGCAGGAGCATCAGCGCGCGCTCCGCCGTCTGCGCCCGGACGAGACTGTACTCCGCCGAGTGCAACAGGCTTTCCAATACATCCAGGTTCCGCGGCTCGTCGTCGACGAGCAGGATGTTCACCGGCGGCGTGCGTTCGGGGAGAGCGACGGAGTTGGCGGGGTCAGACGCCATGATGGTGAATGTCGTGAGGGCGCAGCAAGACTGCGCCCCTGCAGGATGGGCCTGCGCCGGGGATGGCAGGTCGCACGTAGGCGGCCAGGCTCGTTCTCGTGCTGCGTTCTCTTTCTCGTTCTCTCCAAACCCGGGAGAACGAGGAACGATGACGAGAACGAGAACGATCGAACCGGATCGTTGGGCGCACTGTGTTCACCGGTACAGCCATACGCGGAGGAGCGAGAGGAGCTCGTTGGTGTTGACCGGCTTCGCGATGTAGTCCGACGCGCCGGCGGCGAGGCATTTGTCGCGGTCGCCTTTCATCGCCTTGGCGGTGAGCGCGAGGATCGGCAGCGTACTGAAGCGCGGGTCCTTCCGGATCTCGCGCATCGTTTCGTAGCCGTCCATTTCGGGCATCATGATGTCCATGAGCACGGCGCCGATTTCACCGTGGGACTGGAGCAACTCGATCGCCTGCCGGCCGTTCATCGCGCTGATGACCTCCATCTCGTAGTTCTCGAGCATGGTCGTCAGCGCGAAGATGTTGCGGGCGTCGTCGTCGACGACGAGGATCTTGCGGTCGCGCAGCACCGCGTTGGAGGTGTGCAGGTGCGTGAGCAGCTGGCGTTTCGCTTCGGGCAGGTCGGCGACGACGCGGTGGAGGAAGAGCGCGGTTTCGTCGAACAGCCGCTCGGGCGACTGCACGTCCTTCACGAGGACGCTCTTGGCCACCGTCTTGAGTCGGTGCTCCTCCTCGGTCGAGAGATCCTTGCCGGTGAAGACGACGACGGGCACCTCCCGGAGCGCCGGCTCACGCTGCACGCGGTCGAGCAGTTCGAACCCGCTCATGTCGGGCAGCCGCAGGTCGAGCACGCAGCAATCCACCGGCCGGTCGAGCAGCTGTTCGAGCGCCTCGGCGCCGGTGCCGGCGGTGACGATCTCGATGTCGTCGTGAGCCAGCAGCTGCACGATGCTGTCGCGTTCGATCGCGTTGTCCTCGACGATGAGCAGCCGTTTCACGTGCGGCTCGACGTAGCGCTTGATCCGGTCGAAGCACTGCTGCAGGCCCTCCGTGGTGGTGGGTTTCACCGTGTAGGCGAAGGCGCCGTGGGCCAGCGCATGCGAGCGCTCCTCTTCGACCGAGATGATCTGCACCGGGATGTGCCGGGTGGCGGGATCGAGCTTGAGGTTGTTGAGGACGGTCCAACCGAGCATGTCGGGCAGCAGCACATCGAGGGTGATGGCGGTGGGCTGGTGCTGGCGTGCGAGCGCGAGCGCCGCGGCGCCGCGGGTGGCGACGATGCCCTTGAAACCTCGCTCACGGGCCAGGCCGAGGAGCACGCGGGCGTAGTGCGGGTCGTCCTCGACGATGAGCAGCGTGTGGTCGCCGGGCTGGATCTGGTCGCGATCGTCGAGGATCACTTCCTCGCGGGCGACGGGCAGCATGACGGGCGAGGCGCTGGCCGGGCCGCCGCGAGACGGTTCGCGCGCGGGCTCGAGGTAGAACAGCGGCAGATACAACGTGAACGTGCTGCCCTCGCGGGGCGTGCTGTTGAGTCGGATCTCGCCGCCGAGCAGCGTGGCCAGCTCGCGCGAGATCGAGAGGCCGAGGCCGGTGCCGCCGTATTTGCGGCTCGTGCCGGCGTCCGCCTGCTGGAACGCCTCGAAGATCAGTTTCTGTTTTTCCGGCGCGATGCCGATACCGGTATCCTGGATCGCGAAGGCGATCACATGCGTGGCACGGCTGAGCACCGGATGGCCCTGCACCCAGCCGCTGAGAGCCGGAAACACGCGCACGGCCACCTTGCCCTGCGCGGTGAACTTGAACGCGTTCGAGAGCAGATTCTTCAGAATCTGCTGCAGCCGTTTTGGGTCGGTGGTGATCGCGCGGGGCAGCGTGGAGGCGAAGTCGACCTCGAGCGGGACGTTCTTCGCCTCGGCGATGTGCCGGAAGTTGCGCTCGATCGCATCGCGCAACGAGCTGAAGCTGATCTCCTCCGCCTCGACCGTGACGGTGCCCGACTCGATCTTCGAGAGATCGAGGATGTCGGTGATGAGGTTGAGCAGGTCGGTGCCCGACGAGTGGATGTTGCGGGCGAAATCGATCTGCTTCGTCGTGAGATTGCCGGTGGCGTTTTCCGCGAGCTGCTGGCCGAGGATCAGGATGGAGTTCAGCGGCGTGCGCAGCTCGTGCGACATGTTGGCGAGGAACTCGGACTTGTATTTCGAGGTGAGTGCGAGCTCGGCGGCCTTTTCCTCGAGCGCGCGGCGCGCCTGCTCGACCTCGGTGTTCTTGCGTTCGACCTCGACGTTCTGCTCGGCGAGCTGCCGGGCCTTCTGCGCGAGCTCCTCGTTGGTCTGCGTGAGCTCCTTCTGCTGGCTCTGCAGTTCGACGGTGAGCTGCTGCGACTGTTGCAGCAGACGCTCGGTGCGCATCGTGGCCTCGATGGTGTTGAGCACGACGCCGATCGACTGCGTGAGCTGTTCGAGGAAGGAAACGTGCGTGACGCTGAACGCGTGCAGCGAGGCGAGCTCGATGACGGCCTTGGTCTGGCCTTCGAACAACACCGGCAGCACGACGATGCTGACGGGCGGCGCTTCGCCGAGGCTGGAGTGCACGCGGGTGTAGCTTTGCGGAATATCGTTCAGCAGGATCCGCTGCTTCTCGACTGCGCATTGACCGACGAGCCCCTCGCCCAACGCGATCTCGGCCGGCTGGTCGGCGCGGTGCGCGTAGCCGGCGAGCAATCGCAGCACCGGGCGCTCATCGCCCGATTCCATCTGGTAAATCGTGCCCTGCTGCGCGTCGACGAGGGGCGCAAGCTCGGAGAGCAGCATCTTGCCGACCGTGAGCAGATCACGCTGGCCCTGCAGCATGCGGGTGAACTTCGCGAGGTTCGTCTTCAGCCAGTCCTGCTCCTGGTTGGACTCGGTCGTGACACGAAGATTGTAGATCATCGTGTTGATGTTGTCCTTCAACTCGGCGACCTCGCCGCGGGCGCTGACCTGAATCGAACGCGTGAGGTCGCCCTTCGTCACCGCGGTGGCGACCTCGGCGATGGCGCGCACCTGCGTGGTGAGATTGGCCGCGAGCAGGTTGACGTTGCCGGTGAGGTCCTTCCACGTGCCCGACGCGCCGGGCACGTGCGCCTGGCCGCCGAGCCGGCCCTCGACGCCGACCTCGCGAGCAACGTTCGTGACCTGCTCGGCGAACGTCGCGAGCGTGTCGGTCATGTTGTTGATCGTTTCGGCGAGCGCGGCGACTTCGCCCTTGGCCTCGACGGTGAGCTTCTGGCGCAGGTCGCCGTTCGCGACCGCCGTCACGACGCGCACGATGCCTGACACCTGGTCGGTGAGGTTGGCGGCCATGACGTTGACGGAGTCCGTAAGATCCTTCCACGTGCCGGCGACGCCGCGGACCTCGGCCTGGCCGCCGAGTTTGCCCTCGGTGCCGACCTCGCGGGCGACGCGCGTGACCTCGGCGGCGAACGCGTTGAGCTGGTCGACCATCGTATTGATGGTGTTCTTCAGCTCGAGAATCTCGCCTTTGACGTCGACCGTGATCTTGCGCGACAGGTCGCCGCGTGCGACGGCGGTGGTGACCTCCGCGATGTTGCGGACCTGCGCGGTGAGGTTGGCGCCCATCGCGTTGACCGAGTCAGTAAGATCTTTCCACGTCCCGGCGACGCCGGGCACGACCGCCTGTACGCCGAGCCGGCCTTCCGTGCCGACCTCGCGGGCGACGCGTGTCACCTCGGACGCGAACGAGCGCAACTGCTCGACCATCGTGTTGATGGTTTCCTTCAGCTGCAGGATCTCGCCTTTGACGTCGACGGTGATCTTGCGCGAGAGGTCGCCGAGCGCGACGGCGGTGGTGACATCCGCGATGTTGCGCACCTGCGCCGTGAGATTGCCTGCCATCTGGTTGACAGACTCGGTGAGCTCCTTCCACGTGCCGCCGACACCGGGCACCTGTGCCTGGCCGCCGAGCTTGCCCTCGGTGCCGACCTCGCGGGCGACGCGCGTCACTTCGGAAGCGAAGCCGTTGAGCTGGTCGACCATCGTATTGATGGTGTTCTTCAGCTCGAGAATCTCGCCTTTGACGTCGACGGTGATCTTGCGCGAGAGGTCGCCCTTCGCGACGGCGGTGGTCACCTCGGCGATGTTGCGGACCTGCGCGGTGAGATTCGACGCCATCGAATTCACGTTGTCCGTGAGGTCCTTCCAAGTGCCAGCGACGCCCTGCACCTGTGCCTGGCCGCCGAGCTTGCCCTCGGTGCCGACCTCGCGCGCCACGCGGCTCACCTCGGAGGCGAAGCCGTTGAGCTGGTCGACCATCGTGTTGATGGTGTTCTTCAGCTCGAGAATCTCGCCTTTGACGTCGACCGTGATTTTCCGGGAAAGATCGCCCCGCGCGACGGCGGTGGTCACGTCGGCGATGTTGCGGACCTGACCGGTGAGATTGGTCGCCATCGCGTTCACCGAGTCGGTCAAGTCCTTCCACGTGCCGCCGACGCCGGGCACGACCGCCTGGCCGCCGAGCGCGCCTTCGGTGCCGACTTCGCGGGCAACGCGCGTCACCTCGGCGGCGAAGCCGTTGAGCTGGTCGACCATCGTGTTGATGGTGTTCTTCAGCTCCAGAATTTCGCCGCGAACATCGACGGTGATCTTGCGTCCCAGGTCGCCCTTCGCGACGGCGGTGGTGACGTCCGCGATGTTGCGCACCTGCGTCGTCAGGTTGTTCGCCATCGAGTTGACGTTGTCGGTGAGATCCTTCCACGTACCGGCGACGCCGGGCACCTGCGCCTGGCCGCCGAGCTTGCCCTCGGTGCCGACTTCGCGCGCGACGCGGCTCACCTCCGACGCGAAGGCGTTGAGCCGGTCGACCATCGTGTTGATGGTTTCTTTCAGCTCGAGAATCTCGCCTTTGACGTCGACGGTGATCTTGCGCGACAAGTCACCGCGCGCCACGGCCGTCGTCACGCCGGCGATGTTGCGGACTTGCGCCGTGAGGTTGGACGCCATCGCGTTGACGGAGTCGGTGAGGTCCTTCCACGTGCCGGCGACGCCGGGGACGACGGCCTGGCCGCCGAGCTTGCCTTCGGTGCCGACCTCGCGTGCCACGCGCGTCACCTCCGCCGCGAACGACCGCAGCTGGTCGACCATGACGTTGATCGCTTCCTTTAGCTGCAGAATTTCGCCGCGGACATCGACCGTGATCTTCTTGGAAAGGTCGCCGTTCGCGACGGCGATGGTGACCTCGGCGATGTTGCGGACCTGCGCGGTCAGGTTGCCGGCCATTTGGTTGACTGACTCGGTCAACTCCTTCCACACGCCGGACACGCCCTTGACCTGGGCCTGGCCGCCGAGCTTGCCCTCGGTGCCGACCTCGCGGGCGACGCGGATCACCTCGACGGAGAACGCCTCGAGCTGGCCGACCATGCCGTTCACCAGTTTCGCGGTGCGGAGGTATTCGCCCTTGAGGTAGCGGCCGTTGAGCTCGAGTGGCATCGCCTGCGAAAGATCGCCCTTCGCCACCGCGCCGATCACGCGGCCGACCTCGACGGTGGGTTGCGAGAGCTGGTCGAGCAGCGCGTTGATCGCCTCGATCCGCTCGGCCCAACCGCCGCACGAGTCACCGAGCGGCATCCGCTCGCTGATCTTTCCCTCTTCGCCGACCTGACGCTGCAGCCGCAGCAACGAGCTGTTGAACCGCTGCGTGCGCATCGTGATCCCGTTGATGTGCTCGGCGACCTTGCCCTCGAGCCCGGTCCAATCCGACGGCAGCCGCGCGGAGAAATCGCCGTCGCGCACCGCGGCGAGCACCCCAATCAATTGCCTCATGAATTCGTCTTGCGCCAGTTCGTGGGATCGCGCGCCGTTGGTCGGCAGTTTGGTCTTCATGGGCAAATTTCGGATAAGCAATGGCACTCGCCCGATCCCGCAAGCGCCGCCGACCTAGTTAAGCCGGTGGAATAGAGGGAGTGCTGCGGGCCACCGTCGATTCCGTCAGCGAAGCCGCGCGACGTAGCGCGTCGGATGACGCGTACACGCGCAAGCACACCCGAGCCGCGCGCGGGCGGCGCGCAGTCGGGTGCACCCCTGGTTGAAGCTGAGGCTGGAGAACCGGCGAATGGACCGGGGCGAGTCACACGCGTCCCACAGAGTGCCGAGGCTAGGGTTGGTTCCCGGTCTGGACCGAAAAAACTCCCCGAACAACAACGTCCGCCGGCGAGTTGCAGGCCGGCTGCTTCAGGGCTGACCCTTCGAGGCAGCCACGCAACAGCGGTTCGCCCTCGTGCTGAAGCAGACCCTGTGTCGGACGATGCACCAGCCCGGCGGAGTAGACCCCGTCCAGCTTCATCCACTTCGCGTGGGCCGGCGCACCAAGCGCTGTGTCACGGCTGCGTCGGCGCACCGCGAACAAAACCACGTGCCCTTAATCGCAGCGTAAAGCGGTTCCTGCCGTGAAACGATGGCTGGCCTGTGGGTTCAGGCGGGTTGTCGCGAGGAACTCAGCGCGGCGTTCAGTGAAAGGCGCGGCGGCCGAGTGGTGGAATTGAACCGGCGGTCCGAATCGCGCTCGGGGAGAGGAGCGGAGTCAGCGCCTGCTTCCTGGAGATGACTCTCGAGCTCAGCTGCGCGGTGCGCCGCGGTGTGGGCGGCAAGCACGCGCTGGCGGGCGGCCTCACCGATCGCACGCGCATCTGGCTCGGACATCCCGTGGAGAATTCGCACGACGTCGTTGCCGGTCGTCGCGAGCAGCACTTCACAGCCGGGGGTGAAGAACTGGTCGATGCCCGGCCAGCAGTCGGAGATGATCGGCGTGCCGCAGGCGGCGGCTTCGAAGAGCCGGACGCTGGGCGACCACCCGGCGGCGATCATGTCGGCGCGCGTGAGGTTGAGCGTGAATCGCTGCTGGTTGTAGAAGCGCCGGTGGCGATCTGGGGGCACATGTTCGACCCGCTCCACGTTTTCCGGCCACACGATGTCGTTGGGATATTGGGCGCCGGCGACAATGAACGTGTTCTCCCCGAGCCGTTCCGCGGGGCGCAGCATCAGCCGGTCGAGTGCCGGCTGGCGGTCCGCACTGTAGGTGCCGAGATAACCGAGGTCCCACAGCGGCGCATGTTTGTCCGGGAAGTAGGCCTGCGGATCCACGGCGCAATAGAGCGGCCGCGCCGCGGGCGAACCCCACAGGCGCTGCAGCTCGCCGAGCGTCGGTCCGCCGGTGAACGAGAGGTAGAGATCGTAGCGCGCGATCAGCTCCGCCGAAAGATAGTCGCAGCCATCGCGCCGCAGGTGCGCGAGCGTCACCGGCGTGTCGATGTCGTAAAACGCGGTGACCCCGTGCGCGTTGCGCAGCACCCAGTTGCCGATGGCGATCCCCTCCTGCACGTAGGAACCCACGATGACGGCGTCGGCTTCGCGGATCGTCGGCGTGTACTCGTGCTTCAGCTCGGAGAGGTTCGCGTAAAGCTGGACATCGATGCCGGGGAGTTCGGCCAAGTCGCGGTTGTCAGCGTACCACGGCACATCACGTTCGAGGAACAGCACCTCATGACCGCGGGCGGCGAACTCGCGCAGCAGACCGCGATAAGTCGTGGCGTGGCCGTTGCCCCATGAGGAGGTGATCGAAAGACCGAGAACAACAAGTTTCATGGCAGAAGCCGTGCGGCGAAGGATGGCGCCATAGAGGGCCAACGGCTCCGGCGGTGCCGCGTGGGATCGGCTTTCCTGGTGATTACGTGACAAACCCGGAGGAGTCCTTCGGGGCATCCGCGGGTCGGGGGCGACGAGGCGGCCTCGGGAGGTGGAGCCCACCGTCGCCGGCGGGCTCGATCGAAGGCGGCGGGGTCAACCCTCGGGGACGGCGGGTTCCATCTGGGCAACGAGGGGCGAAGGTCCGGTGGCGCGCAGCGTGCCGGCCGCGCTGAACGTCGCCGTGCGTGCGTGCGCCGGCGCGTCCGGTTCCGCCAGCGAAGGGGCTTTCACAGCAGCGTCTCCAACGGCAGGCTCGAGACCGGCGGGGGCGAGCGGCGGCGGCGCCTCGATCGCGCGGCGACGGGACTCGGCCTGCGCATGACCCAGCACGGATTCCAGCTGCGCCACGCGATGCGCATACGTGTGCTCCGCGAGCACGCGCTGGCGGGCCGCGGCGCCGATGTGTTCGGCCCGAGCCCGATCGAGGGTGCGCACGTGCTCCGCCACTTCGCTACCGTCGTTCGCGACCAGCACTTCGCGGCCGGGCTCGAGAAACAGCTCCAGCCCGGTCCAGGCATCGGTGATCAGGCACGCACCGGCGCCGGCGGCTTCGAACACGCGCGTCGGCGGCGAGAAGCCATAGCGTGCCATGCTCGCGCGGTTGATGTTGAGCACGGCCGTCGGCGTGACGTTGAACGCGTTGTGATCCGCCGTGTAGACGTGTCCGGCGTAAGTCACATTCGCCGGCAGGGGGCGATCGGGCCAGCCGCTGCCACCCAGCAGGAACCGCCGCTCGGGCAGCAGCTCGGCGGCGCGGAGGAAAAACTCCTCCACGCGGGCCTCGCGATCCGGCAGCCGATTGCCGAGGAAGGCCAGGTCGCTGGTGAACCTCGGATCCGGCGGCACCGGAAAATGCGTGTGGGGATCGAGCGCATTGTAGATCGGCACGCACAACCGCGCGCCAAGCGCCTCGTAGGCCGTCACGACCGGATCGCCGCCGCCGTAGGTCAGGATGAGATCATAGCGCCGGATCAGCGGACGAAACGCGTCGTGCAGGTTGATCGTGACCCGGTCCAGCGTGGCCGGCGCATCGACGTCCCAGAATGCCACGAGATTATGTGCGGTCTTCAGCTCCAGCACCGCGGCTTCGAGCAACTCGTCGAAGACGCCGACGCCGCTGGCCTTGACGATCAGGTCGGCGTCGCGCGCTTGTTCGAGCGCGTGCAACGCGGCGACATGCGAGTCGCCGCGATACACCACGACTCGCGCCCAGTCCGGATCAGCGATGTCGCGATGCTGCTGTCGCTCGTAAGCGTCCGGTTCGTAGAAGGTGACGCGGTGCCCGCGGTCGGCCAGCGCACGGATGATCCCGCGATAGTAGGTCGCGGCTCCGTTCCAGAAGGCGGATACGAGGCTGGATCCAAAGAACGCGATGTTCAGTCGGTTTTTCATAAAAGCGGAGGTGGCGAGGGTGTCCGGCAGTTAGTTTTCGCGCCGGTTCGCGCCGCAAGTTGCGTGGGCGGCGCCCGAGAAAGCCGAGCCTCACCACGGCGAGGTGGTGAGGTGGCTGAATGTCGGAACGCTGAAACACGTTCATCGCGCAGCCGAGCGCCTCGCCGGGAATCGGCTCGTCCGCGAGTGCATGAAACCTGCCCCGCTGGTGAGGAGAATTCGTTGGGACACGAGGATAGTGGGTTGAGGTATCCCCCGTCGAAACGCGGATTCGGAGCGATGTCAGGGCCGGGCACCTGGGGCGGCCCGGGGGGGAG
The DNA here is from genome assembly GCF_000019965.1 of Opitutus terrae PB90-1. Lineage (GTDB taxonomy): Bacteria > Verrucomicrobiota > Verrucomicrobiia > Opitutales > Opitutaceae > Opitutus > Opitutus terrae. Next base: position 1,425,179 of record NC_010571.1, read on the forward strand.
TGGCTAAAGGCGCGCGTCAGTCAACGCAGCTCAAGGCGGCTTCCCGTGCGTCAACTCGAGTGAGCGGGCGTTCCGGTTCATGCGCTTTCAAAGTAGCGTCCGCGGCGAACTTCCGCCATCGGGCCGCGGCGGTGACGCAACTCAGGTTTTGCAGCGAGCAGCGACCGCCCAAGCCCCGCGCGAAACCGTGGGAGAGGTGCCGACCGACGTGAGTGGAGAATTCCCGATGTGGCGTCGCGCGGCGGCGTCATGCGATTCCGCACGCCGCGCCCCGGCGCTGGCCCGATGGCGAGGCATCGCGGCGCGGGGTAGGTTGGGCATACGTGGAAAATCGTTCTTCGCCGGCTCCCGCTCCGGACGCCATCGCCTCCGCGCGCGAGGCGGGGTTGCGTTACGTCAGCGACGAGTCGCCGGGCATCACGCGCAAACTGGCCGGCAAACGCGCGCGGTACCTCGATCCGCAGGGACGCGCCATCAAGGATCCCGCCACGCTCGCGCGGATCAAGCGGCTGGCGATTCCGCCGGCATGGAGCGAGGTGTGGATTTGCCCGCTGGCGAACGGGCACATCCAGGCCACCGGCCGTGATGCGCGGCGTCGGAAGCAATACCGCTATCATCCCGATTGGTCGTCGGTGCGCGATGGCGCGAAGTTCGAGCGCACGATCGCCTTCGGGCGGGCGCTGCCGAAAATCCGCCAGCACGTCGCCCGCGATCTCGCGCGGCGCCGCCTCGACCGCCGCAAGGTGCTCGCGGCGATGGTGCGATTGCTCGAGTCGACCTTGGTGAGAATCGGCAACGAGGAATATGCGAAACAGAATCGCTCCTTCGGGCTGAGCACGATGCGCGATCGGCACGTGCGGATCGGACGGGGAACGCTGCACTTCGAGTTTCGCGGCAAGAGCGGCAAGAACCACCAGATCGACCTGCACGATCCGCGACTCGCCGAGATCGTGCGACGCACGCAGGAACTGCCGGGCCAGGATCTCTTTCAATATGTGGACGACGACGGCGAGCCGCAAAAGATCGGGTCCGCCGACGTGAACGAGTATTTGCGCGAGATTGCGGGCGAGGAGTTTTCGGCGAAGGATTTCCGCACGTGGGCGGGCACGGTGCTCGCCGCGCTGGCGTTGCGGGAATTGGGCCCGTTCGCGACCAAGGCGGAGGCGAAGCGGAATCTTGTGCAGGCGATCGAGCGCGTGTCGGGCCGGCTGGGCAATACTCCGGCGGTCTGCAAGAAATGCTACGTGCACCCCGTCGTGCTGCAGAGCTACCTCGACGGCGTCACGCTGGAGCAGGTGAAAGCCAAAGCGGGCGCGGTGCTGGCTTCCGCCGGGCGGAACGGCAACGCAGGGTTGAGCGCGGAGGAGAAGGCGGTGCTGGCGTTCCTGCAGCGCAAGTTGCCGACCACGGCGGAGCGCCTAGCGAAGTCGATCCGGCAGGAAGCACGCAAACGCGGGCGCGGGTCCCGCTGAGTTTGGCGCCGTCCCATGGGTCCTATAGGTCGCATAGGACCTATAAGTCTCATCCGCCTTACAGCGTCGCGATCTGGTCGAGTTGGTCCGCCACGCGTCCGATGATGCGATGCGCGACAAACAGCTGCCCGTGCTCCTGCGAGCGTTGCGTCAGCGCCGGATCTTCCGCGACCGGAGCAAACGCCAGCACTTGGGCCGCCTCTTCTGCGGCCGCAGCCTCGCGCTGCTCGACGCGCTGCGTCACGGGCGAAGCCATGACGGGGAAGCGAATCATGTTGTCAGCCGAGATCTGCATTTGGGGCGGGCCGGGAGAACAAGGGAACTGGCGGCCGAAGTCAAACCTCGCCCGGACCTGGCCCGGAAAATGCGGTAAACACCTTAACTGCTCTCATGAAAATCGAGGCGCTTTCGGCCGAAACTGCAACCGGGCTGCTGCCAGATTTGGCGGTGGTGCTCATGGATGCCGTCCGGAACGGCGCGTCCGTCGGTTTTCTGGAACCGCTGGGCATGGAGGAGGCGAGCGCCTATTGGCGGAGGGTGATCGCGGAAATCCCAGCGGGATTGCGCGTCCTGTTCGGCGCTTTCGACGGAGACGGGCGGCTGGTCGGCACCGCGCAGCTTGCGCTGGACGGCCGCGCGAACGGCCGCCATCGCGCCGAGGTGCAGAAGGTACTCGTGCGTTCGTCCGCCCGGCGCCACGGCGTCGGCGCGCAGCTCATGTCGCGGATCGAAGCTGAGGCCGTTCACCGTGGCCGCCGGCTGCTGTTTCTCGATACGAGCACCGGCCCGGGTGGCGCGACCGACTTTTACGCGGCGTTGGGTTACACCTTCGTGGGTGGCATCCCGGAGTAGGCGGCCGATCCCGACGGACGGCTCGTGGGGAACGCGATCTTCTACAAACAGCTCGGCCCGCGGCTCACGGCGCTGGCCGCGTCGCTCGAACCGGAGCCCGCGGCAGCGTCGGGGAACAGCTGAGTCAAGTGTCGCGCTCAGATCAGCGCGGCTTCCGTCGTCGGATCGAAAAGATGCGCGTGGTCGAGGTCGAAGGTGACTTTGACCTTTTGGTTGGCCTCGAAACGATCCGTCGGCCGCACGCGCGCGATGAACGGCGTCACGCCCGTGTTCAAATAGAGATACGTTTCGGCTCCCATCGGCTCCGACACCTCCACCTTCACCTCCGCCGTGCGCGCCGGGTCCGCGTCCGGCAGCGTGAGCGCATCGTGCACGTTTTCCGGCCTAAGACCGAAGACGACCGGCTGATCGACGCGGTCTGAGACCCGGCGGGCGAGGGTCTCGTTCAGCACGAGCGAGAGGGGCGCGCCGGTGGTGTTGGTCTCGACGAACGAGAGCGCGTTGCCTGTGCGCCGGATCGTGCCGCGAAAGAAATTCATTGGGGGCGAACCAATGAAACCGGCGACGAAGAGATTCGCCGGGCGGTTGTAGAGCGTGAGCGGCTCCGCCACCTGCATGATGTCGCCGTCGCGCATCACGCAAATCCGGTCGCCCATCGTCATCGCCTCCACCTGGTCGTGCGTCACGTAGATCATGGTGGCGCCGAGTCGCGCGTGGAGCTTCGAGATTTCCGTGCGCGTGGAGACGCGCATCTTCGCGTCGAGATTCGAGAGCGGTTCGTCGAAGAGGAATACCTTGGGCTTGCGCACGATCGCGCGGCCGACGGCGACCCGTTGCCGCTGGCCGCCGGAGAGCGCCTTGGGTTTGCGCTCCAGATACCCTTCCAGCCCGAGCAACGCCGCCGCCTCGCGCACGCGCGCCTCGATTTCCGCCTTGGGAAACTTCCGCAGCTTCAACCCGAACGCCATGTTCTCGTAGACGGACATGTGCGGGTAGAGCGCGTAGTTCTGGAAAACCATCGCGATGTCGCGGTCCTTGGGCAGCTCGCTGTTCACCACCTTGCCATCGATGCTGATCGTGCCGCTGGTGATCTCCTCGAGCCCGGCGATCATCCGCAGCGTGGTGGACTTGCCGCAGCCCGACGGACCGACCAGCACCATGAACTCGCGATCCTCGATCGTCAGGTTGATGCCCTTGACGGCAGGCACGCCCGGACCGTTTTTCTCGGGGTAGGTTTTGACGAGGTTTTCGATGAGGACTTTGGCCATGGGGAATCGGCGCGGCAACCGACGGCCGCCGAGTGAGCGCCAGCAGGAGAACGACAAAGTCTGGCGTGCGCAATCGCGCAGCGACGCTCCGCGCCGGGGTGCAGCTCGCTATCCAAAGGGGGAATCCAGGCCCGAACCGCTCGCGCGCTACGGTGTCGGAGGCGTGTCAGCCTCGCCAAACGGCGCGGTGCGCCAGTTGAACAAGATTGAGAGCATCCGGAAAACGAACGTGATCGCGATGGCGATCAGCGCGGCGCGCGTCGCCGGCACGCCAACCCAGGCGGTGAGAAACACGAAGACGACTCCGCCGGCGAGCGCCGTGAGCACGTAGAATTGGCCGGGCTTGAAGACCAAAGGCTCCTCGCGCGTGATCAGGTCGCGGAGCAGGCCGCCGCCCGCCGCGTTCACGACGCCGACCAGCAGTGCGGCGGGCACGGCCAGCCCGGCCGTCAGCGATTTCTGCGTGCCGAACACCGCGTAGGCGCCGAGCCCCACCGCGTCGATCACAGCGATGGTTCGCCGAAAACGTTTCACGTGACCGCCGACGAGCGCGCCGAGTAGCGTGGCGAGCGTGATGACCTGGATGTAGCGGTCATCGGTCAGCAGCGGCGTCGGCCGTCCCGTCTGAATGAACACGCCGTCGCGGAGCAGCGCGCCACCGATGCTCGATGCCAGCGCCAGGAAGAACACCCCCACGATGTCGTAGCGGCGTTGCATGCCGGCGAGCGCACCGGTGATGGCGAACGCGAACGTTGCGCCGAGATCGAACCAGACAGGCAGATGGAAGGTGACCGGGGCCATGGGCAAAAACCGCAGGGTGACGGGTGGGGTGCCGACGCGCGAGCCGGTTTGCGCGAAGACGCGTGCTGGGCGCGTCCACTTTGCCGACATGGGCCGGACGGCATGCCGCGGGGCACCGGCGTCTCGCCCATAGGCTTGCGGAAAACCGGGATGCGCCTGCGTGCTCGGCGTTCGGGACGAGACCCTGCCAATGCGGCTGCGCCGAGGACTCCTTAGCCGGAACCGTGCAGTTGAACCCTCCTTTCGCGGCAATCGACCCACCACGTGGAGGAGCCTGATGTCCTCATCGGGCTTCAGGCGCGTCCCTCGCAAACCAGCCCGGCGAGGACGTCGGGCTGCCCCGTCGACTGCGCCGTTCGGCTTAGTAGGTGAAAAAGATCTCCTGCACCGCGCGCGGATCAGGAGTCTTCGTCAGGGCGAGCATCAACAGTACACGGGCTTTTTGGGGATTCAGTTCGTCCGCAGCCACGAAGCCGTGGCGGTCGTCGTCGATCTCGATGTTGCGCTCCACCACACCGCCGCCGGTGCGCGAGCTGCGCACGATCACCACGCCGCGCTGCGCCGCATCGGCGGCCGCGCGCAAGGCGCGGGCGTTGAGATTCCCGTCGCCGACGCCGGCGATCACGATCCCGCGCGCGCCGGCTGCAACCGCCGCGTCGATCAACTCGCGGCCCATCCCGGCATAGGCGTAAACGATATCGACTCGCGGCAGCTCGGATCGGCCCGCGACGGAAAACTCGCTCGTGCAAGTGTGCCGGCGCACCGGCGGCGCATAGAGGTGCAGCCGGCCGGCGTTGACGACGCCCGCGAGTCCGCGATGCGTGGCGCGAAACGTTCCGAGCTGCGTGGTGTTCGTCTTCGCCACCTCACGCGCGAAGTGAATCTCGTCGTTCGCCACCACGAGTACGCCGCGGCCGTGGGTGTCGGGATGCGCCGCGACGGCGACGGCGTTGTAGAGGTTCATCGGGCCGTCGGCGCTGATCGCCGTCGCCGGTCGCATTGCCCCGACCAGCACGACGGGTTTTGCACTGCGCACGACCAGGTTCAGGAAGAACGCGGTCTCCTCCATCGTGTCGGTGCCGTGCGTCACGACGATGCCCGCGATGTCCGGCTGCGCGAGTGCGGCCTCGGTGCGGGCGGCGAGTTGGAGCCAGACGCCTTCGTCCATGTCCTGGCTGCCGATCGCGGCTACCTGCTCGACGTCGAGCCGGGCGAGTGTTGCGAGCTGAGGCACAGCTGCGACGAGCGCGTCGATCGAGAACGCCGCGGCGTGGTAGCCGCGCGCGACGGCGTCGGTTTGTGCGCCTGCGATGGTGCCGCCGGTGGCGAGCAGCCGGATCCGGGGAAGTGGAGCGGAGGAGGCTGAAGGGGTCCCGGTCATCGCCGCGATCCTGCACAGCCTGCGCCGGAAGAAAACTCCGAACCGCCGAGTCAGCTCATGCTCCTCCTCTCCGGCCCCTTCGCGTCACCTCTCTCTCCGTTGCCACGGGCCACCTTGCCGCCGTCCGAACCCTCTCGCCTCCAGGCTAGTTTCACGTAATACGTGAAACTAGCCTGGAGGTGAGCATGAACAATTCGATCCATCCGAAGCTCGACGTGCCAATGGTGATGGCCGACGGGCTCATTGAAGTCGCGCGCGAGTTGACGCGCTTAGCGAATGCAAAAATCACGGCACGCCGGCGGCATCGTCGCGGGGCCACGCTCCGTCCCGGAATAGATACTCCGATGTGGAATGCGCTGGCGCTTGCCGCCCGTGGCGCGCTGCGGAAATACGGTGAGAAATCGCAACTCGGGCGAATCCTCGGCGTGCCGCCGCAACGGGTGCATGAGTTTTTGATGTCTCGAGCCGCGATGCCCGACGCGGAGCGGACCCTCCTGCTCCTATGCTGGTTGGCACAGCGTCGCTCCCACGGGGCGGTGGGCTGATGTTGGGATAACGACGAAGGCCGCGAGGACTCTGAAAAAGGGCAGCGCCGGGTGCCAAAGCAGACGCCACGGGTTTGGGCGGCAGCAGCGCTTGGTGAGCTCCTTGGAGCGCGGAGCAGCCGTTGGGCTCGCGGGCTAGTTTCACGTATTACGTGAAACTAGCTTGGCCCCGACGCGAGACTGCGGGCTCGACAAGGACGGGGGAGCGCGTTCTCCTGTCCGCCTGCCAAAAGCCACGATGAACCACAGCGTGATGATTGCCGCCGTGATTATGATTCGCCCCTTCTCAGGGCGGCGGCGCGTGGCTGTGTAAACTAAAATCAAACCACTCTCTCCCGAAGCCCTGAGCATCCCGCTCAGGGCTTTTTGTTTTTCCATGAAAAAGCCCTCCCTGACTCTGGACGATGTCGAAGCCGCGCGCGCACGCCTGGCTGGCTGCGTGCGCCGCACGCCCTGTCATCTGGCGCCGGCGATTATGGAGCAGACGGGCATGCGCGTGTGGCTGAAGCGCGACGATCTCCAGCACACCGGCTCATTCAAGGAGCGCGGCGCGCGCCACGCGCTGCTCTGCCTCAGCGCCGCGGAGCGCGCGCGGGGCGTGGTCGCGGCGTCCGCCGGCAATCACGCGCTCGGGCTCGCGTTCCACGGCGCCACGCTGGGCGTGAAAGTGATCGTGGTCATGCCCACGGTCGCGCCTGCGGTGAAGATCGCGCGCTGTCGCGGGCTCGGCGCGGAGGTGGTGCTGCACGGGCGCACGTTCGATGACGCGCAGGCGTTCGCGCGCGTCTTCGCGCAGCGCTGCGGTGCGACGTATGTGCATCCTTTCGACGATTTGCGCGTGATCGCGGGGCAGGGCACGCTGGCGCTCGAGGTGCTGGAACAGGCGCCGCAGCTGGACACGATCGTGGTGCCCGTCGGCGGCGGGGGATTGCTCGCCGGCGTGGCGACCGCGGTAAAAGCCCTGCGGCCGGACGTGCGCGTGATCGCCGTCGAGCCGGAGAACGCCGCATGCTTCCTGGCGGCGTGCGTGCGCGAGCGCGTCGCTCCGGCCGCGGTGTTGCCGACGCTGGCGGACGGCTTGGCGGTGGCGCAGGTCGGCGCGCTGACCTACCAACTGGCCGCGTCACGGGTCGACGACGTCGTCACCGTTAACGAAGACGAACTCGCCGCCGCGATCCGGCTGCTGGCGCGTCGCGCAGGCGTCGTGGCCGAAGGCGCGGGCGCCGCCGCCGTCGCCGCAGTGTTGGCCGGCAAGGTGACGGGCGCCGCGCTCGTGCTCCCGATCACCGGGCGGAACGTAGACGCGCGTCGGCATGAACAGATCGTGATGGCCGGAGAGGACGAGCCGGCGATCGCCGAGCCGCGCGCCGCCTGACGGGGCGCATCTCATTTTCCTGCAAACCCACGGGCGAGACGCCCGTGCCACGTGGCATGGGCGTCCCGCCCATGTCAGAAAAATGAGAGGCGCCCGCCTGAACGCCACCGCCGGCTTGGCGCCCGCCGCGCAACGTGATCCACTGTCGCGTCGCACCCCATGAGCGTACGCGAGAAGACCCTTCCAGTGGAACCAGCGCCGGCGGCGACGCAGCCGGCGCACGACAAGGAAATCGGCTGGCTGCCCGACTGCGTTTACACGGGCGACAAGTTTGAAACAGGGCTGGCATTCTTCGCCGACGCGACTGGCCGAATCACCCGCTTCACGCGCGAGTCGGCGGATCTCTCGCGGGCGAAGCGGCTGCCGGGGCAGGCGGCCCTGCCCGGGATGGTGAACACGCACGCGCAATCGTGGCAGCGCGTGTTGCGCGGCCGGTTCGAGCTGCGACTGCGCAGCGACCGTGAAACCCTCGGTGACTGGACGGAGCGGCTGGCGTTGGCGCTCGGGCGACTCACGGCAGACGATCTCTACGACGCCGCGCGACTCGCGTTTCTGGAAATGTTGGCCACCGGGATCACCTGCGTGGGCGAGGCGCACACGCTGCAGCGCGCGGCGGACGGCGCGCCGTGGCCCGAGCCGCATCTCGGGGCCCGCGCGATTCTGCGGGCGGCACGCGACGTCGGCGTGCGGATCTGTTTGCTGAATGGTTTTTCGAATCGCGCGGATTTCGGACAACCGGCGGGCTCGGGTCCGGCCCGCGGCCTGACGCCGACTGCGGAGCAGTTCCTCCAGGAATCCGATAGTCTGCGGGCGCACATCGAAAAAAACCTGCCGGGCGACGAAGCTTGGTTGGGCGTGACCGTGCGCGGACTTGGCACGGCGCCGCTCGAGATGATGAAGACCGTCGCCGCGTACGCGCACGCGAAGCGGCTGCGGTTACACGTCGTGCTCGGCGCCTCAGCACACGAGGCCGCGGCCTGTGTCGCCGAATACGGTCGCACGCCGGCCGTGCTGCTCGGCGAGCACGGTTTGCTCGACAAGCGCTTCGTGGCGGTGCACGGCGTGCATTTGAGTGCGGAGGACGTGCGCGCGATTGGCGCGGCGCGGGTGACGGTCTGCGCGTGCCCCGCGGCGGCGGCGCAGCTCGGCGAAGGCAGCCTCGCCGCGGACCAGCTGCTCGCGACGGGGGCGACGTTCGCGTTGGGCACCGATGGTCCGCTGCAGAGCAGCGTGCTCGATCAGGCGCGGGCGATCGAACTGCTGCTGCGCAGCCAATCCGCTCGCGCCGTGGGGCTGCGCGGCGATCTCGCCGCCGCGCTCTGGCAGATGGCGACGTCGGCCGGCGCGCGCAGCCTCGGCGCGCCGGGCGGAGCGCTGGAGGTCGGTCGACCGGCGGACTTTTTCACCGTGAATCTGTTCGATCCGGCGCTGGTCGGTGCGGCGCCCGAGCAGTTGCTGGCGGCGATGGTGTTCGGCGTGAGTCCGCGCGCGGTGCGCGAGGTGTGGGTGGGGGCGCGCCAACGGATCGGGCAGTGGCGGCATCCGGCGCAGAGCGGAATCGTCGCCCGGTTCGCGGAACTGCAGCAGCGGCTCTGGTCGGTGTAAGCGCGCGGAAGAGCGGACGCGAAGCGCGGAGGGGGTTTCGCCGAGGCGCCTCCCGGTCGGCGGTGAGAGTTGGCGAGGGAGGTTTGAGAAAACGTACGGGGCGGCGCGGAGCGCCGTCCACGGGCGGGACGCCCGTGCCACGGGGTGCGCGGAGCGTTGACCGCGTGCGCGGATCGCTTCTGCATCGCGCGGATGCAACCCACGCTTCTCGTTCTCGCCGCCGGCATGGGCTCGCGCTATGGCGGGCTCAAGCAGATCGATCCGGTCGGTCCGGCGGGCGAGACGGTGCTGGATTACGCGGTGTTCGACGCGTTGCGCGCGGGTTTTGGCCGCGTGGTGTTCGTTATTCGACGTGAATTCGAGCCGCTCTTCCGCGAGCGGATCGGCGCACGTTACACGCATCGCGTCCCGGTCGATTATGTGTTCCAGGAGATGAGTGATCTGCCCGCGGATTACCGCGTGCCGGTCGGGCGCGAGAAGCCGTGGGGCACGGGCCACGCGGTGTGGTGCGCGCGCGGGGCAGTGCGGGAAAACTTCGCGGTGATCAACGCGGACGACTTCTACGGCGCGCCGTCCTTGGCGGCGCTTGCGCAGTTCCTGCAAGAAACGCCGGCGTCCAGCCCGGCGCCCGCGCGGTTCGCGATGGTGGGATTTCAGCTCGCGAATACGCTGTCGGAGCACGGCGCGGTGTCGCGTGGGGTGTGCACGACGAACGCGGCAGGCGAGTTGACCAGCATCACGGAGCGCACCGGCATCATGGCGGGCGACGTGGGACGCGGCGCGGCGTTTTCCGGCGCGGAGACGGTGTCGATGAATTGCTGGGGATTCACGCCCGCGGTTTTTCGCGGGCTCGACGAGCAGCTGCGCGAATTCCTGGCGGCGCACGGCACGGAGCCGAAAGCGGAATTTTATCTGCCGGCAGCGGTCTCGACGATGACCGCGCGCGGGCAAGCGGTGGTCCGCGTGCGGCCCACCGACAGCGCGTGGTTTGGCGTGACCTATCGGGAGGACAAGCCCCGGGTCATGGCCGCGATTGCGGACCGCGTGCGGCGCGGCGAGTATCCCGCGCCACTTTTCTCCTCATGAAGCTCAGCCGATCCGATGCCGATGTTTTCCTTCCGCGCGCCGATGGCAGTATGGCGGAACAAGCGCTTGCGCGGACGACGCACCTCTGCGTCGTCGCGCATCAGGACGACCTCGAGATCATGGCGCACCATGGCATCGCGGCGTGCTACGGCCGGCGCGACCAGTTTTTCACCGGGGTGGTGGTGACCAACGGCTCCGGTTCGCCGCGCGCCGGCGCGTATGCGAGTTTCACCGACGCGCAGATGATCGACGCGCGGCGGCAGGAGCAGCGGCGCGCCGCGGAGCTGGGCCGCTACAACCTGATGCTGCAGCTGGCGCATCCGAGCGCGGATGTGAAACGGCCCGGCCACGCGGGGGTGCACGAGGACCTCGCGCAGATCTTCGGCGCGTGCACGCCGGAGATCGTCTACCTGCACCAGCCGGCGGACAAACACGACACGCACGTCGCGGTGTTGCTCCGCTGCCTCGAGGCGATCCGCGCGCTTCCCGCCGACCGGCGGCCGCGGCGGGTCGTCGGCTGCGAAGGCTGGCGGGATCTCGATTGGCTGGCGGATGAGGACAAGATCGGGCTCGACGCGAGCGCGCAGCCGGAACTCGCGCTGGAACTGATCAAGGTGTTCGACTCGCAGGTGGCGGGCGGCAAGCGCTACGACCTCGCCGCGCTCGGCCGGCGTCGCGCGAATGCCACGTTCCACACCTCGCACGCGACGGATGCGGCGAGCGCGATCACCTGGGCCATGGATCTGACGCCGCTCGTGGCCGACGCGACGCTATCGGTGCGCGAGTTCACACTGACGCATGTCGAGAAACTCCGCTGCGACATTGCGGCGCGCATCACGCGGCTGGAGTAGCGCGGGCGCACGATCGCAAAATGTGGCCGGAGTCAATGACTCCGGCTACAACGACGCGTGCTCGTATCAGCTCTTTTGTTCGTCGAGCACCTTCAGCACGTCGGCCGCCTGCTGCTCGGTCGAGGCGCTGTAGTCCGCCCACACCACCTTGCCGTCCTTGATCAGGTAAGCCTGACGCGTGGCCAGCTGCGTGGCGGGGATGTGCGGCACGCCGAACGCCTTCAGCACCGTGTCGTCGGTGTCGGCGATCAGCGTGAACGGAAACTGGTATTTCTCCTTGAATGCCTTTTGCGCGGCCACGTCGTCGTGGCTGACGCCAATCACCGCGACGCCCTTTTTGGCGAGCGTTTCGTACGCATCGCGCAGCGAGCAGCCCTGCTTCGTGCAACCGGCTGTGTCGGCCTTCGGGTAGAAATATACCAGCGTGTAGGGCTGCTGCTTGTAGACGTCGGCGAAGGCGAGCGGCGTGCCCGCTTCCGTGGTCCCGCTCACCGCGGGCGCCTCGTCGCCGACCTTGAGCGGTTGGGAGCGGGCGAAAACGGAAAGGAAGGTGGAGAGAAACATGAGCGCGAAGAGGGAGGTGGTGCGGAGATTCATGGCGTCGGCAGTATTTCCCGATGGGCCCGAATCGCAAGTGGCGCGACGGACACATGACGCAGCAAAAGTTCCATCTAAATCGCGCGCCCGCGGTGAATTTGGCCGAGGAACTTTCCGGAAAACCGCGGTCACACCCATCCCGATTTCGCGGCTGCGCAAGCAGCGGCGGAGTCAGCTACAGACCATAACACATGAAACAGAACACCAACTTGAAATCACTCCTCATCGCCATGACGGTCGCGCTCGGTGCGGTCGCCACGGCCCAGGCACAGGACGCCAACGTGGCGGTGCCGAATCCCGCCGACACGATCACGTCGGGCGGGCTGATCGGCTCCCGTTACACCCAGGTCGAATACAACTACATCGACCTGAGCGGCAGCGGTCCGTCGCACGCGAACGGCTTCGGCGTCACCTTCAATCAGCCGGTGAACGCGAATTTCGACGCGAGCCTGAACTACGATTGGGCCCGCGCAAAGTGGGCGGGCGTCCGCGGCACGGACCAGGTCTTCGAAGTCGGCGCCACGGCCTACACCACGCTCGCGTGGGGCCGGCCTTACGCGATGGCCACGGCCGGCTGGGACTGGCAGAAGGTCGGCGGGCTGCGCGACGACTCGTTCATTTATCGCGTGGGCGTCGGCATGGAGTTCCTGGCGGCGCCGCAGTTCTCGGTGACGCCGTTCGTGAACTTCGTTCGCGCGACGGGCTTCAACGCGAACGAATACGAGATCGGCGCGAAGGCGACGTATCGCGTCAATGCGAGCTGGAGCGTCACCGCCCGGGCGCAATACGAGGCCGTCGAGGATGACGACGACTCGGCCGAATACTCGATCGGTCTGAACTATCACTTCTGACCGACCGCCTGAGCGTTCCTCCTGGTGTCCAGCCTGGGAGGTCCGCGACGAGCCACAGCGCCCTGGGCGCTGTGGCTTTTTCTTCGCTCAGTCGGCATGCTCGAGCAGTTGCGCGACGAGCGAGGACGCGAGCTGCGTGGCGATCACCGAAAAGGTGAAAAGATACAGTCCGGCGCCGACCTCCATCTGGGCCACGGCGGCGGATTTCATCGCGACGATCAGGATGGCGACGACGAAAACGTCGAGCATCGACCACTTGCCGAGGCTCGCCACCCAACGATGCAGCCGGCGGACGCGCGTGAGGTTGTGCTCGCGTTCGGCCCAGATGATCGCGAGCAGTCCGAGCTTCACGCACGGGAACACCAGCGTGAACAGCGACAGCACCGCGAACAGGAAGTATTCGCGCTCGTGAAACAGCGTGAGGATGCCGCCGACCACCGAGATCGCGTCGTCGAACACCCAGAATTTGGTGACGCGGAAAAACGGCACGAAGACGCCCGCGCCGAACAGGAGGAAGGCGGCCGCCAACACCCACGGCACGCTGCGGTGGATGGCCGAAGGGGAAATCCGGCTGAAGCTGGAAGTGGACATGGCAAGAGTGCGTGCCGCGGCCCGCGGGCGCGCGCAACGGACATAGCGCAGATGACACGGTTCCGCGCGGCCGGCGGTCGCGGGCGGCGACGCGCTCGAACAGTCGCCGGCTGCGAGGCGGCGGCTGGTATTTTCCCGGAACTTCGCGATTGCCGCCCGACACTAACCGGCGTGCGTTCCAGTTCTCCAGACCCGGCGTGTCGAGGTGGCCGCCGGTTTTCGCGTTTGATCGGTGGCGCCAGTGATGGCGGTCATCCCCGGCCGCATCCGCTCGCCGGCCGATTCGGCCGGAGGTGAGTCCGGCGGCCGCCTGCACCGACGGTGAAGCCGCCCGCGACGTGCGCCTCCGCGCAAGCTTGCCATAACCCGAGCAGGAGGCTTGTCATAGCCCCCTTTTTCACGGAGAAACGCTGACCTTTTCCCTCGCGCCATCCTCCCGGCCTGTCTGCATTTTCCTACAAATAGATTCCCGTCATGCCCATTGCTTCTGTTTTTCGCCCCGTGCTGCTCGTCCTGGCCCTCTGCGGGGCAGCTTTGTTTCCACCGGCGGTGCTGGGCCAAGTCATGGGCTCGACAGCGGCGGACGGGTTCAACCCCAACGTCGACGGCACCGTCTACGCCGTCGTGATCCAGCCCGACGGCAAGGTGCTGGTCGCGGGTAACTTCACGGCGATTCAGCCAACGGGATCGTCCCGGCCGATCCCGCACGCCAATATCGTGCGACTGCTGCCCGACGGGCGCGAGGACGGCACGTTCAACGTCAACGTCAACGGCCAGGTCAGCGCGCTGATCCTGCAGCCGAATGGCCAGATTGTGATCGGCGGCAAGTTCACCTCCGTCGCGGGCGTGACGCGCCGCCGGGTCGCGCGCCTCAACGCCGACGGTTCGCTCGATGCGACGTTCGATCCCAACATCGAACCCCGCACCGCGGACGAGGGCGGTTCACTTACGCCGGAAGTGACGAGCCTGCTGCTCCAGTCGGACGGCAAGCTCGTCGTTGGCGGCGGGTTCAAGGCGGTGCAGCCGAACGGCGCGGCGACGTTCACGCTCCGCAACCGGCTCGCGCGATTCAACAGCGACGGCACGCTCGATGCGGGCTTCGATCCCAACGCGAACAACATGGTGCTGTCGCTCGCGCTGGAGCCCGACGGCCAGATTCTCGTGGGCGGCGGCTTCACCACGCTGCAGCCCAACGGCGCGGCCGCGACCACCGCGCGCAAGCGCATCGCGCGGCTCAACGTCGATGGTACCGTCGATCCGACATTCGATCCGCAGGCGAACAACGCCGTATCGGCGATCCAAGTGCTGCCCGGCGGAAACATCCTGATCGGCGGCACGTTCACGGGCCTGACCCCGAACGGCGTCACGCTCGACGCGTCCGCCGGCGCGATGACCCGGTTGGCGCGGTTGAACGCTGACGGCACGCTGGTCACGAGCTTCTCTGGTTTTGCCGACGGGCCGGTCTCGGTCATCACGCTGCAGCCGGACGGCGCGATCCTGGTGGGCGGGTCCTTCACGGCCGTGGGCAACGGCTCGTCCAGTTATGTCGGCCGGCTGCTGCCGAATGGCGTACTCGATACGACCTTCCTGCCGGGGCCAAACTACGCCGTCTACGCGATCGCCGTGCAATCGAACGGCTCGGTGCTGCTCGGCGGCGCCTTCCTGACGCTGCGCGGACAGGGGCGGACGTCGGTCGTCCGCAATCACCTCGCGCGGGTTTCGTTCCGCGGCGCGCTCGACACGGATTTCCGGCCCGACGTGAACGGCCGCGTACGTTCGCTGATCAAGCTGAGCAACGGCCAGTGGCTCGTGGGCGGCACGTTCACCAGCATCGCCGGCCAGACGCGCAACGGCGTGGTGCTGCTGAACGCCGACGGCAGCATCGATCCGCGGTTCAAGGCCGACATCAACGGCCCGGTGATCTCCGCCGTGCAGGTTAGCGCCACGCAGATCATCGTGGGCGGCTCCTTCACGCGGATCAACACGGTGGCGCGCCCGTATCTCGCGAAACTGAATCTCGCCGACGGATCGGTGGACGAGGCGTACAGTCCCGCGCCGAACAACCAGGTGAACGCGATGGTGCTGCAGGGCGACGGCAAGCTGGTGATCGGCGGCGCGTTCACGACGCTCAGTCCGTTCAGCACGACCGAGCCGGTGTCGCGCAACTGCCTCGCGCGGCTCAACGCCGACGGCTCGGTCGATCTCGCCTTCAAAGCGCAGGCCAACGACGCGATCGTCGCGATGGCTGCCGCGTCCGACGGCCAGATCCTCATCGGCGGACCGTTCTCGACGGTGGTGGGCAGCGCGGACACGCGCGCGACCACCCGCTACGGACTCGCGCGGCTCAACGCCGACGGCGCGCTCGACACCGGCTTCAACCCGAACGTCAACGGCACGGTGGCCGCGATCGTCGTGCAGTCGGACAACAAGATCGTGTTCGGCGGTGCGTTCGCGGTGCTCGCGCCCAACAGCGATACCACCGCCACGACCCGCAACAATCTCGCGCGGGTCGAAGCCGACGGCAGTGTGGACAAAACCTACGACCCGAATCTCAACGGCCAGGTCAGCACGCTCGCGCTGCAGGCCGACGGCAAGGTGGTCGCGGGCGGCCGGTTCTCGGCGCTGAAGCCGAACGGCATCGCCGACGGCTACGAGCGCAACTACGTCGCGCGGATCAACACCGACGGTACGCTCGACCAGGATTTCAATCTCTACCTCGACACGACGATCGGCAACGAGGTGATGGGCCTCGCGATCGCGGCCGACAACAAGATCGTCGTCGCCGGGACGTTCGCGCAGGCTGGCGTCAACGCGGTGCCGCGCTCGCGCGTGCTGCGCGCGGAGGCGAACGGCGCGATCGACACGAGCTTCAGCGCCGACCTCAGCACGATCGGCGGCGCGGACATCCGCGCGATCACGCAGCAGTTCGGCGGCGCGGTGATCGTCGCCGGCAACTTCGCCGGGTTCGGCGGCACGAGCGGCGCGAACCTCGCGCGCTTCTATGCCGACAGCACGCCGGACACGAGTTTTGTGCCGAGCTTCAACGGCCCGGTTTACGCCATGGCCGAGTCGCCGGCCAAGGGGCTGCCGGTCGCGACGCAACGCAGCGGCTTCGCCTGGTTCGAGACGAACGGCGCGCTGCGCAGCGGCTTCCATTTCAGCTCCGAGGTGACCTCCATCAGTTCGATTCGGGCGGTGACGGTCGACTCGAATGGCAAGATACTCATCGCGGCGACCTTCGACCTCGGCGGCAATTCCCGCTCGCTCGTTCGTTTCAATCCCGACGGCACGATCGACTCGACCTTCACGCCGGTAACCACCACCGGCACGGCGTCGAGCGGCACGAGCACCGGCACGATTTATGTGATCCGGCCTTTGGCGGACGGGAAAATTCTGATCGGCGGCTCGTTCAGCGCCATCAACACAACTTCACGCAACTTCCTCGCGCGGCTCAACGCCGACGGCCAGCTCGACACCTCCTTCGTCGTCTCGCCGGACAACGAGGTCTATTCCCTCCTGATGCAGTCGGACGGGAAGCTCGTCGTTGGCGGCAACTTCTCCTCGATCACGGCGAGCGGCGCCTCGACGGCCGCCGGGCGCAACGGCATCGCGCGGCTCAACGTGGATGGCACGCTCGACACCGGCTTCTATCCAAACCCGAACGGCCAGGTGCAGGTGATCCTCCCGGTGGCGGACGGCAAGCTGCTGATCGCGGGCGGCTTCTCCGGACTGTATCCGAACGGCACGACCACGGTCGTGGATCGCAGCTTCGTGGCGCGGCTCAACTCCGACGGCTCCGTTGACACCACCCTCGACCTCGACGCGAACAGCTTCGTCAGCGCCGGCGTGCTTCAGCCCGATGGCAAGATCGTCCTCGGCGGGTATTTCACCACCATGGGTGGCACGACGCGCAACTATGTCGCGCGGCTCAAGGCGGACCAGACGCTGGACGACACCTTCAATCCCAACCCGAATGGCATCGTCAGCACGGTTGCGCTCCAACCGGCGGACAACAAGATCGTCCTCGGCGGCACCTTCACCGCGCTCCAGCCCGGCGGCACGACCTACAACGCCTCGCTCGCGACGCCGCGCAACCGGCTCGCGCGGCTCAACAGCGACGGCACGGTGGACCCGCTGTTCAATCCGAACGTCGACGGGCAGGTCACCGCGCTTGCGGTTTACACCGATGGCTCGCTCATCGCGACCGGTGCGCTCACGAACGTGCAGCCCTCGGGCTCGCTGATGGTCGGCGGCGCGTTCACCCAGATCAACGGCACGCCGGCGAACAACTTCGCCAACATGAGCAGCGATGGCTCGATCAGCACGGCGTTCCTGCCGAATCCAAACGGCGCGGTCAACGCCCTGCTCACGATCGCGGACGGTCGCACGGTCGTCGCTGGCGCGTTCACCCAGATCGCCGGCGCGACGCGCAACCGGGTCGCGCGCTTCAACACTGACGACTCGCTCGACGCGAACTTCAATCCGAACGTCAACGGCGAGGTGCTCGCGCTCGCGCTCGAGCCCGACGGCGACCTGCTCATCGGCGGCGATTTCACGCAAGTCGGCGGAGTTGCGCGCAACAAGCTCGCGCGCGTCAAGGCCGACGGCAGCCTCGATGCTTCGTTTGCCCCGACAGTGCCCGGCGCGGTCAGCGGTCTCGCGGTCGACGCGAGCGGCCGCATCGTGGTCCTCGCGGCTGGCAGCGGCGTGCGCAGCGTACTTTTGCGGCTCACCGCGGATGGCGCCGCAGATCCGAGCTTCACGACCGTCAGCAGCGCGACCGCCATCAACTCGTTCGCTTTGCAGACCGACGGCCGGATCGTGGTCGGCGGCGCCTTCACCAGCATCGCCGGTGAGACGCGCAACTACGTCGCCCGCTTGAACGCGAACGGCACGATCGATCCCACGCTGACCTCGAACCCGAACGGGGAGGTGACCGCCGTGCTGCTCCAGCGCGACGGCAAGGTGGTGATCGGTGGACGGTTCAACCAAGTCGACGGCTTGGCGCGCGCCGGTCTCGCGCGCATCGCCACGACTTCGTCGAACACGGGCGCCGTGGCCTTCACGACGAATGCCGCGCGCAACGCCGTTACCTGGGTGCGCTCGGGCGTGGCGCCGGAAATTTCCAGCGCGTATCTCGAAACGTCGGCGGACCTCGCCACTTGGACGACGCTCGGCCAGGCCACCCGCGTGCCGAACTCGACCAACTGGCAGGTGACCGGCGTCACGCTGCCGACTGATCCAACCACTCCGGTTTACGTTCGCGCCAGCGCGATCGTCGGTTCCAACCCGCAAAGCTCGACGGGCTTGATCGAGGCGCAGGGGCGCCTGAGCGCGGCCCTGCCGAGCATCACCAGCGCGGGCGTGGTCGCGGCAGCGGCGGGATCGAATTTCCTCTACGCGGTCACGGCGACGGAAAGTCCGACCACCTATGTGGCCAGCGGACTGCCACCGGGGCTTGCCATCAATTCCGCCACCGGCCTGATCACGGGCACGCCGACGCAAACCGGCACTTACAATGTCGTGGTGGGTGCGACCAACGCCGCGGGCACCGGCACCGCCACGATCACGGTGGTCGTAGCCGACGGTACGACCCAAACGAGCCGCGTGACCAATCTCTCCGTCAACACGCGAATCGTCGCGTCGAATACAGTGGTCATCACCGGCTTCGTGATTTCCGGCACCGGGGCGCAGACGGTGGTGTTGCGCGCGGTCGGCCCGGGTCTGACCTCGCTGGGCGTGAACGGCGTGCTCGCCACGCCGCAGCTGCAGCTCTTCAACTCGAATGGCCAAACGCTGCTGACCAACGGTCGGTGGGGCGGCGCCAGCCAACTCACGACGGAGTTCGCGCGGCTTGGCGCTTACCCGCTCAACGCCGACAGCGAGGACGCGGCCGTGATCGTCACGCTTACGCCCGGCGTCTACACGATGCACGTGGGCGGAGAGAACGGGGCCACCGGCACCGTGCTCGCGGAGGTCTATGACGCCTCGGCCACGCCGCCGCCCGCGAACCAGCCGAAGCTGGTGAACATTTCCGCGCGCGGCGTCGCTTTGGCCGGGCAACCCATCACGGGTGGCTTTGTCATCGCCGGCCAGACCAGCCGGCAGGTGCTGATCCGCGGCGTCGGCCCGGGCCTCACGGCGCAGCAGGTGCCCGACGTGCTCGCGAATCCGAAGCTCACGCTCTATCGAATCCAATCCGGCAACGCGACGGTCATCGCCCGCAACGACGACTGGCAGACGCCCGAAACGGCCGTGCAGGATTATCCGGGTTCGACCGGCGCGGCCATCTCCGCAGCCGCGACGACCACCGGTGCGTTTGCGCTGAACTCCGGCAGCAAGGACGCGGCGATCCTCGTCACGCTGCCGCCGGGCGTCTACACCGCCGAGGTTAACGGCGCGGATGGCGGCATCGGCGCCGCCATCGTGGAAGTCTACGAGCTGCCGTAAGCTGTCGCGGCGCGACGCCGTCCCTGAACGTTCTTCCCAGGGCGGATCTTCGGATCCGTCCTGTTTTTTTAGCGTCGGTCACGCAGGCATTGGCCGACGTTCACGCAGAATGTTCATCGTGGCAGCGGATGGTGGGCCACCTCTTTTTAGGTGGAGCGCGTTGCCCTCAACGCGCTGGTTGGGTTGCAGCGTCTTGAGGGCAAGCCGCTCCACCTTGAGTGGTCAGCCCTCGCTCGAACTGAGAGTTCAACGCACGCTGTTGCGCCCTGCCTACCGCTTACCGCCTACTGCCGACTACCTGCCGCCTGCTTCACCAATCATCCGACCGAAACGGCGCGGCGGGCAGGCCTGCGCCGTCGTAGAGGTTCGCCACGGGCGCGTTGCTCCACGCGTAACGCACTGCGACGGGCTGCTTCACTTTCGGCGAGGTGACGAGGAGGGTGCCGCGATCGATCTTCGCGCTCGCCGCATGGAAAATCTTGTCGGACCCGGCGAGCTCGAGCGATTGCACCGGCTGCCCGTGCGCCACGAGTCCGCCGCCGGCGTGCGTGAAGCGCACGCGCATCGCGGCTCCTTCGGGCACCGCCTCCGCGAACATCGGCCCGATCGCGTCGCCCGGAATTCCGTAGACCTGCACCTTCGCGAGCTGCGCCAGCCGGCGGGAGAGCTCGGCCTTGCTCTTCGGATGAATATCGTCCGGGTCGCCGACGTCGATCGCCACTGCCATGGCGGTGTTCGGCAGCTCGAGCGCATGGGTTTGCGCCTCGCGCAGCCGCGCCCACTGCCGGCCGCCCGGATTGTCATCGGCGTAGTCCGGGATTTGCACAAAGAGGAAGGGCAGGGCCTCGTCGCCCCAGTTGGCGCGCCACGTGCGAATCATCGCGGGAAACAGCTCGGCATATTCCGCGGCGCGGCCGACGTTTGACTCGCCCTGATACCAAACGAAGCCACGCAGCGCGCACGGGCGTAGCGGTGCGATCATCGCATTGTAGAGTCCACCCGGCCGGCGCGGCGAATCGTCGCTCGCCGGCGGCTGTGGCCACGGCAGCGGATTCTTGGTCTTCGTGGCGCGCGCCTGCTCCTCGGCTTTTTGCCACGCTTCCATCTCGGCCGGATAACGCGCGACGCGCTCCGGCGGCCATTCACTCTTCGCCTGCTGCCAGCGCGCTTCCATCGCGGCACCCACCGACGTCGACTGGCGGGCCAGGTCGCTCATCCACGCCTCAATCTCCGTGCCGCCCCAGGAACTGTTGATGATCCCGACGGGCACGCCGAGTTTGCGGTGCAGCTCGCGCGCGAAGAAATATCCGATCGCCGAAAAGTCGCCGACCTTGTCGCGCAGCGCCGGCTGCCACCCGCTGGTCTTCGCGGTCTCCGCGGGTTGGCTTGCGACGGCGCGCTCGATCTTTAGTTGCCGGACGAGCGGCAGGTCGACGGCGGCGAGCTGCCGCTCGTCCTCGCGCAGCAGCGCGACCGGCCACTCCATGTTCGATTGACCGGAGACCAGCCAGACTTCGCCGACGAGCACGCCTTTCACCAGCACGGTTTCCTTCCGGCCGGACACCACGAGATCAACCGGCTCTGCGCTTGCGGGCTGCGATTCGAGCAACACGATCCAACGGCCGTCGGCGGCCGTGGTGCTGCGGACGATCTGCGCGCCGAAAGAGACGGTGATCTTCTCGCCGGCCGCGGCGCGGCCCCACACCGGCACCGGCCGGTCGCGCTGCAGCACGGCCCCGTCGCTGAACACCGGAGCGAGCGTGATCTCCGCGGACGCGAGCGATGCCATGAGCGCGGAGGTAAAGCTAATCCGCAGGAGCCGTCTGATTCTCATCGGAAGCGTCCACGTTTGGCGCAACCGGCTCCGGTTTCCGAGCGAGAAACGCGTGCAGCTCCGCCGCGAGCTTTGGGCCGAAACCCTCGACTTCGCCGATCTCTTCGATGGAAGCCGCGCGCAGCCGGTCAATACTGCCGAAATGCGCGAGCAGCGCGGCCCGTCGCACGGGCCCGAGGCCCGCGAAATCGTCGAGCACGCTTTCACGGATTTTTTTCGACCGGAGCACGGCGTTGTAAGTGTTCGCGAACCGATGCGCCTCGTCGCGCACGCGTTGCAGCAGGTTCAAACCCGGATGGTTCAGCGGCAGGTTGAGCGGCGGCCGCTCGTCGACGAAGAAGATGGTCTCGTGCTTCTTCGCGAGCCCGATGATCACGGGTGGGGTGAGGTCCGCGGCGACGAACGCCTTGATCGCCGCGCCGATCTGACCGCGGCCGCCGTCGATCACGACGAGATCCGGAAACGAACGGCCTTCCTCGGCGAGCCGCCGATACCGACGGCCCACGACTTCCTCCATCGCGCGGAAGTCGTCGTTGCCAATGAAGCTCTTGATCTGAAAACGACGGTAGTTGTCCTTGTCCGGCCGGCCGTTCGCGAAGTGGACCATCGAGGCGACCACGAACGTCCCGGAGATGTGCGAGATGTCGAAGCATTCGATCGTGCGCGGCGGCGGCCGGGCGAGCGCCTCGCCCAGCGCGCGAAGCGCCTCCTCGTCGACGTTGGGTCGGGTGGGATCGATCCGCTCGAACCGGCGTGTCTTCGCGAGTGTTTCCTCGAGGGCGAAGATGACGTCGCGGAGTTCCGCGGCTTTTTCGAACAGCTGCTTGGTCGCGGCTTCCGCCATCTCGGCGCGCAGCGTCTCGAGCCATTCGCGCGACTTGCCTTCGAGGAAGGCGCAGGCGTCGTCCACGCGCCGCCGGTAGGCCTCGGGCGTGACGTGCAGCATGCCGCCGTAGATTTCCTGGCGCACGTCGTCGTAAAGCTGCCACGTGCCGTCGGCAAGTTTGTGCGGCGTGCCATCGCCGAGCAGGATGCCGAACTGCCGGCGCATTTGCGCGAGGGTTTTGCGCAGCAGCCCGCTGTGCGCGAAGGGGCCGAAGTAGCGCGAGCCGTCATCCTTTTTGAGGCGCGTGAGCCGGAAGCGCGGCAGTTCCTCGCGCAGGTCGACACGCACGAGCAGGAAACGCTTGTCGTCGGTGAAATCGGTGTTGTAGCGCGGGCGCCACTGCTTGATCAGCTTGCCCTCGAGCAGCAGCGCCTCGGGCTCGGATTTCACCTCGATCGTGTCGAAATCATGGATCAGCGGGATCAGCGCGCGAATCTTCGGCTGCATCACCGTGCGGGCGCGGCCCTGTTGAAAATAGGATGAAACGCGTTTCTTCAGGCTGCGCGCCTTGCCGACGTAAAGGATTCGCCCGAGCCGGTCTTTCATCAGATACACCCCCGGCTTGTCAGGGAGCTGCCGAACCTTCTCCTTGAGATTTACCGGGGCGGTGGCTGGCATTTTCCCAGAATCGGTCTAATCTCCCCGCTCGCAAGTATGGTTTCATCCGTTCATGGCGAGAGTCCCCGCAAGCCCGTGCGTCAGGTTCATTACGAGCTGCTCACGATCGGCGACGAGCTCCTGCTCGGGCTGACGACCAACACGCATCTGGCGTTTTTTGGGCAGCAGCTCGGACGGCGCGGAGTGACGCTTCAACGCTGCGTAACGGTGACGGACGACGCCGAGGCGATCGCGCGGCAGTTTCGGGAAACGTGGCCGCGGTCGGACGTGGTGTTCACCACCGGCGGACTGGGTCCGACATGTGACGATCGCACCCGAGAGGTGCTCGCGGCGGTGCTGGGGCAGAAGCTGGTGTTCGATGCTGCGATCGAGCACGCGATTCAGGAGCGGTTCGCGGTGTTTGGCCGCAAGATGACGCCGAACAATCTCAAGCAGGCGTATCGCTTCGAGCGCTGTGAAGTGCTGCCGAACCCGAACGGCACCGCGCCGGGGCTCTGGGTCGAGCAGGACGGCCGCGTGCTGTGCATGCTCCCCGGGCCACCGAACGAGATGCAGCCGATGGTGCTCGACCAGGTTTTTCCGAAGCTGGCGAAGATGGGATTGCTCCTCGAGCGCGAGGCATATGTGCAGATTCGCACGGCGGGCGTGGGCGAATCCGCGCTGGAAACGAAGCTGCAGCCGATTTTCGATCGCTACGGCGGTGCGCTGAACGTGGCGTATTGCGCGCACCTCGGCATGGTCGATTGCCGGATCAGCTCGGCGAACGAAGGCTTGTCGGCCGCGCAGCTCGAGGTGATCGCGCGCGAATGCGGCCGGCTGCTCGGCGAGGACGTTGCTACCTACGGCCACGATTCGCTCGCGAAGGTCGTAAGCGAACTGCTGCGCGTACAGGACAAGCGACTCGCCGTCGCGGAGACCGGCACGGGCGGATTGCTGGCGAGCGCGCTCAACGAGATCAGCGGGGCGTGCAAGTTTTTCGCCGGCGGCGTGGTCTGCTGCTCGAACGACGCGCGGATGGAATTGCTCGAGGTGCCGGAGTGCCTGCTGTTGCAGCATGGCGCCGTCAGCGCGGAGTGCGCCGTCGCGATGGCCACGGGCGCGGCGGAGCGGCTCGGCGCCGACTATGGTCTCGCGGTGACCGGTTTCGGCAGCGAGACGACGGGCCCGGGCGGAAATCCCGTCGGCACCACGTTCATCGCGCTGCATGCGCCGCATGGCGTGTGGTCGAAGAAGTTGAATTACCCGGGCTCGCGGTCGACGGCGCGGATCCGCGCGGTGCACGCCGCGCTCGACTGGCTCCGCCGTGAGCTGCTGCGCGTCGCCTCCGGCGCCGTGGCGCCCACGCGCCGCAGCGGCGTGATGCAGTAGACCCCATTCACGCAGCGGCTTGTCCGCAGGCGCACGGCGCGCCACCCGCCGAATTTTCGTGCGCCGCCCGTCTCCACGAGCGTGGGGTGTCTTGCTCGCGTTTATGACGCGACCGGTGCCGTATCCGCAGGGTGGGACGCTGTGGTGCACGCGGTTCGGGCTTTTTCCAGGGAAGATTTTGTGAGAGTTATCGGGCACCCCCAACCCCGCGGCGACTGAGGCTCTCTCTGACGCGGCGCGGTTCAACCAACCTCCCCCCCATGCATGCCCTGCTCTCCCTCTGGTTGCCGATCCTGCTCAGCGCAGTGGTCGTGTTCGTGATCAGTTCACTGATTCACATGGTCATCAAATGGCACGCGCCCGATTACCGCGGCTTTGCCAACGAGGAGGCCGTGCGCGCCGCGATTCGCGCCGGCAATCCCACGCGGGGTCGGTACGTGATCCCGTATTGCAGCGACATGAAGGAAATGGGTGGCGAGGCGATGATGCAGAAATATCGGGAGGGACCGGTGGGGCAGGTCATGCTCGCGCCCGCCGGTGCCCCGAACATGGGTCGATTACTCGGTCAGTGGTTTCTTTTCACCGTGGTCGTTACCGTCGTCGCGGCGTTTCTGGCGACGCAGCTCTTCGGCCTCGACCCCGCTCGCGCCCGCGCGGCGGCCAAACTGGTGGGTGCGGTCAGCTTCATCGCCTACGGGTTCGGCACGATCACGGAGTCGATCTGGTCAGCGCGGCCGTGGTCCTCGAGCGCGAAGTATCTGCTCGATGCGGCGTTCTACGGCGTGGGCGCCGGACTCGTTTTCTACTGGCTCTGGCCCGAAGTCGGTTGACCGGCTTTAGGCGAGGTGGCGGTGCCGCGCGGCGAATCGGTCGCCACGATCCGTCCACGTGACCAGCGTCAGCGCGGGTTACGAAGGTGAGTGGTTGCGTCGCTCTGCGGGAGCCGCATCGTTCACCGTGCACCTACGATGCGGACGGCCCTTCTGACCAAGACCACACTCGCGGTGCTCGGCATCGAGCTCGCGGGGTGTGCAACCACGCGGACCACCACGACGGGCACCGCCAGCGCCACCCGCCCCGAACTGAGCTACGCGATCGGCGCGGACGTTTCCTTCCTCCGTCAAGCCGAGGCGCGCGGCGTGAGATTCAAGGACGACGGCGTGGCCAAACCGGGGCTGCAGATCTTCCGCGATCACGGCTACAATTGGATCCGGCTCCGGCTCTTTCACACGCCATCGACGCAGCCGCGACCGTTGCCGAACGATCTCGCCTACACGATCTCGCTCGCCCAGGACGCGAAGGCGCTCGGGTACAAGTTCCTCCTCGATTACCACTATTCCGACACGTGGGCTGATCCGCAGAAGCAATTCCCGCCGAAAGCCTGGGAAAACCTGTCGACGGCGGAGTTGATCCAGGCGGTGCACGACTACACCCGCGACACAATCGCGGCGTTGCGCGACGCCGGCGTCATGCCGGACATGGTGCAGATCGGCAACGAGATCACGCCCGGCATGCTTTGGCCGCACGGCAAGCTGCCGGAAAACTGGGACACGTTTGCTGCGCTGGTGAAAGCCGGTATCCGCGGAGTGGACTCCGGGCGCGGCGATGCACCGCGGCCCCTGATCATGATCCACATCGACCAGGGCGGGAATCGCGCCCGCACGCAGGCGTTTTTCGACCCCCTGCTGCAGCGCGGCGTCGAGTTCGACGTGATCGGGCAGTCGTATTACCCGTGGTGGCACGGTTCGCTGCTGGAACTGCGCGACTGCCTCGCGTTCACGGCGGAGCGCTACCGCAAGGACATCATCCTGGTGGAGGTGGCCTACAACTGGCGGCCGGCGGAATATCGCGACCGCCCCGCGCCGTTTCCCGAGACGCCGGAGGGCCAGCGGGAATTTCTCGAGGAGGTGCAGCGCGCGGTGCTCGCGACGCCGCACGGCTTGGGCAAAGGCGTGTTCTGGTGGGAACCGGCGGTCGCCGGCTTTCTCAGCCGACGCGGCATGTTCGACGATGACGGCAACGCGCTGCCGGTGATCCGCGTGTTCGACAAATACACGCGCGGCAAGGTCCCGCAGCGGCAGCAGCCTTGAGCCGGGCGCGGCGGGTTGTTCCGCCACAGGCCTCAGACCCTCAGCACGCCGCGAAAACCGCGGCCGCTGTAGTAGGACTGCGCGCCGTTGTGGTACACGAACACGCGGCCAAAGCGGCGATCGCCGAAAATCGCGCCGCCGAGTTTCCGGATCTCCGTCGGAGTCCTCAGCCAGCTTGAGGATTTGGTGTCGAACTCTCCCCGCGTCTGCAGCTCGCGATACTGGTCTTCGGTCAGGAGCTCGATGCCCATGGCTGCCGCCATCTCGACCGCGCTGGTCTTCGGTTTGTGTTCCTTCCTGGAATCGAGCCCTTCCGGATCGTAGCAAACGCTGGTGCGCCCCGCCGGACTTTGCGGCGAGCAATCGAAGAAAAAGTATTCACCAGTCTTGTCGTCCCGACCGACCACGTCCGGCTCACCGCCGGTGCGTTCCATTTCATGCAGCGACCAAAGCTTCTGGGGGTTGGCCTGCAGCCTCACTTTCACGTCGGCCCACTTTATGCCTCGGTGGCGGTCGGGATTCTGATCAAAACGGCTGCTTAAGATCGTGAGCAGCTCGTCGCTCTGCTGCGGAGCCAACGCCTTCTTCGTGCCGGGGGTGGTTTTCATGCAGAAAAGAATCCGCCCAGCGAACGGCGGGCGCCGCCGGGAGCCAGAACAGATCACGTCATCTCGACCCATGACGGCCAAATCGCTCGCGCGGACGGGCCGGATACCGGCGCGATGTGTCGACGATTCGGAACCGCCGGCGCAACGTCTGGTCCGTGGTGATTCCGGCTTCGACGAGAACCGCACAGCGGAGGAAACTTTTATGAATACTCATTCTTCGACTCTCGACAGCCGGCAAGCACGTGAACAGGTGATGGAAGACTTGCGGGCGCTGGTGGCTGATGCCGATTTGCTCGTACGCGCGACGGCGGGCGACGTCAGCGAAAAGGCCGGTCAGGCGCGGGAACGCCTGGCGGCCACCTTGGAACGCGCGAAGGCGAGCTATATCGACCTCCAGGAACAGAGCTTCCGTGCGGCGCGACAAGCGCTGAGCAAAACGGACGAGACGATCCGCACCCATCCTTACGAATCGCTTGGCGTCGGTTTCGGGCTGGGATTGCTGGTCGGGTTTTTGCTGAGGCGAAAATAACCGGGCTGGCGGATCCGTCAGGAACCCCGGGCGGCGGGCCGGGGGAGCGTGGGCCTCCTGCCCGCACGAAATCGAAGCCGCCGAGGGCGGCCGCGTTCCCACGCACGCGTCCCCATAAGCGTGGCTCGTGACGTACGGCCTGGCCTATGACCGGCCCGGGGCTACGGGCCCTCAGCTCCGGACTTCCCGCGCCGATGCCCCGTTACATGTGCTCCTCGTAGGTGATGTCGATCTTCGCGAGGAACGCCTTCTTCTTGGCGGCGCCTTGGAACCGAATGCTGTGGGTGAGTTCGTCGTACACGTAGCCGTTCTCCGCGTCGGGCCGCACTTCGTCGCCGTCGACCAGCACGCGCAGGCTCTTGCGGTAGAGCGTTGCACCCGGCGCAACCGGATCGAGCGCGACCGCGACGGTCTCGGCGATACGATCACCGAGCGCGGCGAGCGGCCCGGAAAAGTCGCTCTCGATGTTGAGCACGCTCCCGCCCGTGAGCTCGGCGGCGCGGCGGTGCGAGATGTTGTTGGGTGACACCACCGCGTGCATCTCGAGCTTTCCGCGTTTGTTCCCCTTCGCGATGATGAACGGGCGCAAGACCCAGTAGTTGATGTAGCCGTCGAGCGTCTGGCGTTTCTGCGGGTTGCGCGCGTTGTATTGCTTGAGCAAGTCGGGCAGCTTGCCGTTCTCGATCCACTCGGCCTCGCGCTTGCCGTCGGCTTGTTCCTTCCAGGTGGCCATGCGGGTTTCCTCCTCGTCCATGAAGAAAACCACGATCGTGGGCGCTTCCGGACGGAGGAACGCGTGCTCCTTGTTGTAATAGCCGGCGACGAAATTGTACACGGAGGTGAACGCGGTGCGGTTGCTGTCGCCGTTTGTGCCGACCTTGACGAGTTCGGAGAAAATGCCGTCGGGCGTGCGCGGCGTGACCCACGGCTGATCCATCACCGGTAGCGTCACGAGTGTGCCGTTGCTCGCGACACGCTTGGTCGTCGTTTTCGGCCGGCCGCGGCGGTCGAGCACCGGCTGGCCGGCGCGGTTGAGCTGGATCGAACGGACCTCCTTGAAAAACTGCTGGTCGGCGCGCGAAAACCGCGGATCCGCGTCCACGAAGTCGGTCGTGAGCACGCCGATGCGGTAGTCGAGATCACGCGTGTGAAAGAGCTGCCGAAACCGGCTCAGGTTGGCGGCGATCCGGCTCTGGTGCGCCGCCATCGAGGGCGAATTGTTGATGACGAACACGAGATCCACCTCGCGGCTGCGCGAGCGATCGACCACCACGTGCTTCACGGTGCGGATCGGCTCGACGTGGACTGAGACGACGTTTTCCGCGCCCAGGTGGGGATTGGCCTCGTCGACGGTGTAGTAGCGGAATCGGTCCTCGCCGATGAAACCGGGATTCGGCGCGTAGGTGAGCTGGCCCGTAAGCCGGTCGAGCTTCGCGGTGCCGTTCTGCGGCTTGGCCTTGTCGTCGAGCAGGTACGCAACCTTCGGCGGGGCGATGCCCACGCGGTCGGCCGGCGTGAGGAAATCCTCGTGGCTCGGAACTTTTTGGGTGACGGGCTGGTTGGGGCGAGTGGAGAGGGCGACCTCCTGCACTTTTAATGAGCGTTCCCGGGTCGCCTCGACGTCGAACCTCTGCAGCATTACCGGCGGCGGCGGTTTCACCGCGAGCACCACCGTGTTCTTGAACACGAGCCCCGACGTTTCGTTGCGCACCGTGTAGTCGAACGAGTCCTCGCCGGCGTAATCCTCCTGCGGCCGATAGACAAAATAGCCGAGCCGCGAGGTCTTGGTTTTGAAAAAGTCTGCCTCCTCGCCGGCGCTGGCGAGGCCCACCCGGCCATGCAACGGTTCAGCCGTGATCGTGTAGACCAGATCGTTGCGCGTGTCGGCGCTGAGAATCTCCGGGGCGACGGTCAGCTGCCCATACACGCCGGTGTTCTCCGATTCGAACTCCATCGGCGTGGTCGAAACGATGGCTTCGTTGTCGCTCTGCGCCGCGCGGTCGCCGGCCGGAGCGGGATCGGCTGCGGACGTGGGCGGCTCGGCGGCGAACACCGGGCCGATCGTCAGCAGCAGCGCCAAGCCGGGAACGCGGAGCCATTCGCGGCGGATGATGTCGAGGCTCATGGTGGTTAAGAGTATGCGGCGCATAACTCAGTCCGTCATGTCATCCGCCGCTGGGTTCCGCAAAGCTTCAGTGGCGACCTGCTCGTCGGTGGCGCTCTGGCCAACCATACCCGCCAGTTCCGGCAGGGCCCGGACCTCTCGCAAGTGTCCTTCATCGGGATGCGTTCGAGTGGCCGGTCGCGCGAGATCACGTCGGGCCTCCGCTTCACAACCCCGAGTTGCCGGCCGCTGCCGGCGACGGTCCGGCCGCCGAAGGACCACATTTGAAGACGAACTGCGGGGGGTTGGGCGCGCCTTTCCCGCATCCTTCCCCGGGAAACTGCTCGGCTCTGGACTCCGCGGTCGCGGCCCGAGACGCTCCGCCTCCATGTCTTCCTGGCTCCGCCACACGCGACAGCTCTTCCAGCAACCCGGCTTTACCGGTTTGCTCGCGGCGACCTTCGCGCTGGGCATGGGCTTTTCGTTCGTCTTTCCGTTCCTCTCGCTGTGGGGCACGCAGGCGGTCGGATTCACGCCTTTTCAGTTCGGCGTGTTCATGACGCTGACGTCGCTCAGTTCCGTGTGCGTCACCACGCTGCTCGCCCGCTGGTCCGACACGCACGTGCCCCGCAAGGTGATGCTGTTGCTCGGCAGCGCGTCGGGCGTGCTGGGCTACACCGGGTTTGCGCTCACGCGCCAGCCGCTCGTGCTGGTCGGGCTCGGCGTGACGCTCGTGGCGTTCGCCTCAATTTGTTTTTCCCAATTGTTCGCCACGGCGCGCGACTGGTTCGCCGTCGAGGGGGAGGTCACCTCCGATGTGGCGATCACGTTGAGCGTGGTGCGGGTGTGCTTTTCGTTCGCGTGGACCGCAGGCCCCGCGCTCGGCGCGGCGATTGTCGCGCACTTCGATTTCGTCGGGCTCTTCGCCGGGGCTGCGGCCCTGTATCTGCTGTTTCACCTCGGCGTGTGGCGGTTCGTGCCTTATCAACGCCGCCCGGCGCACGTGGTCGCCGCCGCCGGACGCGTCTCCGTCTGGCGAACACTCCGGCGGCCCGATCTGCTCGGCTACTTCGTCGCGTTCGTGCTGGTTTTCGCGGCGTTCGCGATGAACATGATGAATCTGCCGCTCGCGATCACCCACGAGCTTGGCGGCACCGCGGGGGATCTCGGTCTGGTGTTTGCCGTGGGGCCGGCGGTGGAAATTCCGCTGATGTTGTGGTTCGGCCAGCTCGCCGCGCGGGGACACCAGCTGGTGTTGATTCGGCTCGGCGGCTGCACCAGCGCGCTCTACTTCGTTTTGCTCTTCACCGCCACGGAGGTCTGGCACGTGTGCCTGATGCAGATGCTGAGCGGCATGTCGCTCGCGATCGTCGGCAACGTCGCGATCACGTTTTTCCAGGATCTGCTGCCCGAACAGCCCGGCTTGGCGACCACGGTCTTCGCGAACTCCTCGAGTCTCGGCAATCTCGTCGGTTACGTCGCGTTCGGTGCGCTCGCGACGCCGCTCGGCTCACACGGGCTTATCGGCGCCTGCGCGCTCATCGCCATTGTCGCGAGTCTCGCGCTGCTTTGGCTCCGCCCGGGCCGGCCGGCCCCGGCCGCTGCAACCGTTCCTGTAGGAATCGCGCGACCCTGAAGTTCGCCGGAACCGTCCGGTACTCCCGGGAACCAGTGCGGGCGGCGCAACGCGGCGGACTCGCAGGCCTCCGTTGCTGCGCGGACGACAATTCGTGCGCGCTCCGCCGCTTCCGGCGGGGCGTGAGCGCAGGCTTACTTTCCGCCGCTTCTTGCGCCGCGCGCCGCGGCTACGCTCGTGGGATCATGGCCCGCGACGGTGCAGATGACACGCGCGCCCTTGTCCTCGTAGGTGGCGTTGTAGGTGCCGCCGGCCGGACACACGGGCATGGCCGGTACGAATTTTCCCGCGCCGGTCACATCGGACCAGGCGTCCGCACCCTTGCCCTCCTCGAGCTGATATTGGTCGAGTGCCGCTGCGAGCTGCCGCTGGTTGTTCACGCAGGCGATCGCCTGCGAACGCTGCCGAACCTTTTCAAACGCCGGAATCGCCATCGCCGCGAGCAGCCCGATGATCACCACGATCAGCAGCAGGCTCGCCAACGGGCCGCCCTGCCCGACGTTTCCGCCGGGTAGAAACAGCGCGAAAAAGTACGCGAAGGGATTCCGCCCGGGGCTGCGTATCGCGCGGTCGTCCGTCAACGCCATCAGTTCTGTCACGCGCCGTGACAGCGTCGGATACGTCGAGGTGAGCTCATGCAACGAGACGAAGAATCCGCGCTCGGAGGCGTGCTGACTTGCGAAAGCGGCGGCGTTGAGCTGCGGACCATGCTCGCGTCCGCCACTCAGCACCAGCATCGCGCGCACGGCGGCATTCACATCCTGCGCCGCATAGGCGCCGAACCGGTCGCAGGAAGTCTCCCACGCGCGGCGGTAGGCCGGGCCGATGAGGGGAAAGAACAATCCCGGCGCGAGAAAGATCTGCTTCAAAATATGCCGGCTCTGAATGTGCCCCAATTCGTGGCCGAGGATGAAACGCATTTCCGGCGACGCCGGTCCGAGCGCCTCCAGAAAGTCCGAATACACCACCACGAAATCACGCCCGGCAAACCGTGTGGCGAACGCGTTGAGCAGTCCGCCGGATTGCAGCACATACAGCGCCGGCACGTCGCGCACGCCGAGCTTCTGGCAGACGTCGCGCAGGCTCGCGTCGAGTTCCGGCAATTGCTCCGGTCCGACCCGCACCGCCTCGGCCCGCAGGTAAGCCGTCAACAGTCCGTTGCCGAGCCAGAGGAAGAAGCCGAAGATCACCGCATAGAACAGCCCGATCATCGTCACGGCCAGCGCGAGCCAAACGAGGATCGACAGGATGAGGACGATGACGAACCGGCTGGCTTCCTTCGGGACGGTGAGGTTCGCAGGCGTGAGCCCGACGGGAGCCGTCGGCGCGAGGGGCGGGGGTTGGGGTGTCATGGGGAGAAAAAGCCGGCAAAGCGGCCCGCGCCGAATCGATGGGTTGCATCGGAGCGACCACAGCGGAGGTCCGCGCACGTCGCGGGACGCGACGGGTTCCTAGTGGAGCGTTGTACAGGCTGGCAATGGAAATGCCCGTCTGCCCAGCCCACGCACGGGCGCGGGCGCGTCGGCGCCGCGCGATCGCCGTCCATGCCCTCGGTGCGCTCAGGCGGCGGCGAGTCGAGGCAGGATCATCTCGATCGCGCGCTCGGCTGCCGCCAGCGAATGCGGATGGGCGGCCTGGTCCGCGACCGAATCCGCTACCCGCACAAAGCGCACGTCGGTCAGACCGATGAAGCCCAGCGCCGCCGTAAGATGCGGTTCGACCAGATTGAGATGGGCCAACGCGCCGCCCGGCAGCATCACGCCATCACTGGCGGCGGTCATGACCACCACGGGCTTCGGAGCCAGAAGCGCACGATAAGGCACCGCAGCATCGCCCGTAAGCGCGAAGCTGCGCCCAACGCGCACGATCTGGTCGACATAGGCCTTGAGCTGCGCCGGCAATCCAAAGTTGTAGACCGGTGCGCCGATCACGACCGCATCCGCGGCCGTCAGCTCATCGAGCAGTTCGTCGCTCGCCCGCAGCACCGCCTCGCGGACCGTCGCCGGCGTGTCGGGCGCGGCGAAAGCTGCGACAATCCACGGTTCGTTGATCGTAGGTGGAGGATTAAGCGTGAGGTCGCGCTGGACCACGACGGCGTCGTGATGCACGGCGGACCACGCTTCGGCGAAGCGTGACGTGAGCCGGCGCGTGAGTGAACGCGTAACGCGGCCGCTGCTGTTCAGAACGAGAAGAGTTTTCATGCGCGGCAGGATAGCCCCGCGCCCGCCGATCTGCTTCGTCTCAAAAAAATGAGTCGCTCACTGAAAAGTGAGTGCCTGCGGCGCCGCCGCGCCGCTGGATCTCAGCGCCCGGCCGCCGGCACGCGGCAGGTAACCACCACGGGCGCGCGTTTGCGTTGCGCGAGGTATTCCGTGCCCCACGCGTCCAGTTGCTCCATCACGCCGGACAGTTTCGCGCCGAACGCGGTGAGCGCATATTCCACGCGCGGCGGGATTTCGGGGAACACGGCCCGCGATACCACGCCGTCCGCCTCGAGCTGGCGGAGCTGAACCGTCAGCGCCTGCGCGGTGATCGCACCGAGCGCCGTCTGCAGCTCGCCAAAGCGTTTAGCCCCCGTCGCAAGCTGGAACAGAATCGAGGGCTTCCAGCGGCCGCGCACGACGTCGATCGCTGCGCGCACCGGGCAGTTGTCCTGCAAGGGATCGATCTTTTGTTCGTAGCGCGCGAGCGAGCTCACTCCACAGCGATATGCGCGGATGGCGCAGACACAAATCGCGCATGGGGCCCAACGGCGTCATAACCCCAGGGGCCCGGCGATGGAGGTTTCAGCGCGCGATGCGCCCGAGCCGAACACCCAGCGGCCATGTGATCGTGCGGCGCGCCTGTGGCTTGCCCCAAACCTGCGCCAGCTCGGCCGCGAAGGGGATCAGCGGGTCCTGGCCCCGCGCCTCGACGTAGCGCGTGCGCGCCGACCAGGTGCTGAAATACCCGAGCAGCTGCTCCAGCGTCCAATGCGCCTCCATGCGCAACGTCGGCGCGGGCAATTCCGCGAACGGAAACGGCAGCGTGCGATAGCCCGCCTCCACCAGTTCACGCGAACGCGGCCAGTAAGGTCCGAGCACGCCGCCGTAAAATTCCTGGACGAGCCCGTTCACCTCGCCGCCTTCGATTTCATTGATGCCGTAGCACCACACGGCCAGCAGTCCGCCGGGCTGCAGCACGCGTTTCACCTCTGCGTAGAACCGCGGCAGATCGAACCAGTGCAACGCCTGCGCGACCGTCACGAGCCCGGTCGACCGCTCCGCCAACCGCGAGTCTTCCGCGAGCGCCACCCGATAGTCGATGTTCGGCAACCGCGCCGCCGAGGTGATTTGTTCGACGCTCGCGTCCGTCGCCACCACGCGGGCAAACCGCCGCGCGAGTTCGACCGACGCCTGACCGTTGCCGCATGCACAGTCCCACACGGTCGTATCGCGCGCCTCGAGTGTCGCCAACAGGTCAAACAGCGCCGCCGGATAGTGCGGCCGGAAGGTCGCGTAATGCGCCGCCACCCCCGAGAAGAGATCCTGAAACTTCGGTGGCGTCGGCGCGTTCACGGCGCTCGGATCCTGCAGCAACGCGCGTCACAAATCAGCCACAAATGCGCCGCGGGGCCGAGACCAGCGGGAGCCTCGAGCTTGCGGCCATTCCCGGCGACATCTGTCGCCTTCAGCTCTCCATTCTCGGTCTCAGCCTTTCGGCGCGCCTCTGCCGGTTTTCTTCTGCAACTCGTCGATGCGTCGCGACGCCTCGGCCTTCGTGAGTTTTTCGTCGAACGGCTCCTTCGCTTCGTCGCTGAGTGTCTTCAGATAAGACTTCTGTGCGCCCGTCATCGGTTCGTCGCCGGTCGTCCATTCCGACGGATCCTTTTCGGTGTTCGAGGTGGTCGTCGCCGGGGTCTTCTGATTCTTGCTCATGCCGTCAATGAACCACCGCCGGAGCGGCGGTTCCTCGGTGAGCTCCCGAAAGTCACCGCCGGCCCCTTCGGGGGCAGTCGGCCGCTCGGTGGGGTTGCACGCCTTTTCCGGATCCGGCAGCGTCGCGGCATGCACCTTCTCCTGCGACCGGCGCACCTGGCTACGTGGGCGGCTCTGACGTGGGTTGCCCCGACTGCGATCGCGTCGGAGATCGACGCCTTGCGGATCGACGCCTGGGAGTTCGTCAGCCCGGCCGCCACATCCATCGAGGCGGTGGTCACGCCCACGGCAGACGGCAGCTGGCAACTCGCCGGACAGCCCATCGGGTATTTGCAGACGCGCGTGAGCTACACGAACTACGAACTGCACGCAGAATGGCGGTGGACCGCGAAGCCGGGCAACGCCGGGATCCTGCTGCACATCGATTCGGGGCCGATCGATCGCAAGACGTGGCCACGTTGCCTGCAGGTGCAGACCAAACACAGCCGCGCCGGCGACGTGCTGCCGATGGCGGGCGCGCGGT
The DNA here is from genome assembly GCF_000019965.1 of Opitutus terrae PB90-1. Taxonomy (GTDB): domain Bacteria; phylum Verrucomicrobiota; class Verrucomicrobiia; order Opitutales; family Opitutaceae; genus Opitutus; species Opitutus terrae. The sequence goes on from NC_010571.1 coordinate 1,461,017, forward strand.
TCGCCGAGCCGTTTACCAGCCCGCCCGATGCGAAAACGCCGCAACTCGACCGTCAGGCGGCGAGCAGCGAAAAACCTGCGGGCGAGTGGAACGCGTGCGACATCACCTGCCGCGAGGGCACGGTGGATGTCTGCATCAACGGCGTGCGGCAAAACCGCGTGAGCCGCTGCGTGCCGGCGACGGGCCGGATCGGTTTCCAATTCGAAGGCGCGCCTTACGAGCTGCGGAACGTGCGGATCGAACCCGAACCGCATTCGCCGGCCGTCCCCCCGCAGCGCTAGGTGGATGGACGCGCGGGCCAGCCGGACACGTCGCGCAACACCACCGCTTCGCCTTGCGTCGGCGCTGCTGCACGGAAGCCGTCGAACGCTGAGAGGCTGACGCGCTCCAGTACCACGCGCGGGCGAGCGTCCTCGCGCGCGAAGCCGTAACTCACGTCCCGCACCGTCAGGTTTTTCACGTCGCGCGCGTAGAGCGCCGACGCTGGCAGCAGGCCGAACATACTCGGCTCGGGATAACTCTTCGCCCGCAACGGCACCGCGAGCGGCTCGCGTGGACCGGTGACGCCGGGTTCGTCGCCGCGCAGGAAGAAGCTGTTCACCAGCTCGGCCGGTTGCGCGCGCACCTGTTCGAGCGTGATCCCGCCGCGAGACTGCACCTGCACACCGTCGAGCACGACGTCTTCGATCGGATGGTCGGGCAACCCTGCGAGCAGGATCGGAAACCGTCCGTCGGCGCCGCTCACGCTCACCTGGCTGATCTGCACGCGCCGGATTGCTCCCACCGGTGTGCCCTTCGGGCCGCGCGCGCGCGCGCCGAGCCGCAGGAAAATCGGCGCGTTCGCGATCTCGCGCATGGCCAGGTTCGACACGACGACATCCTCGATCACGCCGCCATCGACCGTCTCGAGGGCCAGCCCGCGCGATCGTTCGAACACGCAGTTGACGATCGCGATATTGCGGAACCCGCCGCTCGACTCGGTGCCGAGCTTGATCCGGCCGGTGGGGCCGTCGAGGTCCGGGGCATGCCGGAGCGTGCGGCGAAAACTCCCGTCGAGTAGCGAGCCGATGTCGAACCCGCTGACGAAACAGTTCACGATCGTGACGTTCTCACACGGCCGCGCCTCACCCAAGGCATAGCTGCTCTTCAGCACGATCGCGTCATCGTTCGGCGCGTTGACGCTGCAGTTGATGATGCGGACGTTGCGGCACGTGTCGATGTCCAGTCCGTCGCGGTTGGTATCCACGCGCAGTCCATCGATCGTGAGGTTGTCGACACCGGTCGCGAGCAGCGCGAAATGGCCGCCATTCAGGAGGGAGAAATCGCGCAGCGTCACGTTGCGGCAAAGCTTCAGGCCGATGGCTTTGTTCGCGTAGCCGTCGGTGGCATGCGGATCCGCAAGCCGCGGATCCGGCGCCGGCTCCGGGGCGCCCGCCGGGATCGGGTCGGGCGCAAACACGATCGGCGGCCGTGCGCCCTCATCCACGGTGCCGTCCGGGCCGCAGTCGCGCGGCCCGCCGCCGTAGGCGAGGTTCTTCACGAGGCCGCGCCCATCGATCCGGCCGGTGCCGGTGATCGCGATGTTTTCCAAACCCTCGCCCCAGATCAGGCTGTTGTGCCAGTGGCTGTGGCCGAAATCCTGATACTGCCGTACGTCGCCCCAATCGTTGGGCTCGGGCGCATCGTAGCCCCCGGCTCCCGCCGAGGGTGTCGCCGCGAGCAGCGTCGCGCCCGCGTCCAGGTGCAGCGTGAGCTGGCTCCGCAGCCGGATCGAGTAGCTCAGATACGTACCCGCCGGCAGCCGCACCGTGCCGCCGCCCGCGGCGGCCGCCGCGGCGATCGCCGCGTTGATCGCTGGCGAATCAAGGGTGACGCCGTCGCCTTGGGCGCCGAAGTCGCGTACATTGAACTCGGTGGAGGACATGCAGGAAAAGAGCGAGCGGGGCCGGCCTCATGCCGGCGGAGTCGCGGTCAGATGAAGCCGCAAGCAGCGATGGGGCAAAACGACCGCAAGGTCAGACCGTCCGAGACGAGCGCCGGCCTCACCGCGCCGCGGGCTCCAGCAGCACCTTGCCCGTCGTCGCCCGGCCCTCGAGCGCGCGGTGCGCGTCGGCCGCGCCAGCGAGGGGAAACTTCGCCCCGATCCGCACGTGGAGTCTGCCCTGCGTGATCCAGCTGAACAGATCCTGCGCGCGGGAACGCAACTCGTCGGGGGTCGCGATGTAGGCCTGCAGCGTCGGCCGCGTGAGATAAAGCGAACCTTTCTGCGAAAGAAGGAGCGGGTTGAATGGCGGCACCGCGCCGCTGGCATTGCCAAAAGTCGCCAGCAGTCCGCGCGGTCGCAGGCTGTTAAGCGAGCCTTCAAACGTGCTCCGGCCCACGCCGTCGTACACCACGTCGACGCCGCGACCGCTCGTGAACGCGCGCGCCGCGGCGGTGAAATCCTCGCGCGTGTAGACGCACACCGCGTCCGCGCCCGCGCGGCGGGCCAGCTCCGCCTTTTCGTCGCTGCCGACCGTCGCCAGCACGCGCGCACCGCGCATTTTGGCAATCTGGATCAACAGCAGCCCGACACCGCCGGCGCCTGCATGCACCAAGGCCGATTCCCCCGGCTTGAGCGGCCAGGTATCGCATGCGAGATAATGCGCCGTCATGCCCTGCAGCAGCACCGCGGCCGCGAGTTCGCTGCTCACGTGCCCCGGCACCTTGACCGTCTGCGCCGCCGGCACGATCGCCTCTTCAGCATACGCGCCTTGCACGGCCGTGCTCCCGACCCGTTCGCCGACGCGAAAGCCGGAAACACCCGCACCGAGGGCGGTGACGACGCCCGCCGCCTCCTGGCCGAGCGTGTGCGGCAACGGCACGGGGTAGAGCCCGCTGCGTTTGTACGTGTCGATGAAATTCACCCCGATCGCTTCGACGCGGAAACGAAGTTCCCCGGCGGCAGGCTCCGGCGCGGGAATGTCGTCAACGCGCAGCTGATCCGCTCCACCTGTCTCGTGCACTCGAATGGCGCGCATAGTGTTTCCAGCGAATCGAGTCGGGACGCGGAGTCAAAACCGCGCGCGGCTCCGACCACAGCACGCGCGGACGGCGGGTGGGGCGGGAGACAAGCGGGCGGCGCGACGGAGCACCGAACGCGGCCGCTGCCTCAGCGGTGGTTCTGCGCGTTCTCCTGAATCTTCTCACCCGCCCGCTCCACATCCTTGCCGGCGCCCTGCATGGTGTTGCAGCCGGCATTGACGAGCGCGATCAGCGCCGTGGCGAGGAGGATCAGCGAAAGGGATTTTTTGTGGTTCATGGCCGGCAAAGATCCGCGTGCAGGTGGAGAAGTGCCATCGGGGCGCGCCCCGGACGACGGCTGCGCGATCCCCGGTGCAGGGCTCCGTCGGACGCTGTGATCCACGTCGCCGGCGGCGGTACTTTTCTCTGCGGTACTAACCGACGGCCCACTTCGTCATCAACGCGCCGCTGGCGCCGCTCAGCGGATCGGCTTTGGGCCGCGGCACCTTCGCGATCCGTTCATCGGCCGCGGGCCGCTCGCCGGGTTCACCGCGGAGCAGATCAGCGCTCTGCCCCTCCGGATAACCGCCCACGACGTGGAAATCGGAACTCGCGCCAAGATTCTGGTGCACGGTGCCGGCCGGCAGCACGATCATGTCGCCGGCCTGGACGACGAGCGTTGCCCCGGTTTTGTCACCGAGCCGCAAGGACGCCTGGCCGCGATAAACGCCGAGGACCTCGTGCGCCGTGCTGTGATAGTGGGGAAAATCATAGACACCATAGCGCCAGGCCGCGCGCCAGCCGTGCTTGGGCCACGTGTCCTCGAACCAGCGGGCAAGCGCCTCGGGCTCGCGCGCGCCAGCGGGGTCCGCGGCGTGCTTGTAGACGAGCACGGGCAGCGTGGGATTGTTCGGAATGGCGCCGGCATCGGCGAACGTGAACGTGAGAACTTCGGGTGCGTCGGCCATGCGCGGACCATGCGCCACTCACGCCCGTGCGCAAGGTGTTGCGCGCGCTCTCAACGCGCGCTTCGACCCATCGCGTGACCTTAACGGTGCCTGCGAGCGCGGGCGTCTCGCCCGCGTTGATTCGTTGGGCGTGCGAGCGGCTGGCCGCAAGGTGGAGCGAGTTGCCCTCAACGCGCTTTCCCCATGGCAACCCGCCCGCTTCAGCGATTCCCGCTCGTAGTCGGCTCGCCGAGCCCGGCTACACTGCTCTCAGCTCTCGGCTCTAGACTCTCAGCTTCGCCTCACCCCAGCAGGTTCTTCAGCGCCGCGAGGTATTTCTCCTGGGTGCGCTGGATCACCTCGGCCGGGAGCCGCGGCGCCGGAGGCGATTGGTTCCATTTGATCGCGAGCAGATGATCGCGCACGAATTGTTTGTCGTAGCTCGGCGGCGACTGGTTGGGCGCGTAGCGATCCGCGGGCCAGTAGCGCGAAGAATCGGGGGTGAGCACCTCGTCAATGAGGATGAGATTGCCCGCGGCATCCGTGCCGAACTCGAACTTCGTGTCGGCGAGAATCATTCCCGCCTGCTTCGCGCGGTCATGGCCAAATTTGTAGAGCGCGAGGCTCGTCGCCTTCACCTTGTCGTAGAGCGCGGCGCCGATCGCCGCGGCGCCCTGCGCGTCATTGATCGGCTCGTCGTGCTGGCCCTTCGGCGCCTTCGTCGTCGGCGTGAAGATCGGCTCGGGCAGTTGGTCGGCCTGACGCAACCCGCCGGGCAGCTTGATCCCGCAGACCTCGCCGGTCTTTTGATAGGAACTCCAGCCGCTGCCGACGAGGTAGCCGCGGACCACGCACTCGATGGTGAGCGGTTTCAGTTTGCGGACGACCATGCTGCGCAACTGCAGGTCGCGGGTGAGTTGGTATTTGTTGGCGAGCAAGCCCGGTTGATCAGGCAGCAGGTGATTCGGGATGAGCTGACTCGTCTGCGCGAACCACCAGTTGCTCATCTGGGTGAGGATCGCGCCCTTGCCGGGGATTCCGTCCGGCAGGATCACGTCGAACGCCGACAACCGATCGGTGGCGACGAGCAGGAGTGCGTCGCCGAGATCGAAGATTTCGCGGACCTTGCCCGACGCGATGCGGGGAAACGGCAGGTTGATGGTGGTGACGGCTTGTTGGGGGAGGGCAGAAACGATGTCTTGGAAGTTCATGGGGAGCGGGTGGCTTGCGTTAAGAGGCGCGATCGATGGCCGTCGTCAACCGGGAACAACTTGGCCGTGGGACGACGGCTCGATTTGGGGCCAAAACCGGATCCGGGCGAATCCAATTTTACAGGATGACGCCGCAGAAAATTGCCTTGCACGGGGTGTTCGGGGCCGTAGCTTGCCCGGCTCCGCGGTTAGTCCCCATCGTCTAGCCCGGCCTAGGACACCACCCTTTCACGGTGAGAACCGGGGTTCGAATCCCCGTGGGGACGCCAACTTACGAAGGCGCTAATTTTCAACGATTAGCGCCTTCGACGTTTTCGGCGGTGGTGAAAGTTAGACACCCAGTAAGACAAACTTCGCCGATGTAGCCGAGTTTTTTCGATGTAGCGGAGACAGCTCTTTCACGCGACTTCCAACGCTTTGGAGTGGCCGGTTTGCAGTCGGAAAGTCGTTTGCCGGGCAACGAATCACGATGGTTCTTGTGACGCGCGCCAGAGCCATGAACCCAACCCCCCTCCGGTATCTCGGCAAGGATCAGGTCACTTCCGCGGTCGTCGCGCAGCTGCAACGTGACGTCGATCCCGCCACGAAACAGGAGTTGGCGAAACTCGCGCCCAAAATGGCGGCCTGGCTCCGCCCGTTCATTCAACAAATCACGGCCTCCTGATCATGGACTCCATCCTCAGACTCAACGCTGCTGTAGCGCCCGGTGAAGAAACGCAGCACATCCCCCAGAAACGTGCCGGACCACACCACGAAATAGACGGACGAAGGGAGCCTCCCGGCAGCGGCCAAGCCGCCGGCCGCGATGGTGAACACGGTCACCGGAATCAAAATGGAGGAGAGCACGAACGCCTCCCGCGACGGCCACGCCGAACAGCACCCACGCAGTGCGTCTCCGTTTTGCGAAATCCGTTCGAAGACGCTGATCACGCGGCTCATTCCTGTTTCCGCATGTCCCCAAAGACGGCAATCTGCGCGGCCCAAAGGCGGAGTTCCGGGGCAATCTCGCTCGCGGCGGCGTAACGATTTTTCCGCTTGTGAACTAGCTGCGTGAGGCGCCGGGCAAGAACATCCGGCCTCTCACCCGAGCGGCGCGACTGGGGTTTCGATGTCGGCGGGGTCATAACAGCCGCAGGCTCAAAAAGAATGTTCCGATTTGCAAGCTTTTATTCCAATAATTAGCACTTTTCGGAACATTGTTCGATTCAACGCTCGCTTTACTCTAGCTCGATTGACACTGCGCTAATTCAGCGCCACAGATCGCATCCAATGACTCTCGGAAGGAAAATTGCCGATGCGCGCCAAGCGCGCGGCTGGTCACAGGAAAAACTAGCGGCAGAGCTCTTGCTCGCGGCAAAAACGAAGAAGTTCCAAGGGCTCAAGATTCCCAAGCGGTCGCTGAGAACCTGGTTGGTGAAATTAGAACGAGAGCAGCTGAGGCGCGAGCTGAGCGAATCTACTCGAGACTGGCTGGCCGCCGTCCTTGGTGAAAACATTAATGAGTTCCGCGCGCTCCCCCTCGTTTCGCAGAAGGCCGACGAGGCCCGGGACGAACCGCAACAGTTCCCGTTCGAAGAACTGTGGGTGTTTTCTTCGCGACCCATCGAAGTCCGGGACCCCATGTACGCGCGTAAGATGGCCCCTCTGTTCGAAAACCCGGAGCGCCGCATCGTCTATTTTGTGCCTGATGTGAAGATTGCGGAGCAATTGAAAGGAGCGCTGACGCAAGCGATCGGCCGCGAACTAGACACTCTGTCGATAGTGCTGACGGAGGCAGTGCTGCTCGCCCCGCATTGGATCTTGCGGCACCGAGGAAGACGCGGCGAGGCCCCAATCGTCGAGGGTTACATCGAACTCCAGTCAAGCCGGCGCGAGGAGATCGAGCGAACGTTCCTCCGATTGCCGCAGGAGCACGTCAACAATGTGATCGGCGTCTTCCAGACCCTCGGCGTGCTGGACGTCGATTTCCGCTACAAACCACCGTCAGCGCCGATAGCGGGCAAGACGGGCCTGCCGCACCTATCAGTATTTATTTAGCCAAGGAAACGTATGGAACAGGAACCCAAGCTTCCGGCAAAAACAACCACCTTTATCTGGCTGCTCAGCGTCCACACCAGCCTGCTGATTGCCAGCAATGCGGGCGGTGCGAAGATGATCGCCGTGTTCGGCGGCCTTGCAGCATCGGCTACAGTTTTCAGCTACAGCATGACTTTCCCGATCTGCGACATCGTGAACGAGCTCTATGGGAAACGCGCGGCGCGCCTGCTGGTGAACGTCGGCTTGGCGGGCCTGGTCGTTTCCGTCTGCTTCTTCCAGGTTTCGATCTGGGCACCGCCCGCATCCTTCTGGAAAGCGCAAGACGCCTACGTCACCACTCTGGGTCTGGGGCCTAGAATCTTGCTCGGAGGCTGGCTATCGTATTTAGTCGGGAATCACGTTGATGTGATCGTCTTCCATTGGATAAAGCGATACACTGGCGAGAAGCACTTCTGGATCAGGAAGAACTTGAGCACGGCGGTCAGCCAGGCGCTGGATACGGTTATTTTCATGACGATCGCCTTTTACGGCGTGTTCCCAATCGCGTCGGCCATCCCTGGACAGTATCTCCTGAAGTTCGCGGTGGCGCTAGTCTGCACGCCGCTTAGTTATCTTGTGCTCTCAGTTGTCAGGCGCTCGCTCCAAAACGATGCAGCTTCCGCCGCTCCTCAGGTTGCAGCCACCTGACCATGGCACACCGAGAATTTGTCGGGGAGATCGCAAAGCTTCTCCGTGTCCCCGCGGAGCAGATCGAGCGACGGGTGGATCGCTACAATTCTGATTTCTCTGCCTACGGCAACGAAGTCTACGAGGAAATCGAGACGCGAGTTGCTCACTGGGTTAACTTTATGGAAGGCGGATGGTTTCAGCGCCGGCTGGATATGCCAATCCGCATTGCACCGCATTTCGACGTAGTGGTGGATATCGGATTCTCGTCGCCCTATTATTATATGCAACCCGGTTTGGCGGCGTGCAAACGGCCGAAGTTCGTATTTGTAGACAAACACGATTCTGCGGTGACGTTCTACGATGCGTTGGTGGAGTTCTACCAATTAGGCGAGACGCGAAAACGGGACATTGTCGTTAAAGCAGACATTGAGTTGCCCAGCGATACGGCGAAGGTAGCGAAAGCTGTTTGCGGTTTGCATCCAACATCATTGCTCGTAGTGGCAAGCGAGGTTCTTGAACACCTGACCCACGATGAACCGTTCTGGACAATGGTCGAAAATTTCAAAATGGCCGAAGGCGAAGCCAGCAAGCGTGTCTACGTGACGCTGCCTATTGGAAGAAAGATCCCATCTCATATGATGGAATTCAGAACACCCGAGGCGGCAAAAAAATACGCGGCCGAGCGCATGAACATCATCGAGGAGGCTGTTTTCGCTCCACTAAGCGAAGAGCTTAGCAGCCCGTTTCTTGAGGCCTGTTACTGCGCGCTAGGATCGCCGCGGTAGGTGTGCACAGGGGCGGTTTGGGCGCTGCTGTCGGTTCCATATTTCGCTTCGGCGATCACCAGTAACGTTAGGCATGCCTGCTGCCAACAAACCCGAGCGATCAATGCCGAGCGCTCAGCCCGCGCTCCAGCGCCGCTGCGATGAACCCTCGATGCGGCTCACACAGACTCGGCGGACCAGGCACGGACCCGGCGGTCGGGTTAGTGGCGGGTTTTGCCGCGGACGCATACCGCTTCACAGTCTCCCGATCCACGCCCAACTCGCGCGCGACTCGTCGCTGGGACCAGCCGCGCTGCGTTAATGCGATGATCGTTGGGGTCATGGGCGCCAACTTCGTGGCGGCCACGCGCGCCGCCGCGCCGCAGGCGGCGATCGTGCACGACCGCTTTCACGTCTCGCAGCATTTGAACGACGCCGTGGACAAGACGCGGGTTCGCTAGCCAAGGTAGCTATAAAATCAACCCTCCACCTTTTCCCGGTTAGCGTAGTCGAGATAATCGAGCATTAGCGCTCGTAAGTGCCACCACGCTCGCAGCACCAGACTCAATGCGCCCGCCGACGCTCCAAAGGCTACTGTCGTTGCAAACGGGTGCTTAACTGCGCTTAGAAGGAGTTGGCATACGGCCGTACCGAGGCACGAGACGACGCTCCATACGAGGAATTCAGTCAAATTTCGGAGCGGCTGGTTACGAGCACCAACCTTTTCGACGCCATGCTGCTGCACCGCGATCCGGTACCACTCGTCATACTCTCTCTTCTGGAACAATCCCTCTTGAAGCCGCGTGATGACGAAAGTCTTGGTCGTTAGCAAAAACGATCCAAGTGTCAGAAAGCCTGAGAACAAGTAGCCACGAATGTCGTTGTGAAACTCGACGATCTCTCCCCACCAAGTGCCACACGCGATCGCCGAGATCACGAACCCAATGCACCACGTGGCCAACAGCGGACTACGTGCTCGTGCCGACGGGTGAGGCAACATAGGCTTTTGGGTTTAACATCTTAGCGACCCGAGGGGTAGCGGCCGTTCCGATCAGCCGTTTGACCATAGCGGAACCTTCCAGCATCGCGGCAGGATTGAGCAGGTCTATTTGCATCCCTTGCGCGGCTTCGTCAAAGTCGAGCTCGTCGAACGCTTCTTTATTCGAGACTAGGTTAATGATCTCGAAACGGCCGTCGGCTGTTTCCCCTTCAACGCGCACCCGCCAAGGGTTCTTTTTCGACACGACGTCCTTAATGCCTTTCTTGAGGCGGTCTACCTTAGTCTCTTTATCATATCCGAATACGAGGGCGACTCTATTCGCATCCTGTGACAGCGCGCCCATATGGCGCACGCCTATATTGTCATCACGGAACCGCACGGTCACGTTCCGGATGTGAGAAAGCGAGTCGACCAAGGTCGAAAACCCTTCTTGTCGAACGACGACCTCATGCACTAGTGACCAAGTAACTGCATTCCTCTCTGCTCGTAGTCGTTTTTCATCCCACATCTGGGCCTCGGCGCGATCACCAAGAGCGTGGTACAAATGCAGTATGTGCGCGCTCACTACTTTTGCACAAAGGTGACCGAAAGCTTCGACCCATGTAGAATGATGGTAGTATTGATAGATACCGTTGCCAGTGGTCGGATCGAGCAAGAAAAAGTTGACCTCAACTAGCTTGCTGCCGTCCTCAAGCTCCTTTGCGCTGAGCGTGATCTTCCCCTCCTGCTTTGACACCTGACAGAACCGTGTCTGGTCCTTCACCTTCAACACGACACCTAACCAGTGCTGGCCACAATCGCTAAGCGCAAACAGCATTCCGTCCCATTCCCCAAGTTTGCCAGTTTCGAGGGCATTCTGGAGCAGCGCCATTCGCCGCTTCGACTCGGCCTCGAGTATCGTGCGGAGCTCAGCAAAGCTGCCTGTACCGTTGAAACTCCAGTTGAAGCCCAGGACGCGCACCTTCATTCAAGTAGGCTAATACCAATACGCTGCGCTAGACAAGTCCCATAGTGAGGTGGCGATGACGATTGACTGAACGGCTTCATAAGCCACCTTTCCGCAGGCGCCGCGTCGATGGCTCTCGGATCGAAGCGAGTTCGCCTCGTGCGGACGGGCGGAGGTTCTAGCGCCGATGCCTCCGGTCGAAACCTCTCGTGCGCCAGCGATGTTGCGCGCGCGAAAGCCTGGGAGCTGTTGACCGCTGTCGAGTTAATTTAGCGTCAGCTTCTTGATCCCACGGCGGCGGGCTTGATCCATATACAGAGGCTTCAGGTGCGGCGCGGAACCGTTCACATACGCCGCAACAGCCGCTCCAATCGCGAGCACGTTCTTCGCAGAATTATTGGTCAAGGCACCGGCAGTGGCCACTCGCGCGGGCTTGATCTGCCGCGGCACACATTCGAAGACGGCGTCCACCGCAATCGCGTTTTTTTCGTTCTTCGCGAAATCTTTTTCGTTTTCCGAATGCACGACTGCGACACTGACGACCTTCCAAGCAGAATCACGGAGCGCGTCGCCGATCGCCTGCCACGCGAGGATCTTCGAATCGTGGAATGTGAGAAGCATGCGCCCGCTCCGTTTGAGCGTCCTACGGGTTTCGGCAAAGATGGCCGTCAGCCGTGTCACATATTGTTCGTGGGAGCAACCGAGGTGGCGGTTCGGCACCGCTTCATCGTTTTCGACCCGATCGTCCCAATTCAAGCCGAGGGCTTGGGCGAAGACGCGGAATAGGCGCGATAGTTCGGCGTACTGGATGCTGTCGTAATACGGCGGGTCGGTGATCACAAGATCAACCGAGGCGTCGGCCATAGGTTGCGCTACACTCGACCCGCAGGTGACGGTGGCTTTGTCCGAGCCAGGGAACCACTGCGCGGCCTTGACCGCCTGGGCCAACCGGCGAGGCAGCGTGCCGCGCCCCATGGCAGCGGCGGGATTGGTTTCCGCAGTCAGGAACGAGCGGGTGTAGTGATGGTTCGAGGTCACCTCGTACACTTTGCGATACTTGGGATCCCAGCGACAGGCGTATCCCGCCATCTCGGCGAACCCGGCGACGGCCAGAAGCAGGCGCTGGCGCACGGGCACCGATAGCTCTTCTGCATCCAAAGCCGAAAATGCCTCGTCGAGCATTGCGAGCTGACGGTCGGGGAACAGCTCTGCCCATTCCACAAAACCGCCGCGCTGCAGGGCGGCGGTCTCACCTTTGCCCGGGATTCGTTTCGCCAGCTTGGCGGCAATCGCGCTTTGGCGTCGTGACGGAGTGCCGCCGACAGTCGACGGGTGCAGTTCAAGTTTTCGATTCTTTTGCACTACCGACAGCACCGGCTTCCAAGTGGCGGTCTGGAGTGCCTCTGGGGTCAGCGGATTTTTCGTCGCGCACTGGGCGCACATTACGACAAGGTTTTCGATCCGTTTTTCGTCCGGGCGGTCCGTGAATTCGTGGTGGCAGACGTTGCAGCGCGCGGGCCCTTCCGGCCAGTGGTCGTGCTGGACCGTGCCGCAAGCCGGGCAACCGAACCAACCGGCGCTCGGTTCGGCGACGATTCGCCGGTCGAGCGCAAGCAAGCGCGTCGGAAATAGATAGTTGGTGCCGCCACAAGCCGGGCAGGTGCAATGGCGGACGTGGAGGCAGCTCAGCAGTTCCTCTTGGCCGTCGACTTGGTACAGCTGGCGGCCGAGCCGGTCGAGTCGCTCGATCAGGCGGGTCGCGGCCTGTTCCAGCAGGACCGGATCGACCGGCTGCAAAGTGGTCCGCAGACCAAACGCCGCCCACGGATTCACGTCCTGTGCGTGCACGACCAGTCCGCGCCGGGCGGCTTCCACGGCGACGGTCCCACCGCCCGCCATTGGGTCCGAGACGACGATAGCCTGGCCCAAGACCTTGCGGCTTTGATCGAGCAGTGCACCAATCAAAGCATGCGATCGGCGGGCCCACCAGCGGTAGGTCGAGATCGTGGGCGAGTAATGTTCTCGATTGCGCTGCTCCCGCCGTACCTTCCGTGAAAGAGCCCTCCATTTGAAGTTGCGATGAAGAATAAGACGCATGCTACATCCTCCAATAGCCGGATACGTTGGGGCCGAACGGCACGAGGGCCGGGCCGTGTTGCGCCACCGTGCCGCCGAACAAGACGGCGCGGGACAATTCACGGTTGAACTCGGTGCAGTTAAATTCGCGATGCAGGCAGCCGACGCACGCGCCGCCTTCCTCACTGCAGAAAGGGTCCAGCACGCAATCGCCGCCCTCGTCGAGGGCGCTGCGTAACCAGCGGTCGATACCCTGCTCGAACAACGTGAGGAGCCCGCCGACCCGCGTATCGGTGTACCGGCTGGCATACAGGACGCAGGCTATACCCTCGGGAATCAGATACTCGCCGATACTCTGGGCGGCATACCCGCTCCATTCGATGTGGCGCAGGAGGACATGGCTTATCGAATGCACCAAGGTTCGCACGGCGCTCGCGGCCGGTTGCTGGAACAGGGGATCGTTCCGGCGCAGGCCCAATCCGGGCACCTCGCCATACAGCCGTGCCCAAGCCTCCTCGTTTGTCGCGAGCGGCGCCGTGGGCAGCAATTGATTTTGCTGGAGCCAGCGGACAACCCGCTGGGGATCCAACTGGAAATAGATCGCCTCGGTTTCGGCGACTACAGCATAGAGCGGCGTCCGGCGATTGTATTGCGGAAAAGGGTTCAGAATGGTCTGGTTCGGGTCCGCCTTGATGCGGGTGAAGCCGACCGCGGCGAGACCGATCGGAAAACCATCGAGCGCCCGCAACTCGGCCAGGCCCAGGCGCTCGCGAGCCCAGATTTGGATATCGCGTAAGCGGCGCTCGTGCGGTTCGTCGCCCCGATTCGCGGCCCGTTGCGCCGCCGCGTCGATCGTCAGAGTCGCGACATTGTCGAGGACGGCAACCTGTTCGAGGAGTCGGCGACTGACACGGAGGGTTTGCGGCGTGGCGCCCGGCACCAACCGCAACATCCGATCGGCTACAGCGGCGCCGGCGTGACGCGCCGTCCGCCGGGCGGTATATTCTCGGACTCGGGGATTATCAGGTGCGAGGGCCGCGAGGTCGCGAAAGGCGGCCGCCACCATGGGATCCTCATCGCTGGTACTGCCAGCCGCCATCGCGTCCCGCACGGGGGTTGCGAGGAGACCCCAAATGCGCGCGAGAACCCATGGCCGGGCTTCCGGCCCGGAGAGCCGCGCCATGTCGTCGTGCGGAAAATTGATGAATGGAGCGATTTGGGGCTTAAACACCGCCGGATCGGTGACGGGCAAGAAGCGTAGTCGCTTCTCCGAGGGATCTTCGGTCCCGAGCAGGCTGTAGGAACAGTTGCACGGCGTTTGGCGCAACCGGGCTACTTCCGCCCCAGCGCATTGCCGGCAGCGCCACCGCGCGGTGGTCACGCGGCCGGTATCATCGAAATAGAGGCTAGTGGTCCCGTGGATGGAGCAGCCCTCGCGCTGCACAAACATTTCATCGAGCCGACCGCACTGATGCGCCTGAACGAACGGCATCTGTTCCAGTTTCCCGCCGCAGCCCACCAGGGGGCACTGACCGGGAGTCGCGGTCGAACGCTGCAGGTCCCGGAGGCGGTAGACCCGTCCGCAGCGCGGACAGCGCAACGCCGTTGGAAACGGCTCGAACTTTACGCCGGTCGGCTCACCGACGAAATAGTTACGCGCGAGATCGTCCGCATTGCGCACGGCGGGAAACGCTTGTCGCTGCCAGTCGTTCGGCCACTGGTTGAGCATGTCGCCTACGACCTCGGCCAACGCCGCCCGGTTGATTTGGCCCAAGGCGCTGAGTTCGATCATGGTCACGCGGCAATGGCCGTATTCATCGTGCGCAAAGACCGCGCCCGGCAGATATCCGTAGAGAATCTGAACTTTGCCCCGGTTGAAATTCATGGCTAGCGCTGCCCGAACCAACGTAACTCGCGATAATCCATGGCGGCATCGTCCGGCCGGAACGGCACCGGCACATCGACATCCCGCAAGCTGCTCATCGGTTTGGGCTCGAAGAGTTCGGTGAGGTCCTGGTGGTTGGGCGTGAGGATTTCCAACAAGAACCGCTGCCAGTCACGTTCCAGCGCTTCGGTCATTTGGGCTTCGAGCGAGAGGTCGTAGCGGGAGTCGCCCAAGGCGTAACTGGCGAAGAGCGCCTCGCGCAGGGCATCGCGCGACAGCGGGGCCGCTCCGGCTGACATGCCGCGGCTCACCCACCGGAGGCGCTCGGGTTTGCTTCCGTGGAGCGCGTTGAGGTATCGCCCATAAAGGGAGCCCAGCAGGACGCCGGGAAAACTGCGGTTCACGGCGGCGCGTGCGAAACGATTGACCGGCACGGGCAAGACCATGCGGTCGAGGTGGCGATGGAACTGGGGGAATCTGTCATAGATGGAGCTCGCGCGTAACGAGTAGCGCGGGAGAATCGCTAGAACCAGCCCGACGTGCTGGCGCCCCGAGCGACTCGACACTTGAATATAGTTGGCTACCTGTTCCGGAATGCGCTCCAGGAACATCAGGTTATAGTACTCGACGTCGACGCCGTGGCTGATGACGTCCGTAGCGACAGTCGCATCCAAATGATCCGCCGCCGCCCACGGAGTTTGCGATTCGGCCCGCTTCACAGTCGTCGAGATTTCCTTCAGCGTGGAATGGCCGGAGAGATATTTGACGTTGAGGTCACGCACGCCGCCCGGGCGCAACCCGCTGCCGGCTTTCGCACTGTCCTGCTCGAACCGTTGGGTAATTCGTACCCCGCTGTCGCGCTTGCCGACATACGTGAGCGTGCGGGAATAGAAGGCCAACAGTTCTCGGATTTCGGCTTCGCTAGTCGCCTCCAAGACGAGCCGGCGACCGTGCGCCACCGGGTCGGATTGCAGTTCATTAATCGCTTCGTGTAGAATCTCTGCACAGCGTGCGACGGCATCCGCCGGACGAAGGAAGGGCGGACGGAAGGCCGTGAAGATGCGCGCCGTCTTGGCCGGAGCGTCGGCGGCGCTCGATTCGCGTTCCACGGTCGCGTAGAAATTCTGGTCGAGCGAATAGCCCCGGTTGGGAAAGCGCCGGACGGCCCGGACCCCATAGATTTGACGCGCTTGGTGCACGTAGCCGGCGATGGTGGCGGTCGCGGCGATGATTTTGGCCGGCTGGCCGGTTGACGCGCGTTCATTGGCCCGAACCATGGTCTCGTAATGGCCGGCAAATGCGCCCAACTCTTCCTGCAGCAGGTGGAGTTCGTCCTGAATATGCAGTGCCGGCGCTGGATCGTGCGGAACTACCGGCACCCGGTGGGCGCGGGGAGTGGCCCTGGTGTTGTTCGAATTACAACCGAAGACCGTGCACCATTCGCCGTTGCCAAATCCATGTTCCGGGTTGGCACAGCGCCACTGCGGGCCGAGCCACAGAGTCGCGACTTCCGCGCGGTAGGCGATCGCCGCCACCTTATCAATCGTGCCGACCAGCAACGTGGGCTGAAACCGGTAGATTTCGTCGTCACTAATATAGACCGGCAATTCGACGTGACAATGGCCGCAGACGTGCCGAATGCGCTCGTTGGTTCGATCGACTTGGATGGCAACTTCACCCTCGCGCCGGCAGGCCGGACAGTCCGGAATCAGGAGGAGGCGCTCGCGCTGTCTTTCGTCGGACTCCAGCCGGTCAAAGATCCATGAGCCAAGGCGGTTGGGCGTATTGCTCGAGCCGACAAAATAGCCGAGCGAAAATCGGTCGCCCAAGCGACCGCGCGTGCGCTCAAGGTCTCGCCGCTGGAGTTCGATGAGCCAGACCGTGCGCATCGCCCGCTGCAATTGCTGCACGCTTAACATGCGCAGCGGAAAACGTAGCCACGCCGTTACGCCGAAGTGCTTACCCCGAAGCCGGTCGTACAGGGCGGCGCAGCCGACAAGGCCGAGATACGCCTCCGTCTTGCCGCCGCCAGTGGGAAACCACAGCACGTCGGCCCGATCAAGGATGTCCGACCAGTCGTGAACGGTACCGGCGGGCCATTCTGCCGAGGTCCGGCCTTCGCGAACCAAGAGCGAGGGAAGCTGTGAAACGATGAAGACGATCTGGAAAAGTCGCCACGCGGGATAGCCGCTATCGGCGAAAGCCCGATTCATGGCCTGGAATGCGGTGAGAAGCCGCTCATCTGCGTGGAGCGCGGCGATACCGGCACTAAAATCGCCGATCTCGGCACGGAATGCGGCGAGGTCGTTGTCGCAGGCGGCAAGAGCATCGGGCGGCAGGCCGAGCGCATTGTTGCCGATGATCCGGTCCGTCCAATCGCGTGCGTAGTCGTGCATCGCACCGTGAATCGCTTCCAGGACTGGAAACGGGTTATCGGCCAAGTCGCGGTAGCGTGCGACCACGCGCTCCTGTGTGCGCGTTCGTGGCTGCTCGTAGCGGGCGAGCGCCCGAGTACGGATCGATCGGCGGTCAGCGGAAACCTCCGTACCGGCGTTGCGCCCGAGCGCGTACACATTGCGGTCGTATTGATAGTCGTCGGGTACGGGCAGAAGTTCGATGGGAATGAGCGAGCCCGAAACGACGGTCACCCCGACCTCGGTGTCGTAGAGTGAGCTGAATTGATCGTTTGAGGGTCGATCGAGGTCGCGGCGCGAGTTGTTGCAAAGATGGACCTCAATCCGTAGCCCGCCCGCGATCGGCTGCGCCCGCACCCGCACGCTGACGCGAAGGTTGGGCACCTCGGCCGGGCCGCGCCAAGCCTGCAAGAAACGCTGGAACGCTGCCTCGTTCTGCAGGGCGCCGACCGGCACGACGCGATTCCCTTCAAATTTTCGCAAGGTGCTGGGGTCATCCCGCAGTTGGCTGACTAGCTGCGTGAAAACCCCTTGGACTTGCCCGTCGTCGACCGCGGTGGTGGCAACGCCCGCCGCGAGGCGGAAGGTGACGGCGGGAAGGTCGAGCACATGACGGTGCAGCTTTTCGACTAAGGACACCGATGCGCGCTCGCCGGGAGTCGCGACATCCGTGGGACGGTTGCCGAGTTCCAAGCGTTGGCTGGCGTAGTCGGGGAAATGTCGGGAGTACACCGTGCATCGCGCGGCTACCCGCAGCACGACCTCGCCCGCGTCGGAAGCGACGGCGACCGCAAGTCCAAGGGCGGAAGGCGGTCGGCGGGCGGCATCTTCCCGGAGCGCGAAAGGCTCAACCGGCGGTTCCGGTTCGGCCTCACCTTCCACGGCAGCCGGCGCGGGGGCTCCGCGGGCCGGACGCGCGGCGCGAGGCGCCGGGCGAGCGACGTCCGGCAGATCGGCGCGCGCTTCGGGGACGACCACCTCCTCCGGTTGCTCTTCAAGATCGGCCTCCGCAGTCCAGGGCGCCAGGACGCCGAGCTGGCAATGATCACTTGGCTGGGTGCGGAGGATTTCCGTTTCGTGTCGGCCGGCCAGACGGTCTTCCAGCCGCTGGACGAGATAATCCAGCAGGCGTTTTTCGTCGGCGTAACGGATCGGCATCGCAGGAGTGGCTATAGTTGAGTTGAAACCTTGGCAATCTCCCGCGATTCGAGCGCGTGCATGACTTCCTCGACCTCGGAGTCCAAAGCCTCGGCCGTGCGCAGGGCCTGCTCGAAACGCTGCCCGCGCGAGAGGCTCTTCAAGGCGGCGCGGAGCTGGCGCCCCAATTTGCGCCGATTGACCCGTTCCTCGTGGATGCTGCGGAACGTAGCGTGCATGTCTTGATCGTCGCGATACACCTCCGAGAGCGTGGCGACTTGCTTGAAATCCGCCTCTTCCCGCGGCGCGAGGCACTCGCCCTCGTCGTCGCGTTCGTTGCCGAACCAAGCGGAGAGGGCCTGCTGGCCGACGGAGATTTTGCCCTCGAGTTTGTTGAAAATCAGTCCCGGCAGGCCAGCGAAACGCTGATAAACGCGACTCTTGGCAACCTTCCAGCGTTCCAAGTGGGCGGTATTGAGCGCCGGCCGCCGACGGTCGGCCACTTCGCACAGGCGCTCAAACAGGGAGTCGCAATCGTCGTCGAGCAAGGTGACGAGGAAATCGCCAGCCGCAACCTGGCGGACCGGCACGCGGACCAGCTTCTCGGTTTCCGGCCGGTAGATGTCGACGAGGCTGCGCCCCGGGAATGCAATCCTACCGCCGTCGACAAGGTCCAGAATCACCGCGCCACGCGGGGCGGGCGGGGCCGTTGTTGCGGAAACCCGGATCGGGGCCTCCGGCGGCGCATCGTCCACGGCCGTCCAGTCTGCGTCGAGCGACGTGTCGGGCAATTCCATTGCTCTCGTCAGCGGCGGGATCGCTGTCGACGTATGAATCGTGACCGTGGGGGCTTTCCAAGCCGGCCCGGCGCTCGAACCGACGGTGAGTTTGAGCTGCAGGGCCACCTTCGAGCGATGCCCGTTGGCCATGGGCTGCCAACGGTTGTAGGAGCGTTCAAGTCGCTGACGATCGCGGACCCCTTCGGTGGGATAAGCGATCACGTGAATCTCCTGGCTATTGAAGAGATCGAGATAACGGTAGCGACTCGAACGCGCTGACGTGAGCAGCGTGATGCGCGAATTGCCCTCGGCAACGCGTTTGGCTTCCTCGCGCTGCGGCATGACCGTAATGGTTCCCTCATCGATCGCGACCGCCAGATCGGCGTCCAGTTCGGCGAGGCGCGACGCTAGCAAGGGAGCCTCGCTTTCGGTCGGAGTGACGATACGAATCGGCACATCGCGTCGTTCGGTGAACTCGTCGAGCGCGTCGATCAGCCGGAAAAACTTTGGCGGTGCCCCGGCATTGGCGAGCCTTTCGTAGGCGGCAGCGAGTGCGTCAACGAGGCTCACCCAGTGCAGAGCGAGATAATGACGCAGGTCGCCGTTGGCAGTCGGGGACGCGCGCCTGAGGGCCTCTATCCGATCCTTGAGCCGAAGTCCCAAGCGGGAATTGCGCCAGGATCGTTCCGCCTGTTCCAGCGGCACGGTCAGGGCTCGGGCGGCGGACAGCGCCGCCCACGCTTCCACGATCTCGGGCGGCGTGACACTGCCGCCGAGGCGCGTGGCCTCCGACAGGAGGCGCTCGGCTTCGCCAAATTTCTCGTCCAGTGCCGCGTCGGCCGTAAGCCAATAACTGCGCGGCCCCCAAGCGGGCAACGGAAATGCGTTCGGCTTGAGAAGGCGGTGGACCCCTTCCATGGCCGGAATGTCCCAGAGCCAGGTCATTCGGGCCCTTTCGCCGTCGAGTAGGGCCTCGTGCGGAGGCGCAATGATGATCCGCAGTGGAATCTGCTGTAGATCGTGGTGAGCCAACAACGCGGGCAGATGCTGCAGGGTGCGTGGGTGGCTAGCGTCAATCACCATCGCGCGGAGCCCGCGAAGCGTCGGACCACCCTGCAAGGCGCGGCCGGGATTGGCCACGAGGAGGTTCTTCCAATGGCGGCCGGGACTCGCCGGAAGTGAAATGATGTTGAACACGCTAGCGATGTCGGAGTTGCTCACTCGAACCGCCGCGAAATGCGCTCTGGCGTCGACAATCTGCTGCGTCACAAAGAGCAGGCCAGCGGGGCCGGATTGGTAAGGATGGCGGAGATTGTGCTCCAACTCGGCAAAGGCGACAGCGAGCAACGTCTGACGTGCCTTGGTGGGCGTCGCCTCCGGATGCACGAGTGCGAGCTCCGTGGGCGGCGTCGCCTTACGGGCGAGCAGAGCCAGCACGGCATCGGCGCTGGCGAGGGCGTCGTTCGCCGCCCCAGTGGCACTGCCCCGAAACGGAATGTGACCAGCCAACAGCCGCCCTTCGAGCGAGTCTGTTTTGTCGCGCAGCGATTTAAAGGCGTTCAGCCACATGATATCGAAGCTGGATCGTGCTGGCGGATTCGGCTGCGATTGGAGTTGCCCCGGTGTGAGGCTGGAATTCTGAAAGTAGCGATGAGCGTCGGCGAAGGCGATGCTAAAGCGCATCAACTGCATTCACGCTTATCTATCCAATGTTCTCATGCCCGGTCCAGAGCGTCGGTAGCGGGCCACGCTGCTTGCCTCGACTGCGAGGCGAAGCACACCTGTTTTGTGCCTAACGGTCGTTTGCCGAAGACTCGGCGCGTTTCGAGGATGGAGGCGTGGGGTTCTGGGTAACTCCTGTGCGCCAGGCTGGGTTCAGTTTGTATTCGACGTGGCGGTCCAGCGAAACGGCTTGGCTGTGGATCGAACGGAGACGGTCGGCGAACCCCCGTGCCGCGACCTGGCTGCAGCATGCACGTGCTCCAAGACTCACGAGAAGTGCGTCTGCTTCAGCCGGGCAAGTCAGCGCCCCGGTGAAATAGGAAGCGATGCTTGAAACACCGCCCCTTGTTCTCGTGCGAGGTCGGCCCTAATCGCGCCGCCGTGTGCCCGAACAATCTCATGGCAGATCGCGAGGCCAACGCCGACGCCGAGAGGTTTTCCGTTCGACATGAATGCTTCGAAAAGCCGATTTCGGATCTCCGGCGGCAACCCCGGTCCGTTGTCCGCAACCTCGATCACCACACAGGTAGCGTCGTCCCGTGTCCTGATTTCGATAGTTCGATCCGCGTCTCGGCGCATGACTGCTTCAGACGCGTTTTTGAGGAGATTGATGAGGACTTGGCGGATGGCGTTCGCGTCCATCGCTAATTCGGGGGACGCTGCGTTGAGCTTCGTGACAAGTTTAATTCCGCTCTCTTCAGCGCGAGGTCTCCACATCGTCGCGGTCTCTTCGATGGCCTTGTGGAGGTCTGCTCGTTGGAAGTTGTAGGTCCTTGGCCGCGACAAATCCAAAAGCTGCTGGGCGAGCGATTCGACCCGTTCGGCTTCTTTTGGCACGATCTCGGCAAAGTCGGCGAGAAACGTCTTGTCGTCGATCTTCTCTGGCAGGAGTTGAGAGAAGGACTTCAATGTCGCCATCGGATTTCTCAGCTCGTGTAGCACCTTCACACCCAAGCGTCCGATCGAAGCCAGCTGCTCAGCCTGTTGCGCTTGCAGGGAGAGCTTAGCGCGGGTGAACAGCGACTCCGCGACGTTCGCCAGTTCGCGCAACAAGCGGATCTCCGGATGAGTATAGGGGAGGTTGGATTCCCGTGCTCCGAAACCCACGATCAAAGCTGGCTCTCGAGTCGTCCACCGCGGTGCAACGATCACGTCGAGCTTCGCCTGCGCGAGAAATCGCTGGATGATTGTAGCGTCGGTACCCGCCGACATGCGACCGAGTGCCGCGGTTGACGCCCAGCCGTCACGCAGGAATCCGGTTTCCCGAAGCGCCGAAATCGGAAGCTCAGCGGTGCGCCCCGTATACTTCTCCCCGTGCTCGGTCAGGATCTCGACGAACGAGCAATCCGCGAACGATCGAAGGATCGGCTCGAAACGCCGGACGAGTCGATCCGGGTGAAGCTCGGCACATGCAACCTGATGAAGCTCGGCCACCGTTGCGGCGGTCTTGTGCTCGGCCTTCAGCTTGAGCCATCCCCGGAGCTTGTCGTCGGCGTAGCCGAGTAAAAGGAATGAAGCGCCGATGATCGTGGCAGTGACGAAAGGGCTTTCCTCCTTACTTGATAAAACGTGGAGCAGAAAAGCGGCGATGAGGCCGACCAACCCGATCACGATGATGCGCTCCATGATCGAGAGCACGACTTGGCCGCTGTGGTAGACGCGGCGAGAGGTCACGCTCCATGCACTCACCGCGAAGACCAAGTAGACGATGTAGGAGAAGAATCGTGTGAGCGGATGGATGCCTGGGAGGTCGGGCCACGTCGCGTAAACCGTTTCGACGAGCACGGCGACCAGACTGAGATAGCCGAGCGCGATGGTGATGAACCTGAACTCAAGTCTGCGCAGCCCAGACAAACGCGGCGCGACGATGATCGCAGAAATGCAGACGGCGAGCTGGCCGGCAAGCATCGGCAAAAAATAGAGATAGTAGAGCGGTCCTTGCTGAACGTTTCCCGGGAGACTGTCGTCGGGTTTGAATCCTTGGGTGAACGGGAACCAGAAAAGAAATCCGGAGAGAATGATCCAAGGTGACAGCTTGATGAGCAGGTTTCGTCGCGACGAATAGCGCCCTGAAACGACGTAGTAGCACACCCACACCATGAGGGGGCTCAACAACCCAATAAGCGCGAACTTCAGGCGAACCCACGGCAGCGGATTGGACGTGCGGTCGATGAGATAAAGCGCGCCCTGATGTTTCGCGATGAGCTGCGCGGAGAAGATCAGGACACTGAGAAAGCAGACGGTCGCCACCGCTTGGTTGATCGGACGCTGGATATTCAAGCGCAGCGCGCCGATGCCGACTCCCAACATCACGACGGCAGTGAGCAGGGGGTAAAACATCGATCCGCCTCCGGGTTGAACCGATCTGGCCTACCGCCCAATCCGCGCAGGCCGCAACGGCGCCAACGATGAAGTTGTTCTTTGACGAAAGGCGGTCGGATTCATTGCGTGGTGGAACACTGTGAACCGCTCGCTGTTGAATCGTTCCCCCGGTGAGTCATGTGGCGGATTCATTTCCACGCCGGCCCTGATCCTGCTGCTCATCCTCGGGATCGTCGCAGTCGCCGCGATCCGGCGCTGGGATATGGTGCTTCCGCTGGCGGTCGTTTGCGTCGCCGTGTTCATCCTGGTGGGCAACGGCTTTCTTACCCGGCTGCTTGCGCGCTCATTGCAGGAGCGAGCGTTCTTCCAAAAGCCGCAAGACTTCGGAGGAGTATCAGTGATTGTTCTGCTCGGTGATGGCCACATTGTGGAACGCGGTTCGGGCGAGGCTCTGCCGGGATGGCTGGCGTATTCTCGCATTGAACGGGCGTGTGAACTCTACCGTTCTGCGACCGCGACCGGGGCCGCATGCCGACTGATCGTAACTGGAGACGACATCAGCGACCTCGGCACTGCAAAGGAACCCGTATACGTGCAGCGGCTGCGTGCGCTGGGCGTGCCTGTCGGGGATATCCGAGTGGAAGGGAAAGGACGGAACACGTATCGGCAGGCGGAACTGACGAGTGAAATCCTGAAGAGTGAGCGGTATGATCGCATTTTCATGGTTACGTCAGGGCTGCACATGAAGCGCGCCTTGCGCTATTTTCGTAATTTCGGCGTGCGCGCGATTCCCGTGGCGTCCGATTACGTCATCGGGAACATCACGCTTCTCCCGTTGGGTTCAAATCTCGCGATCGCTGATATTGCTCTCCATCAATACGCGGGGCTGGCGCGGCTTTGGATCTACAATGCTCTGAAATGGAATAACTGATGCAGCCGCTGTCGGGCGGTCATTCGGCGGTGGGAACCAATAGCTGCAACGAGAGAAGATTTTCGGGAGAAACGTGAACGACAACGGTGTTTCGTTCCTCACCCAGACTGAGGCTGATCATGTGCAGGTTTCCCGTTCGCGGGTCGTCAGGGTGAGCGTGAATCTGCCGGCGAATCTGCTCCAGGCTTCGCATCACCTGCCCTGCCCGCCAGTCGAAGCAGACGTAACCCAGCGCCCTGGATCGCGCTGGCCGATTGAACACGAGATGCTGCGCGCCGAGGCGGGCTAAGTGGTGTTCCAGATCGGGGATGAAATCGGTTCTCAGCAATACCCGCGTGTCGTTCGGCGACGAGGCGAGGCAAAACTCGGTCGTGTGCCGTAGAGCGGTCAAAAGCCTGATAGGCGACGCCTCGGCCAACAGCGGCTGATGCAGTCCGGAAATCTGCACCGATTTCTTTTGCGCAGACCAGACTGTCGCTGCGGCGAAACGCTTCCTCAGAATCTCCAGCGTGGCGTTGACGTCAGCGCGAGCCCACCGGTCCCCTACCGTCTGAGGCTCCGCAAACGGTCCTTCCAGAAACGCGGTCATATCCGCGAGCATGCGCGAAACGACTCGGCCGTTCTCCGACGCCGTGTCCTGAAGGAGCCGGTGATCGATCGCTGGCGGGACCGCGCACCAGACTTCAGCGAACCCTGCTATCGCTGTGAGCTGATTCCGTAGCGAGTGCAGCATCGCCTTGTAGCATTCGGCCGCCGAAAGTTCGTCCTCGACCGACCCGAGGGTCTGTTCGAGCCGCCGTGACGCATCGGCGCTGGACGCGGCGTCGCGACTGAGCTGTCTCCGGCTACGCGTCTCAGCGATGCCGGAGCGGAGCACTTCACGTAGCTCCTGTACGGACGTTTTGCTCTTGATGACGCGACGAAAGGCCCGGAGTTCGATCGCGTCTTCCGCGATCTCGATCGACGTATCGCCGGTGCGGATGATGACCGCCAGATCCTTGTCGAACGAGCGTACGGCGCGGATAAACTCCACGCCGTTCAGCGGCATTTCCGGCATGTGGATATCGATCACGGCCGCGTCCACCTGCTGTTCGTTAAGGTAGTCGAGCGCTCGCAGCGGATCAGAAAAATCCACGACCTTGCCGATCGGTTGAAGCGTAGCTCGCAGCGCGAGAATCTGCGGGCGTTCGTCCTCCAGCACCAAGATGATCGGTTCGCTGTTCATCGCGGTACGACGTACTCCGCCGCAGCTGCCGCGTCCGCCGATATGCGCCAGCCAACGCGGAGCACAGGCGTGACGTAAGGCGAGAGATCGATTCCGGCCGCACGATACATCCGGCGTAATACGTAGAGGTATTGGTCGAGTGACTTGCTGTTGGTATTCGCATCGGCGCCCCAGACGGCGTGAATCAAATCATTTCGAAGGACGAGCGCGCCCGCGTGACGCGCGAATCCCTGCAGGATGCCAACCTGTTTTGCCGATAGCTGAAGAGCGGTTCCGTCAGGAAAAGTCGCTCGCATGTCTGGATGAATGACCGCCCCGGCGAACTCGAAGGCAGCCGGAGGAAGGTGCATGCCATCGAGCTTCGGCTGCCGGGCGGACAGATCATGACCGCGTGAAAGCTGGCGTTCGATCCGGGCGGCCAGCTCCGAAAACCGGAATGGTTTACGAAGGAAATCATCGGCCCCGGCTGCCAGTGCCTCGATGCACAAGCCATCGTAGTCGTGCGCAGACGTCGTGATCACTGGAAAGCCCTCCCCGCAAGTTCGCCAACTCCGGAGCATGGCGAGACGGGCCGAGAGCTCGGGCCCGTAAGCCAGATCGATCACCGCCGCGTCGATGTTCTGTCGGCCGAGTAGTCCGGAGGCCTCCTTGATGCTGCCCACCGGGTGGACCGCGTAGCCGAACACACGCTCGAACAAGGCGAGGAACGCGAGATGGATGTCGCGATTGTCTTCCAGGAACAGGAGGTGCCGTCGACTCTTGCCCATTCATGTACCGATCACCGGCGGCAGAGCCTTCGCAAATTCGCTGCGCGATTTGAATCCGTTTTGAACAGGCCGCGACGGTTTGGTTTTTGCCTTGGCGCGTCCTAGGTGGAGAGATCGTTGTCAATCCATCCCGACTGACATCCGAGATTTCCCGATCCCACTTTCCTGCTGTGTTCGCAGAACATCAGGCACTGAGAGAGGACGCTGGCCGGCAAAGGCCGGACGCGAAAATCCATCGATCTATAACCGAAGGATAACGATGATCGCGTTCCTGAGAGAACCCGGGCCGCAGTTCGGAGTGCGCGACTTTCGCGCGCCGATTGATCTGAAATTGCTCCGGAAACAGCACTCGCAGCTCGTCGCGATCCTCAAGGAATTGGGCGCGCAGGTTAAGCTGATCCCAGCGTCGCCGGATCAACCCGATGGCGTGTCTGTCGACCATGCCGCCGTCGTCCTGCCGGAGGTGGCGGTGATCACGCAGCCGCGCGGGCTCTCCCGCGAGTCGGAGGTCGAAACCATTGCCACGGCGTTGGCCAACCACCGGCCGATCGTGCGGATTGTCGCGCCGGCATGCCTGGACGGTCGCGATGTCGTGCGGATCGGACGCACGCTTTTCGCCGGCATTTCGCGCCACACCAGCGCGGAAGGCATCGCCGAATTCGCCGGAACTATCGAACCCTACGGCTACGAGGTGCGGACGGTCGAAGTCCACGGGTGCGCTCATCTCAAGTTCGCCTGCACCTTCGTCCCGCCCCATTTCCTGGTGGCGAATACCTCATGGGTGGATGGCAACACCTTCGGAGATCTGGTTCTGATCCCGGTCGATGAAGGCGAGCCCTTCGCCGCCAACACGCTCACGGTCGCTGGCACGACGCTGGTGAGCGAGGCGTTTCCGAAAACGGAGCAACGTCTCCGGGATGCCGGCATCGTGACGCGGGGCGTACAGGTGTCCGAGTTTCACAAGGCTGAAGCAGGGCTGACGGGCCTCTGCCTGATCTTGGAGCCGCGCAGCGTGCGTCCCGCGAACGCGCCGGTGGGCCTCAGATTCGTGCGGGCGCCGCGTGCGTCGGCGAACAACGGCCATTTTGCCCAGGCCGTCGTCCACGCGGGAATTGTGTATGTCGCGGGTCAGTTGCCCATCGATCCAAAAACAGGCCGGCCCGTGGAGGGCGCAGCCGAGCAACAAACCGAGCAAGCCCTGCGCAATGTGGCCACGGTTCTCACCGAATCGGGCAGTTCGCTCGCGCGCGTGCTACGCGTGACGCTTTATGTTTCCGACCTCAAAACATTGGACGGCGTGAACGCCGCTTGCGCCCGAGTTTTCGCGGGACACCGGCCGGCGCAATTCGTGGTCCCGACGAAACCCTTGCAGCAGGGTTGTCTCGTCGCGGCGGAGGTCATCGCCGCCGTTGCAGCTGAGTAGCCGCCTGACGTCACGGGTCCATCCGCTGGCCCTGACGCTCGGTCATTTTCTGCGTGACGCTTTGGGTTTGCTGCAATTCCCGACGCGCGCGGGCGCGCGTGATGATCGCCTCCGCTTCCTTCGCGTCGCCGGCGGTTTCCACCCACGCTTTGACCTCGTGCTTGGTGCGGATGTGATCGGCCGGCCCCATTTCCCGCACTCTCAGTCGGTCGGTGATGACCTTCACGGGGTCAGGTTGATTGCGCAGCGTCAGCAAGTTTGCCGCGCTGGGATCCGGGGTTTCGTTCGTATTCATCGGGAATCGGAATCAAATGGTGGCGCCGCGCGGGCGAAGCCGGACCTTCTTGTAACCGTTGGTGCAGTGGCGAACGATCGCTGTGTGGTCGGACAGGTTGCGAAATTCGTGTGGCTTGATCCGGAATTCCTCGGCCCGGGAATACGTGTACGCGGTGTGGTCGAGGTGCACGGTCCGGCTGGCCCGCTCGACCCAGCGCTTGCCGAGTGCGTTCGCGCAGCGGAAGGCGTCGGCTTCGGACGCCGCGCGATACATGAAAAGGTTCTTTAGGTTGAGCGCGAGCACCTCGGCCTGTTCTTTCGTTTGCGGCGGAACGAGCGATTCGAACGCCTGGGCGGAAACGATGAGCATGAGGAGGCAATCCCGCAACCGGTCCACGACGTTGAAATCGCTCGTGCCGTCGAAGCTGGCCGTGATGGCCGTCTGGAACTCGTCACCGACGTAAATGAGCTGGTTCAGCGCGTATTTTCGCCAGCCAGGAAGGGCGTACCGCCGCAGAGCGTGGCGGTACAGGAGCAGCTTCATCACCGTGAAAATGTACTGCCGCTCGGTGGTGAAATCCTGCGGCACGTCAACGCACAGGATCTTTCCCTTGTCCACGTCGGCCACGCAGCAGGTGTCGGGTGCGTTGCTGCTGAAGACCTCGGCCACTTCGGGCGTGCCGAGATATTCCAGGTAATTTTGCGAGGTGCCGATCTCGCCGGCGCGCTGCTCCTTCGCCTCGTGCTTCAGGTAGGTTTGCTCCAGCACTTCCGCCAACTGGATCCGGCGCGGGGTCGGCTCGAGCTCCGTGAGCTTGTCCAGCGCCGCTTTAAGCTCCTTTTCGGACGTGAGGAGCATGTAGGCATTGGTCGCCGTTGCGGGGCGTTTCAGGTCCGTCAGGAGTTCGAGCGCCCGGCCGATGTGGGCCGCGCCTTTGATCTTAAAGAAGCTGCGCTCGTCCTTCGGATTGAGCGCCGCGGCCGTGTCCACGAGGATCCGGGCGCGCGTGGTGAAGGGCAGCCGTACGTCCCCGGTGACGTTGAGCCGGTGCTGAGGCTCCCCGGGCGGATCATCCAGCGCCCGTGGATGCAGTCGAATCAGGTCGTGCTCGCGACCGCACTTTTTGGCGAGCCACTCGATGAAAAACCATTCGTCGCCCTTGTTGGCCATCACGATTCCGCCGAGGTGCGGATTGCGTTTCATGAGCGCCGTGAGCAGGCCGTTCATGCCGGTCGTCTTCCCCGAACCCGTGTCGCCGGTGAAGAAAAAGTGCCGGTTCGCCTTGTCGCGCGTCCACTGAAACCGCGCGAATTTCAGGACGATTTCCCATCGATCGGCGACGATTTCGCCGTGCGGATCGCGCACGAATCGGTTCCGATCGGCGAAGAGAAACAGGCTCGCCGCGATCACGCAGACGGCTCCGCCGACCGGCCAACGCCATGGATCCGAGAGCCGCTGAGCCGCGAAAACCCCGCTCGCTGCGAGGATCAGGGCGAGGAGAAGCGCGGCCGGTGCCTTCAGTCCGGGCTCATTGTGCCGGACGTTCCGCAGGATGAACCAGGCGGCTAATGCGAGCGCAAAGGTTGCGACCGCGAACGCGCCGACCGTGGGTGCGTGTGGGTGGTGCAATGCTTCGCGCAGGACCACAGATGGCGCAGGAATCTTGAGGGTCGCGATCATCGGCTCATGGCACATGAAGACGCGGCACTGTGGGCGTCGAGGGCCGGCATCTACTGAAAAATCAGTAGGCGCATCTGGCCGCCCGTTCAGAGTGACTTACGAAATCTCCGACGCCTTACGAACTCGTAAGGGTACAGCGTCTTGGCAGAATCAGGGGCGGGTGACGTTCGGTAACTAGGCCGGCTGATCGCAGCCAGCGGCGCTCGAACGATGATCCGGGAATACTGGAATCGCAGTAGGACGGCTCCGGCGAATTCAGCAGACCCGCGCGATTGAGTTTAGGCGCGTCCGCGAGCGACTTTTGCGGCATGATCACGGTCGGAGTCATCCGCAACGGTGCAACCTACCTTTCGCAGCACCTGAACAAAAACGATTACTGGACCGAGGGGGAGAAGGAGGTCCAGGGCGAATGGATCGGGCACGGCGCGACGTTGCTCGGCCTGGAAGGCGGCGTGCAGGAGAAACCGTTCGAGGCGCTTCGACGCAATCGGGATCCACGGACGGGGAAGCGGCTCACCGCCCGCGAGGACACGCAACGGGTCGCGTTCTTCGACGTGCAATTGTCGGCGCCCAAGGACGTGAGCGTGCTCGCGATGCTCGGCAACGACGAACGGATCGATGCCGCCTTCCGGGAGGCGGTCAAAATCGCGCTCGAAGAGATGGAGCGATTCGCAGCCGTGCGGGAGCGGCGCGGGGACGCGCGAGCCAGCGAAGCGTTCCGGCTGACCGGAAATTTCGCCGGCGCGCTGTTCTTCCACAACACGAGCCGCGATCTCGATCCGCAGTTGCACGCGCATGCCGTCTTCGCGAATGCCACCTGGGATGCGGAGCGCGGCGGGTGGTATGCCCTGCAACCCGCCGAGATGCTCCGCGCCTCCGGCTATCTCCGGCAGGTCCTTTATCGTGAGCTGGCCGCCCGGCTGCGCGGACTCGGGTATGAGCCGTATGACATGAACGCGAATGGGTTTTCGATTCGCGGGGTTGAACACCTGCGCGAGCGTTTTTCGAAACGCACACGGCGCGTGCAGCAGCTGGCGGACGAGTTCGCGCAGAAGAAGGGTCGCCGGCCGACAAACAGTGAATTGAGAATTCTCGTGCGGGAGTCGCGGGCGGACAAGCTGACGAACGTCAGCACGGCGGAGGTTCGCGCACGCCAGCGGGCCGAATTGAGTGGCGAGGAAGCGCAGGCGCTCGCTGGGTTGGTGACCGCCGCGCGCGGTCGAGCGCCGCGGCGGCAATGGTCGCAAGGCCAGACGCTGGCCGTCCTGGAGGCCGCGCTGCGCCACGTTTACGAGCGCAGCAGCGTCGTTCGCGAAGGCGAGATCCTGAACGCGGCGCTCGATCTCCACCCCGACTTCTATCGCTGGCGGGAGCTACGCCAGGCGCTCGAACAGCATCCGGAGGCGATTCGCCGCGACGGCGAAATGAGCCTGCGACCGATCCGACTCGAAGAAGCGGCCACGGTCCGGCGGGTCATGGAGGGGCGGAACACGCGGTTCCCGCTCGGCACGGCGTCGCATCTGCCGGAACGACTGACGCGCGGACAATTGGCCGCCGCGCGGGCACTGCTCGCCAGCAAGGATTTCGTGAGCGTCTTGATTGGCGACGCCGGCACCGGCAAGACGACCGTCCTAAGCGCCATCGAAGCGGCGCACCGGCAGGCCGGCGGCCAGCCGTTCCTGCCACTGGCGCCGACGACCCGCGCGCGGGAAGCGCTGGTGAGCGCCGGATTCGAGCACGCGGACACGGTCCAGCGTTTCCTCGTGAGCGAGGTCTTGCAGGCGCAGTCGGCGCGACGCGTGGTTCTCGTCGACGAGGCGGGACTTTTGTCGACGCAGCAATTGGACGGGCTCACCCGGCTCGCCGGGGAGCAGCGGGCGCGTCTGCTCCTGGTGGGGGATACGAAACAGCACTACAGCGTCCAGCGCGGCGATGCCCTGCGCAATGTGATCAAACACTCCGGCGTGCCGGTGGTCCGGCTGTCGGAGGTCCTGCGCCAGCGCGGCGAGACCGACCGGCAATTCAGCCGCATGCTGGCGTCGGGAGAGGTGATGGAGGCGTTCCACTATGCCGCCCGCCGCGGACTGATTCGCGAGTTGGGTGACGACGAAGCCCTGTTCACCCAGGCCGCCGAGCACTACGCGAGCAATCTCGCGCAGCGGGTCGAGACGCTGGTCGTCATCCCCTTCTGGGACGAAATCGAACGCTTCAACGTGCATGCGCGCGCCGCGCTGCGTCGCCGCGGACTGCTCGGCGAGGTGGAGGTGGTGCGCGAGGCGGTGAAGCCGGTCGGGTGGAGCGAAGAACAGAAGACGCACTGGGACCAATACCGGATCGGCGACCGATTGCTCTTCGTCCGGGATACGCGGTTCTTCAAGCGGGGCACAGCCGCCGAGGTGACAGCCATCCTGCCTGACGGGCTCCAGGTCACCGGGGCCAAGGGGCGTTTCGCGAAAATCACCCGCAAGCAGCGCGGAACCTTCGACGTCGGCCGTCCGCAGATGTTGCCGGTCGCGGTGGGGGACCGGCTCCTGATCCGCGGCCGTGAGGACGACCAGGAATTCGCAAACGGCGACTTCAAGGACGTGGCGCAGGTCGACCCCGTCAAGAACGAGATCCTGCTAACCGACGGAACGAAGCTGCCGGCGGAGTTTCGGGCGTGGACCTATGGCCATGCGCTCACGTCTTATCGATCGCAGGGCAGCACGGCCG
This sequence comes from Opitutus terrae PB90-1, assembly GCF_000019965.1. GTDB lineage: Bacteria > Verrucomicrobiota > Verrucomicrobiia > Opitutales > Opitutaceae > Opitutus > Opitutus terrae. The sequence continues at coordinate 1,492,944 of NC_010571.1, forward strand.
AAGAATCGCTGCTCGTCCTCGGCGAGGTGGCGGAACGCGCCCTCATGCGCCGGCAGTTCTACGTCGGCAACACCCGCTACCGGGGCGCGCATCGGATTTACGTCTCGCACCGCGAGGCGATCTTGAACCGGCTCGCGCACTCCGATTCGGGTCGGGAACTGGCGACGGAATTTATCCAACGGCACCGGCTCACGCGGGCAGAGCAAATCGCGATGCGGCCGCTGTGGCGAATGGGCGACCGCGTGCGGCACATCTGGCGATCGGTCAGAGCGCACGTGGAAGAACTGCGTGAGGCGATGCATGAGAGAAGGGAGATCTGACCATGGAGCAACCTGCCTTCAAAAAACCACGGCAGCATTTCGACACGTCACCGCGACCGGTTCACGTGACGTTTGACGACGGAAAAAACCAGAGTCGGAATTTTCCGTGGGAACACTACATCGAGGGCCGCTGGGACTATAGCACAGAACCGGATACGTTGAAGATCGAGCTGGGCGACTGGGTGATTGTCATTACCGGCCACAATCTCCGGCCGCTCTATCTCGCCATCGAGGAGCGGACACTCATGCGGCTTCGAGCGCAGCCCGAACTCGCCGAGAGAATGGAGCGCGAGGCGGAGAGCTTCGCGACGGAAATTCACTTCCACAAAGCCACCGGAAAGGTTGGAAAGAGGAACGGGCAGACGGAGCTGGAACTCGGACAGGAGTAATGCGAATCGGCGCGACGATTCCACGAGAGAAAAATCTGCGCGACGTTTTACCGATGGAGAGACGCGGCGTAACTCGCCTACTGAAATTTCAGTAGATGCGCGTTCTTGAAGATGCGCGACGCTTCCCTCTTTTGACGGCCCGACGCGATTGAGTCCGTCGCCGATGCGAAGGAGTCAAGGGCGCGGGGAACGGCCCCCAGGCAAACGCCGGCAAGGAGAAATCAAAATGACAACGCTACTGATCGTGATGCCCTGGGCGGCATCGCTGTGCGGCGCGGTGATGATCGGAAAAGCACTGCGCCTTTGGGAAGTCCAGCCGCGAGGCGGCGAGAATCGGCGCCAGCTGTGGGTGCTGGCGGTCGCGGCGCTCGCGTTTCCGTCGCTCGCGCAGGCCCAGGCGGCGGATCTGCAGACCGCCGTGGAGTCGGGCAACGCGGTCATCATGTATCTCAGCGGAACGCTGGCCGCAGTCGGGATCATCGCCGCGGGAATCGCGATGATGATGGGCCGTCACGCCATCGCGAAATGGTCATTCGCCGGAGCGATGGTCAGTGGGCTGGCGTTCGCGATCGTCCGGACGATGTGGACCAACTTTGGGCTCACCGCGCCGGAAGTTGGGGCGTTCACCCCGTGAAAGTTGGTCGACACCTACATTGAGCCATGGACCGCACGCTTCCCAACGAGCACGATGCCAACCAGGGCGCCCAGTCGAAGGGCGAGTTCCTTGGCATGACCGGCAACTCGGGCTGGTATCTGCTCGGGTCGGCGGGGGCGTCGATCCTCATTGTCATCCTCTGCTGGGGCATTTTTGGGATATCGCTGCTTCTCTGTCTCTTTGTCGGCGTCGTGCTCTGCCTGCTTTCGGTCGCGTATGTGTTCACGCTCAAGAACAACAAGCCCGAGCACTACGACACCGACTTCTTCGAGTCGGTGCTGATCGAATCCGGGTTGCTGGAGCTGGCCTTTGGACCGCGGGCGCACCGCCCGGCGAATCCCTTCACGGGGAGCGCCGGGCCGGGAGCAGAACAGTCCGACGCGCACCGAAAACGCGCCGTCGAGGAACCGCGGGTGCGCAGGACCCGTGTCCCCGCGACCGGCAAGCCGGGGAAACAACGTACCGTTCAGGGCAGCGCGACGCCGAAAGGGCCCGCGGAGGAACCGGTGGTGAGATTGTCCAGTTACGAACGACTCCGTCAGGAGCTGGAAACAACGGAAGAGCTGCTGGAAGACGCGCTCGCCGAGCAAGGGGAGACTTGAACATGCGACTCGAACCGGTGGATGGCTACTTCGGCGAAGACGTCATCGTTTTCGAGGGCGTACCCGGCGGATTCATCGCGGCGGGATTCGACGTGACCGCGCCGGATTTGGAGAATGCCGATCCGGTTCATCACAACGCGCTCGAGTCGGATTTGATCGCGCTGCTCGCGGTGCTGAAGCCGGGCCAGCGGCTCCAGGTCCAGTGGGGCAACAATGGAGACTTCCGCCGGCCCTTGCTCGCTTACCGCAAGAACACGGTCGAGCTGGCGAAGAATCCGTGGACGGAACGGGTCCGAAACGAGGTTTTCGTGCGCGGTTGGAAGAAGGCCGATTCCGCCCTGCTGCGCCGGGAACAGCTCCGGCTCTATTTCACGATGCCGGTGACCGCCGACGCGCTGGCGCACAAGGCCGGCCGCCTTTCGATCGAAGCGCTCCTGAGCGCGTATCAGGAGGAATTTCACCAGATCGGCCGTTTTCTCGAAGCGCTGTTCGGTTCCGGCGGCCGGGTCCGCCGGATGACCGACGCCGATCACTTCCTGCATTATCTCGAATTCCTCAACCCCTCCCTAGCCGACCGGAAGATCACCGACCCGCTGGAGTTCTTCGATCCGGAGAAGTCGATCCAGGAAAACTGCTGGCATGGCGAATGCCGACCGCTGGAGAAGCCGGACACGGGGTTTTACCACGACGGGTATTACCACGGGATGCTGGTCCTCAAGTCGCTGCCGAAGCGCACGCGTCCCGGGATTGTGTACCTGCTGACGAAGCTCGGATTTCGCGACTACGCGATCACGGTCAACGTCGAGCCACTCGACGTCGAGCGGCTGATCGAGCGTGAGCAGAAGGAACTGACCCGCGTCGAGGGCGATTACGAAAGTCTGCGAAAGGTGAAGCTGCTCGCGGCCATGCAGACGAAGGCGGCGAAGATCGCCCGTTATTCCAGCGGCGAAAGCTCACCGTACCGCGTGCAGTATATCCTCCGCGCCTGGGACCAGTCGCGCGACGATCTGCGCGCCAAGCTGACGGCGCTCAAGGCCGCGATCGGTAACATGGAGCGCGCTGTGGCCTACGAGCCGGCGCTCGAACCCTCGGCGCGCAACTTTTTCTACAGTTCGTGGCCGGGCTGGTCGTTCAGCCGCTACTCCGCCCTCTGGCACGACTACGACGACGCGCTCGTCGCGAACATCCTGCCGTTCTCCTCGACCCCGGTCGGACACCTGGACGAGGCGGAGTTCATCTTCGAAGGGAACAACGGGAACCTGGTCGGCGGCCGGACGTTCGTCGGTGAAGGCAACAGCCTGACGCCGCAAAACGCCGTGGTCCTTGGCACGACCGGCTCGGGGAAGACCGTCCTCACGATCAGCATTCTCAGTCAGACCGAGTGCCACCGGGTGTTCACCATGATCGTGGAGGAAGGCGGGGCGTACAACGTCTACACGAAGACGGTCGATCCGAGCGCCGAGCCCATCGTCATCCAAGCGAACGGCAAGCTCACGATGAACTACCTCGATACGCGTGGAATGCCGCTCAGCGGTCTCCACCTGAGCGCGGCGGCGGCGCTGCCGATGCTGATGGTGGGGCAGTCGCGGGACGAAGACAAAAACAAGCTGCGGCAGGCGCTCGTCGTGAATGCGATCAGCCGGCTCTACGACGATTTCGCGCGGTGGTACGTGAACAAGCAGCCGGAAGCGTCGCTGCGACTCGCGCGACACGCCTGCGCGCTCGACGCCTACCGCCGGGAGCGGATGGGCCCGCAGGCGACGGACCTCGATGCGTTCCTCGAATTCGCCGAGTTTCGCTCGGCGAACGAAGACGAAGCCGAGAGTTTCCTGGCCCGCTTCTCCGAGGCGGAAGTCAACCGGTTCACGAAGGACGCCGCCACTGCGCCGCAGCTTCGCAATCTCGTCTTCGCGGACTTCGCGCCCGCCGACTACCCGCAGCATGGGCACTTGCAGGAGCTGCTCGCCGCCGAAGCCTCCGGGCCGCACGCCGAGGAGATGCGCTATCTCGCGACCCTGCTCGAACCCTGGAGTGCGAACGGTGCTTACGGCGAATTGTTCGATGGCGTGTCGAACGTGAATCTCACGGGCAAGATCGCGCACTTCGAACTAGGCTACATCCCCGAATCGGCAGAGGAGTTGAAAGCGGCGGCGGCGTTCCTGATCGCGAACTACACCCGCTCGCACATGATGCGGCTTCCGCGGGCCCTCCGAAAGGCGAACGTCTTCGAGGAAGTCGCGAGGTTCGCACTGATTCCGACCGGGAAGAAGGTTCTGCGGGAGTCCTACCAGCAACTCCGCAAGTACAACGTCTGGAATCTGGCCTCCGTCCAGAACTACGAGCAGTTCCGGAACTCGGACATCCGCGGGCCGGTGCTCGGCAACAGCCGCATCCTCTTCCTGCTGCGCCAGAGCGACCGCGCCGATGTCGAGGATCTGGCGAAGGATTTTCCGATCCCAGAAACGGTGAAGGACGCGGTGATGACCCATCCCGAGCCGGAGAAACTCGTGGGGTCGAAGTACTCGCAGTTCACGTATTATCATACCGACGAGCGCCGGCCGATGATCGTGACGATGCGCAACGTCGCCTCCCGGGAAATGCTCTACTGCGCGTCGAGCTCCGGTGCGCACTACGATCAGCGCGCGAGAGAACTCAAGGGCTACGCCAACGTGGTGGACGGAATTGTCGCGAACGCATGAAAACGCATCATGAAATTCAAGTTGAGGCCCAGCAGATCGACGCGGTTACCCGGCGCCAGCTGGATGAATGGCGCCAACGGAACGCCGACGCATTGCTCTCGGCGGAGTCACTCAGCCGACCGGCGACACGTGTCCTGTTCAGTTTCCCCCTGTCCCGCCGGACGAACCATCGTTCGAATGGCGGCGTCACCGAGCCTCACACTCAGCTGACGTGGCGGTGGATTGAGGGCGGTTTTGGCAGGGACCAGCCGGAGTACTACCTGGTTGAAGAGTGGGCAGAGACCACTCCGACCCGTGGCATCGTGGATCAGGTCGACGCGTTTGTGGACAGCACGAGCGACTCGGTGGAGGAGCTTCTGTTCGAAGGCTACAAGCAGGTGGAAGAAGACGCGCTCGCGGAACGGTTGACGCCGGTCATCAATCGGCTTGAGGAAGATCCTTCGGCCGACGCGGCGCTGGCAGCGATCGCCGACATCGAATCGATTTTTGACGCGCCGAATCTGTCTCCCGCCGAACGAATTCGCACGAAGGCGGAGATCCGGGCCTTTCTCGCGGGCCGGATGGACGCGATCGACTTCATCGACGCGGTGATTGAGCGGCAGTACCATCGCGAGCCCGCCCGCGAGACGATGGCCGAGCACCGGGGCCAGCGGCTCTTGATCGGCGAATCGTAGCAGAACACGCCTGCGAATCATCACATATCGAAAGGAGCTTTATGAGCCGCTTGTTGGATACTCTGGCTTATCTTCAGCCCTACGTGACCGGCCTCCTTGTTGCGGTCCTGATCCTGATGCTCTCGTCGGGCTGCGCCACCACGGGCGCGGATTCGGCCGGCCGCACGCGTGATTTCGCGACGACCGGCGCGACCACTGCAGCGGGCGCTTACGTCGGCGCAAAAGAGGGAAACGGAAAGTCGAAGAATGCGGCCGTCGGTGCGGCCGTGGGCTTCGTTGCCGGGGAGACGATCAACTATTTCAGCAACAAGGCGCAACGGGAGGCGTTTCTGGCGGGCTACGAGAAAGGTCAGTCGAACGCGGTCAAACAACAGTACTGGATCGCCCGGGAAAACCAGCGATCCCACGAGGGCGACGGTTATGAGGAGAGCTTGTACGAGATCAGCGTGCCGCAGAGCGACCGCGACGGCGTCCGGCGCGAACCAACGACGCGGGTCATTCGTGTTGTGATGCCGCGAAAGGAGTCTGGGTCATGAAAACCCGGTCGCTGCTTCCCGCGTCCATCCTGGTGCTGGGTGCGCCGTGCTCGGCGCAATGGGCCGTCATCGATGCCGCAAATCTCTCCCAGAGCATCACCAATTACGCCGCCTTGGTGGAGCAAATCGCGAAGGAGGCCGAGCAGATCAGCAACCAGATCCACCAGATCCAACAGATGCAGGACCAACTCGACCGGCTCGGCAAGATGGCTGACATCAAGTCGATCGTCGGCTTCGCCGAGTTCAGATTGGATCTGGATCTCCCGACGCGAATCAAGCTGTGGGCTGAAACCACGGCGAAGGTCGATGGCTTTGGAATCTTCGGCGACACCCGCGACGGAATCTTCCGACCTGTTCTCAATGAATTCCCCGACTTCGAGGGGGGAGTGCTGGTGCGTGACTCCGAGATCTACAAACCGGCGCACGAGATCACCACCATGGTGGACGAATTCAAAGAAGTTCAGGCGGATGCGTATGCCCGGCGGGAGGAGTTGCGGAAAGCGATTGCGCGCACCAGTGAAGCTTTGCAGGCGGCCGAAACTGATGCGGAGGAGAAGAAGTTGGAGGCCATCCTGAACGCGCAGTACAGTCAGCTGGCTGCCCTGGACTCCGAGGTCGCTTTGAGTGCCGCGGAGATCCAGGTCCGCGCCGCCGAATCGGTTGCGATGACGGATGCGCAAAACGAAGCCGATGCCGAGGCGCGGCGGAAGCTCGCACAGCAGGAAGCGGAGAAGGTCACCGCGACGTTCACCCCGTCATACGAGTCCATCCTGCTTTACGTGAAGGAAACCCCATACACTCCGTAAATCGGCACGAAAACCCGGGTGCATTGTCTCACCGCGCGATGGCCATGAAACTCATCCGCCCCCTGATCTTCATGATGGTCCTTACGGCGTTGGTCGGATGCACCGATCAGAAGGCCGAAGCCGAAACAGCCAAACAAGAGGCCGCTGCCAAGGCGCAAGCGGAAGCGGCAAAGACCGAAATGCAGAAGCTGCCGCAGACCTTCAAACCCCGCCACGACCGGAAGCTTACGCCCAGCAAGGACACGGACGCCGGCAAAGTGGAACCTAAGAAATAGGACTCTTCATGGCTGCGCCCGCCGGCAGCATTCTTCCCGACACTTACTTCGAAGGGCTTTCGAACCTTTGGGGCGCGTGTGCTTACGTCGCGAGCGCCATCGCGGCGACGGGGTTTGTGCTGCGTGGTCTCAGAGAGGGATGGGAGCCGGGCAACCTAATCAGGCTTGTCACTCGGCTATTCTTCGTCGGGCTCGCGACAATACTTCTTAGGGAGTGGCTGATTCGGCTGAATGACGTGGTAAGGGCCTTCGCCGATTTGCTTGGCGTCGATCCCACAGCAGTGGACGAGAAGTTCGTTCAGTTCCTCGCGGGACGATCACCCACTGCGGGTGAGGTCAGCGTGTGGGACGTGATCTGGGAAACGGGTTCGATTGGCACGGCCATCTGCTACGCACTGCTCTGGTTATTTGGATGGCTGTCGTGGGGTGTACAATACATCGTGAATTTGTTCCGTGACATTTTGTTGTCTGCCGGTTGGTCGCTCAGTCCGCTCTTTCTTTCGTTCTTCATGCTTCGGACGATGGAAGGGGTGGGCCGCAAGTACGTCATCGGTTTGGCTGCGCTGGTGTGCTGGCCGTTCGGATGGGCGATTGCTGCAGTCGTCACTAACGCCATGTTGGACGCTGCGGCGAAAGCCAGCCTCATTCCGATCGTGATCTCCCCGTCGTCAATGGTGGCTCCTATGCTCACCGTCCTATTGATCGGCGCCTGGATGATTCTTAGTTCATGCTTGGCTCCGTACATTACAATGCGCATGCTCCTGGCGGGTGCGAATCCCGCTGCCGCGTTCGGACAGGGAGTGGGCGGTGTCGCTCAAGCCGGTCTGATCGGTGGCGTTGGGGCGGCGACTGCCGCCGTGACCGGCGGTGCTTCGGCTGCTGTCGCGGTCACGGCGGCAGCCGCCGGCGCGATGGCTGCGGGAACCGAGTCGGCCGCTCGTGGAGGGGGCTTTCCTCAATCCACCGCAACCGCAGTCGGAGGTATGGCGGGATTCTATCGAGGTCAGTTTGTCCGACGCCAGACTTCGGCGATGGCGGAAATGGCATCGGCGGACAGTCGCCGTGCCGCCGCAGTCGAGGCTTTCACAGCTCAGTTCTCGGAGAATTCACGCCAACGGCACCAGCGGCCGAGCAACTTTGCTCATCAGCCGCATCACCCGGATCCAAACCAAGCTGCCATCGAAATCGAAGCCCATGCTAAATCGTAAATTCACCGAAGCCTTGGAGCGGCAAGCTCGCGCACGATCTCGGCTGGCCACAGCCGAGGAGAAGCTCGTTGCGCTCTTCATATCCCCAGAACCGAAACGCACTGCGCCAACCGGTTCTGTGTCCCGCCCCTGCGTCAACGTCACCCCACCTAAACAGCCCCCAAGAAAGTAATGCCATGATCGCGCAGCCCGAGCCCCCAACGGCGCGCACACCACCGCTTGCCGCCAGCTTCGGCAAACCGAAGTCCACGTTGCTGGCGATCTTCACGCGGCAGCGCCGCCAGTCGCTGATCTGGTTTCTGGTCGCCGTTGCGGCGTGGGTTTGGGCCGCGTGGGACCGACACGCATTGATCGAGCAACTGACGCGCAAGCGGGAGGTGGTGGTGATCGACAGCCTCGGCACCTACTACGTCTCTCCGGTCGTCGATATCCAGCGCGCGAAAGACGTGCACGCCTTGCAGACGAAGCTCGCGTGCAAGGCGCTTTTCGAACGCAACCCCGAAGGACTGGACAACCCCGAGTTGTTCAAGGTGCTCTTCTTGAAAGAGGCGGCGAAAACGGCCCAGGCGGCGATCGACAAGACCAAGCCGGAGTTTGAGGCGAAGTCGCTGCACCAAAAGGTGGAGACGGGGGTGCCGGAGATTCTGAGCACCCGCGACAATGCGTTCTATACGGCGGTGGACGTGCAGTTGATCCGGGTCGGTGCGTTCCAGAACGCGCCGATCACGGAGGTGCTGCGTTACCGGGTGAAATTCAAGTTCCTGCTCAATCCCGATCTGACGCGCAACGGCCGGTTCCCGACGGCGGTGGCCGCGTTTCAGGTCGAGCCGGTCACCCGAACTTAGGAGTAGTTATGCGGACGGCACTCCTGGGATTTCTCGTGGCATTTTCGGGCGTTTCCGCGCAAACGATTCGCGAGTTTGTGCTCGATCCGCACGTCGCGATCGATCTGCCCGTCTCGCGCGAGGTGACGACGATCACGCTGCCGGGTGCGATCACCGCGATCGCCGGAGCGGACATGCTGATCGATGACGGCGGCGCGGCGACGGAGGTCGAGGAGGGCACGCGGTTGCGGTTCCATGTGACGCACGCCAAGGGAGCGAACTTTCTCCTCGTGCAGAGTCTGCAGCCGGACGCGACCGCGACCCTCACCGTCATCTTCGAAAACGCGGCGCATGTTCTGCAACTGCGGACGGTCGCCACCCAGCCGGTGGCGAGCGCGATATTCAAACGGCCGGTGGTTGGGGCGCCAGTGAAGCTTTCCCGTCCGCCCGAGCCGGTGCGATTCACGCCGCGCATTGGGTTGAGCCTCCTGGATCGCGCCCGGGCGTACCCGGTGCTCGTGAAGTCGCTCCCCGCGGCGGTCGAGGGCGTGACGCTGCGCGCGCAAGGCCGGAAGGTGGAGCTGCCAGACTTGGAGATCGAGGTCCAGGAAGTCTACCGCTTTCCCAAGGAGGATGCAGTCGTGTTCCTCTTGAACCTCCGGAACCGGACCGACCAAGTGCTCGAGCTGGCGCCGAGCACCTTTGCGGCTCGGGTCGCGAACGAGAGATTCGCGCAGTCGATCGCCAACGGTCCGCGTACTTTGCAGCCGGGCGAAGCCGCGGAAGCCGAGTTCGCGATCATCGGGATGCCCGACGGCACGCGCAACGATCTGAGCGCGGACAACGCCTTCACGATCCTCATCCACACCGTCCGGCGCGAACCGGCCGACACCGCTGCGGCCGCTGCCGCGGCGTCCGCGCCTCCGTCGTCATGAATCCGCGCACCCTCCGGAACTTTCTGACGAGCAAGTTCGGGCTCTTCGTCGTGTTCGTGATCGTGCTGTTCACCGGGCTGGCGCTCTACGGCCGGCATCAGGCCGCGGAACGGCAGGCGGCGCGCCTGGCGGCGCAGAGTACCAAGAAAATCGAGATCGGCCGGATGCGGGCGCCGCTCAGCGAAGGGCTGGAGGACGGCGTGCCGCAGGAAGCGCGGCCACCGGGCGCCGCAGCAACGGCGGCGAACGGCGGCATCGTGCCGTTTCGTCCGGTCCCTCCACCGACAACGGTCGCGAGGGAACGCGCCGCGCCGCCAGCGCCGCCACCGGAGAAGCCGCGCAAGATCCGCTATCCCTCCCTGCTGACGGCCTACGAGCCGTCACCGTCTCCGCCGCCACGGGAGGCGCCCCCGCCGGAGCGATTCATCCCGTTCGGCACGCTTTTGAAATGCAAACTCGTCAACACGGTCGACAGCGCGAACCTGGCTACCCCGGTCATCGCGGTGCTGCTGGAAGACGTGTGGCAAAACGGGGAGCGGGTGATACCGGCCAATACGCTGGTGCACGGCAGCGCCCAGGCCGGGCGGCTCCGCGACCGAATCACCGCCGCCGGCACCTGGCGATTTGTGTGGCAGGATGGGCGCGAACTGGCCTTCACCGGCGTAGCATTGGATCGTGAATACGATCACGACATCGACGGCTACGGGATCACCGACGGCTCGGCCGGGCTGAAAGGCCGGCTGATGGCGGCGGACGATCTGCAGGAATTGAAGATGCTGGCGGCCGCCGCGCTCAGCGGGTTCGCGCGCGGGACGCAGGACCGCACCCAGACCGCGCTCGGCAGCACGATCACGGGTTCCGTTTCGAACGGGGTGCGCGAGGGCGTGGGCGAAGTGTTCGAACTCTACGCGCACCGCACGCTGAAAGACATCGAACAGAACGGCTACTTCGTGCGCGTGCCCGCGGGCAAGGAATTCTACGTCTACGTCGTCGAAACCGTCGATCCGCAGCAAGCCAAGGTCGCCGGTGTGAAACTGAAAACGTCGGCGTCCGCGCCGGAGCCCGTGTCCGCCGAAACGAAGGGATGAGCATGCACCGGGTCTATTTCCTCTTTGTCGTCCTGAGCGCTGCGGGCTGCGCGACGTCGCGGCCGGTGGCGGACGCGACGGTAAGCGCCGTGGACGCCGCGCCGACCGCACGCATCCGTGAAGCGGCCGCCACGCAACTCGTCGAGACGCGCTACGAGATTCGCGGGTATCGCGATGCCGACGACCCGTGCGTGCGGCACGAGCCCCACGCGGTCTATCGCGCCACCCGGCTCCCCGCCGGTCGGTCGGAAGGGGCATGGTTGACGACGGTTCCGCGGAGCGCCTTCGCGCCGGCGAGCTATGCGCCGCTACCGCCGAGCGACGAACTGGCCGCGGAACTCGCGGCGCAAAGACAGATCACGGCAGAGTTGCGCGCCGTTCGGGCGACGATCGCAACGACCGAGCAACAGGCGCAGGCGCAGTTCGGCAGACTCGTCACTCAGGCGGCGGAAACGGTCACGCTGCGCCGCCAACTCGAGCAGGAACGGGCCCGCGTGCAGGAACTGGAGGCGCGTCTGCGCGGGCCACGCCCGGCGACCTCCTCGCCGGCGACTGCTTCGTCTGCCACATCAAGCGGCGGCCAGCCAAGGTGGTGAACCCCGATGACCGCCGCCCACTCCAGGGAAACCCTGCGTGCGCTGCCGACCCGGCTGCGTGGGGCGATCATTGGGCAGGACGAGGCCGTGCGCACCGTGGTCGAGCGGCTCCAACATGGTGAACTCGGGTTGACCCAGCGCGGCCGACCGAAAGCGAGCTTCCTGTTTCTTGGTCCGACCGGCGTGGGCAAGACGGAGCTGAGCCTGCGGTTCACGGAAGATCTGATCGGGCCGGGCCGTCTCGTGCGGCTGGACATGTCGGAGTACCAGACGCCGGATCGGCTCGGACTGCTGCTTGGCACCTCGCGAGACGATCCGGGCCGGATTGCCGAAGGGTTCGATGCGTGTGCCGGCGTGGGAACGCTGCTCTTCGATGAAATCGAAAAGGCGCACCCACGAGTTTTGAATATTCTGCTGCAACTGCTCGATGTCGCGCGGCTGACGACCGGCGGCAACCGGGTGCTCGATTTCTCGCCCTGGTATTGCGTGCTCACGAGCAACCTCGGATCGCAACGCATCCTGACGATGCGCAAGTCGAAATACGAAACCATGGAGCGGCTGGTGCGGCAGGAGGCGCAACGCGAACTCAGCCCGGAGTTGTTCGCCCGGATCACCGCGACCGTCGTTTTCAACAAGCTTGGCTACGAGGCGCAGTGCGGCATCGCGGCGGCGATGCTCGCGAACGAACTGCGCGAGCAGGCCGCGCGCGGCTACGCGATGACGGCCGACGCGAACGCGGTCGAAGTGATCGTTCAGCAGGGTTACGATGATCGACTCGGCGCGCGGCCGATGCGCGATGCGACGGAGCGGCTGGTGCGCAATGCGCTCGCGGAGGATTTACTCAACCAGGGTCGCGGGATCGGCCGGTTGCGAGCGCATCCGGCCGGAATCAAGCTGGAGCTGCTGCCGGCCGCGACGGCAGCCGCCGCGTGAAAGGAACCATGGATATGTCCCCTACTACTTCGCTCCGCATCGTCGTCCTCAAATGGGACCGGCTCTACGGCGATCTCATCCGGCGCCAGATTTGGGACGTCTGGCCCAACGCGGTGGTGCAGGTGTTTCAGCGCGGGCTGGCGGCGCTGGATGCCATCCAGGAGGCGACGCCAAATCTGTTCATCGCCGGCGTCAAGATCGAGGACATGGACGGATTGGAGCATCTGGAGCCGTTCACCCAAACCGAACTGCCAATCCTGATCGTCACCTCCCGGGCCGATGCCCGCACCTTCAAGATGCTCCGTCACGTCCGTTACGACGGAATCTACGATGGGTCCTCGGAAGGACTGGAGCATCTCGCCCCAGCGCTGCGCCAGGCCATGCAGCACCGGCTTTACGTCAGCCCGGCTCTGCTCCCTTTTCTGCAGGAGCGTAGGAGCACCACGTTGGACGCGCTGACTGAACGGGAGCAGATCGTGCTCTCGGTCATCGGCGACGGTTCCGACAACGCCCAAGCCAGCGAACGGCTCGGCATTTCCGCGAAAACCGTGGGGACGCATCGCGAGGCAATCATGCGCAAGCTCGGGTTGCATCAGATCGGGCAGCTCATGCTGTATGCGCTGCAAAATGGCTACGTGCTGGTGACCGCGAAGGGTGTTTTCTACCCGGGGTTTCAGCGTCGCTTTTGCCACGGCAAGGACAGTTCCGCCCTCACCGGGTCGCGCCTGTCCTAGCGGAAGCGGTTGCCGCGTTTCTGCATTCGAGTGCGTCCCGTCACGGTGTTATCACCGCAGCGCCTGCGGCTCGATCACGGTGGTGAGCGCGGCTTGCGCGAGCTGCTGTTGCCGACGCCGCAAAAAAAAAGGCGGCCGGTGGAACCGGCCGCCGCGAGACCGAAGCGGCGTCATGCTTCGGCTTTCGCTTCCGCGAGCCGCGTGAAGATGAACGTATGCGCCTGGTCGGCGAGCTTGGCCACGAGCGGGAGGTCATCCCGGCCGAAGCTGTCGGTGTCGTGGTAAGCCTTGGCGTCGTCCACGTAGGTGCGGGCGAACGTCACGTTGTAGAATTTCTTCTGGTCCGCTTCGTTTTCCCAGATGGCGGCTTTGATCCGGCCGAGCCGGAAGGTCTGCACCGGGAGCTTGGAGCTGGTTGAAACGTTCTTGGCGGGCGTGGCGGCTTGAGCGTTTTTGGAGGACATGATGGTTCCTTTTTGAGTTCTGAGGAGCGGGATTGCTCTCTCGACCCGAGGCGGGGGTGCCGGTCGGCGCGAGGGCACAGCTTGGGGGATTCCTTTCAAGGAGAACCGAGATGGGCCTGTCCGCTTGCGGCGCGGCGACGGGAGGTTCCGCCTGAGAGAGCAAGCCGGCTCGAGGCAAAAAGGACCGGAATGCCCTTCGATAGACGCGGACGCTACGTCTCCAGGAATGCGGGAAGCTCCTCCTCCCGCCGCAGCTTTGGGTCGGCCGCCCCCAAGGGCGAACGAAGCGCACGGGAAATCTGCTGCCTCGTTCCCTGGCACCTTCGTGGAGAAGGAAGAGCGCTCCACGTCACTCGGCCTGAGATCTCCGTCGCGGCCGGCCAAGCATGCGGCGGAGAGGTTCGGCCCGCCTCTGTGCGGCTTTGTGTGGGCCATCGCTCGCCGGGGCGGCAGGAAGCGCTAAGGCTGGACGGTCGTGATGAAGTCCCCGATGGCGGCGTTCACCCAGTCAGGCTCCTCATGCACGATCCAATGGGTGGCTGCGGGGTGCCGGTGCAGCGTCAGGTGTGCGACGAATGATCCCAAACCCTCGAGGTTGGACGGACGCAGCGCGGGATCGCGGTCGCCCCAAAGCACCAGCGTCGGGACCGCGATGCGAGCTTGGCCGGACGCGGCCGCCTCTTTTGTCAGCGCGCTCGGGTTTCGGTAGTAGTTCAAACCGGCCGTAAGCCAGCCCGGTCGCCGCCAAGTGTCGAGGTAAGCTCGCCGGAGTTCCGCGGGAAACATGTCCGGCTTGGCACTCGTGCGGTACACCATGGCGCGTAGCGCTGCGAAGTTGAAGGCGCGCAAGACGACCTCGGCGACGCCGCGCAATTGGAAGAAGCCGGCATAGCTGCTGGCAAGAACCTGCCGAAGACTGCGCTTGAGCTCGCGACGGAACACCGCCGGGTGCGGCGCGTTGATGATCACCATCCGCTCGATCAACTCGGGGCTCTCCCGCGCCAAGACCCAACCGGCAATGCCGCCCCAATCGTGCCCCACGATCACGGCCGGTCGGTCCGGCGACAGCGCGCGGATCACGCGGCGGACGTCATCGACGATCAGCGGCAGCGCGTAGTCGGCGCGATTGGGCGGCATGTCGGAGAGGTTGTAGCCGCGCAGGTCGAGCGCGACGGCCCGGAACATGCGGCCGAACAGCGGGAGCTGCCGGTGCCAGGCGCACCAGCATTCCGGGAAACCGTGGAGAAAGAGCATGAGCGGTCCGCGTCCGATCGCGGCCGCATGCAGCGCGATGCCTTGGGCTCCCTGGAGCGTGAGATGTTCAAGCTGATCGAGATTCATGCCGGGCGCCACGAGCGAACCTGCGCAGTCCGGACGCGTTTTCAAAATGGACGGCGAACTCGCAAACCATGGCGACACGGATCTGGTGTCATGCGACCGGGCACAGTTCTGCCGGGCCGCGCTTCCGATCACGCGCCATGCCTGCCCGATCCCTTCCCCTGGCGATTGGCGACGAACGTATCCCGCCGCGAGAAGGCGAGGATATCGAGGCGATGCTGGCGATCCTGCAATCCATTCAGGAGGCGCGGGATCGCCGCGAGCGGCCTGTTCCGCGCAACCTCCATCCGAAGCAGCACGGGTGCGTGCTGGCCTATCTCGCGGTCGAGCCCGGTGTGCCGGCCGGATTCAGGCACGGGCTCTTTGGCGAGCCGCGGGAATACCTGGCGGCGGTCAGGTTCTCGAGCGCGAAGATGCGCGACGATCGGCTACCCGACGCGCACGGGATGTCGGTGAAGCTGTTCGACGTCGACGGCGAGAGACTGCTCGAAGACGAGCCCCAGGCGCGAACACAGGATCTCGTCTGCGTCGATCATCCGGTCTTCTTCGCGCGGGACGTGGCGGATCTGCTGCCGTTGCTGGTAGATTACCGCCGCTTGATGATCGGCGGGCCGTGGGCCAAGGCCCGCACGCTGTTGCGAGGAATGGTTTCTCTCGACCGTCGTTTTCGGATCCTGCGGGCCATGGTGCTCAAGCGGCCGACCGATTTGCTGCGCGTGCAATTCTGGAGCACCACGCCAGTGCGGATCAGAGATGGCGCGATGAAGCTGTCGTTCCGGCCGCAGCGGCAGGCTCAACCCGAACGGTCGTGCGGTTCGGCGGACCGGTTGCGGCTGGCGCTTGCGGCCCGGCTGGAGAGTGAGGAAGCGCGGTTTGATCTGGTCGCTCAGCTCCAGACCGACCCGACCGCCATGCCCATCGAGGATGCCACCGTGTGCTGGGATGAATCCACGGCGCCGTACCAAAAGATCGCCACGTTGCGGATACCGGTGCAGCGTTTTGACACGCCGGCGCAGCGCGACTTCGGGGAGAACCTGTCGTTTACGCCCTGGCACGGGCTCGCGGCGCATCGGCCGCTCGGTGGCATCAACCGGGCGCGCCAGCGGATCTATCAGGCGATGGCGGCGCAGCGGAGAACAGCGAACGGCGCGGCACTCCGGGAACCCACGGCCGACGAGTGGCACGCGGCGCGAGGCGGTAGCCGCTGAACCTCGTCTAGTCGTTGCCGCCGGATGCGGGGCACCCCGAGCGTTGCCAGCTCCACCGCCTGCGCACCGCCGCGCGCTCGCGCCGCGCCGAGTGCGCAGCCCCATGTGTCCAAGCAGAGGGAGCGGCGGCACCCGCCACTCCCCGCCACTTTTCAGTTCCGCGCGAATTCCTCGGCGAGCGCCCAGAGCTGCTTGTTCACGAGTTGGGCGTGCTGGAGTCCGCCCACGGGTCGGGTGGTGTTCTGCCGGAGCGGCGAGCCGATGATCACGGCGACGTAACGTGTCCCGCCCCGAAGCAAATGCTCCTGGACTACATTTAACGTGGTCCAGAGATCGGTGGCCGCATCGCCCACCCGCACCGGGGCGAGCAGCTTCTCCGGCGAGAGCGCCCGGCCGACCGGCTGTTCCGGATCCCAGCGCAGCGCCGCGGCCCGCCGGCCGAACTCGACCCGGGCCGCCGGCGAAAGCGTCACCGCTTTCCAGCGCGCGACGGACGCCAGCACCTTGGGCGCGCTGTCGGCGATCGTGCGGGCCGCGGACGTAAACCGCTCGGCGGACACGTCGAGGTGCCGGATCGCCACGTGCGCGAATTCCGCGTCGGAGACGACGAGGCCATTGCGGCAGACGAGGCGGTAGAGTCCCGCGTCGATGCGATAGGCACGCGTACCATCGTGCGCGTTCTGCAGGATCATTTCCGGGCGGGTCTCCCCGAGCTGGAACGCGCCGACCTCCAGATCGACGCGCCGGGCGAAGCGAATCTCGTGCAGCTGGAATCCGCGCCGGGTATCGAGCCGGACCCGCTGTTCGCCGGCTTTCACGGGCTCCCACCCATCGGAGCGCAGCAGGTCGACCACCTGGGCGGTGGAAACGAAGGCATAGCGGGACGAAACGCCGGGCCGGGCGTGCACGGCGAACACGGACGGGGCGACGCGGCGAAGGTCGTCGGTCGACAGGGCACGATGCGGGAGGGGGGACGAAACGAGGACTGAGCTATTCATGATCTTTTCTGGTTTGATGGCGCCCAACGGGGCGCCGTCTGCAGGGAGCCGCCCTGCGCGGCCCCTCCCGGGCCACACCGTTGAAACGGCCGCCCCGGAGGGATGCCGACGTCCAGCACCGTCGCGCAAGGTGGAGCGCAGCGCACGCGAGCAATACCTTGAGGCGCGGACGGGCGGAGGCGCTCGCGCCGAACGCTCGCCCGCCGGCGCAGGTGCTAACATGAGGCAGCCCTCAGGCGCGGCCCCGCTGACCGCAGCGCGCGAGCGGCGCAACGAGAGCGAGCCTCACAAGCCCCAGCGGCGACTGAGCGGTCGTGCCCGCGCGGCCCGTTGCGCGCTCGCATCCGCGCAGCCAGCCGAAAAAAGGGGCGTGAGCCCCTGGCGCTAAAGGAGACCGGCGGAGCGAAAGCTGTAGTAACCGAGTCCCGCCGGATCGCACTCGGGACGTCCGAGGACCACGTGATCGAGCAGTGAGATATCCACGGTCTTTGCCGCTTCGCGGAGCTGGCGCGTGACGTGCACATCGGCGCTACTCGGCGCCGGGTCACCCGACGGGTGGTTGTGTTATGTGACGAGCCGAGCTATGTGGAGTGCATGCGGTCCTTTCACTCGGGGTTCGCTCTGCGCGTAGGCTGGATCGCTGCACATAGCTAAATCAGTTTCCCGCGGTTTTTGCGCGCCAGTGTCGGGGCGGCTTTCTTCACGTGGCGTGCGCAGTGGATTACGTGTGGGATGCGCAAGCCCTACTATTCTTTGGATCGCTCGACGGATGGCGGCCTGGAGCACTTTTACTGCGAGCGACGGACGCTGGCTGACTTTCGGCGTGGCGCGCTGGGCGATTACTTCGACGGTTTGGCTCTGACGCTGAAGAAGAACGGGTATTCGATCCACCACGGCTGCGGCATTCTCGGCACTTGCTGCATGTTCAACGTCTACGTGACGGAGCGTGGCATCACCAAGGCCTCGGCTATTTCCGCCGAGTTGGTCGAGCCTTTCTTGGACGACTATCTCCGCGGGGTCCGCACCACCAGCGCCCGCTATTCGCCGCGCGACAACGCGCGAGCGCACTTGCGCCATCTGTTTTTCTATCTGGAGGCGCTCAAGGTTATCACTCCGCCCAAGCCGGTGCAGGTCGTGACGCCCTACAGTTGGATCCTCGATCCTTATATCGTCCATCTACGCGACGAGCGCGCCGTGGCGCCAGTGACGGTGAAGCGCCACCTCGCGCACACCACCGCGTTCCTCGAGTTCCTGAAGCACGACGTGCAACGGCCGCGCCTCAAGACCATCAGCGCCGAGCAGGTGGAGGCGCAGCTCAAGCGGCACATGAAGGACAGCAAAGACAACGTGCGCTCGTTGTCATCGAGCCTTCGCTCTTTCCTCCGCTACTGCGCGGATCACGGCCACACTCAGGCGGACTTCTCCGAGTTGGTCCCGCGACAGCGGCACTATCGGCACGCTTCGCTCCCCAGGGGCATCGAGGATTCGGCGCTCGAACGCGTGCTGGCTGCGATCGACAAGACGAAGCCTAATGGCGCACGCGACTACGCGATCATTCTGTTGCTGATGGCGTATGGCATCCGTGCGATCTCCGCTGCAAAACTCGTGATGGAGGATCTCGACTGGCGGCAGGCCAAGATCCGCTTTCGCGCGCAAAAAGGCGGCAAGGAAGTGATCGTTCCGCTCCTCGATGCGGTCGGGGACGCGATCATCGAGTGGCTCCGTCACCGCGACCCGCGCACGCCTCATCGCGAGGTGTTCCTCAGCACCAAGGCGCCGCACGGATCGCTGAGCAGCATGGCGATCTCCACCGTGGTGAAGCACTACCTGCACAAGGCCGGCGTTCATCAGCCCGGACGCGGCGCGCACTCGTTACGGCATTCGTGGGCGATCCGCGCGTTGGAGCACGATCAACCGATCAAGGCCATCGCCGATGCCCTGGGGCATCGTTACATCGACACCACCTACATCTACGCCAAGGCTGACTTGAAGACACTGCGGCAGGTGGCGATGCCGTGGCCGGCGAGGTGAACCATGGCCACGTGTTGTTTTCGCAGCGCGCTCGCGTTCCGGCTTCAGTCCTTCTGGGAGACGCGGGCCGCATCGGGCCGCGGTCCTGTTCTCCTCAAGGTGCTGCGTTACCTCGACCGGTTTCTTATCGGTGAGCTGCAGCCCGGCGATACAATCACGCGTGAGGTCACCGAGCGTTATTTCAAGAGCACCGAGCACTTGGCTCCGGGAACCCGGATCAACCGGATGTCGATCCTCCGTCAGTTCTGCCTCTATCAAAGCCATTTCGATCCTCGCACGTGCATCGTGCACCGGATGTTTTTGCCGCGGCGCAATCGGCCGATGCCGCACATCTACACGGTGGCCGAGGTCCGCCGGATCATGGCGGCGGCACCGCCGGCCGAACGTTCTCCGGACCCGCTGCGTCCCGTGGTGTTCGCAACCCTCGTCGGGTTCCTCTACGCCACCGGCCTGCGCGTTGGCGAGGCGGTGAAGCTCAATCTCGCTGACGTCGATCTGTCACGCCGTCTTCTGCTCATTCGCCAAACCAAGTTCGGCAAGACTCGCTACGTGCCGCTGGCACCGTGCACCACCAAGCAGCTCGCGGCCTACGTGGCCCAGCGCCGCGCGGCCAGATTCTCGCAGGAGCCGACCGCGCCATTTTTCCCGTCATCCCTCGGTGGACGCTATCACGTGCCGAGCTTCACGACGGTGTTTCTTCAAGTGTTGCGTCGGTTGGGGCTGCGCGGCCCGCCCGGCCAGCGCGGGCCGCGCATCCACGACTTGCGGCATTCCTTTGCGGTGTCGCGGCTGATGGCGTGGCACAAGAGCGGCGATAATCTCTTCGCGAAGCTGCCCCTCCTGTCCACTTACCTCGGGCACAGCACGGTGACCGGGACCGAGATCTATCTGCACGCCACCGCCGAGCTGATGGAGTCGGTGGGCCAGCGTTTTCATGAGCACTTCGCGGTGCCATCGGCCCGTCTCTTATGTCAGCCCCCGACCTTCCATCTCTGATCCGCGGGTTTTTCGATCAGCATCTCGTGTCCCAGCGCGGACTGAGTGGCCACACGGTTCTGTCGTATCGCGACACCTTCAAGCTCCTCCTCAAGTTCGCTTCCGACGACTCGGGCAAGCGCGTGACCGAGCTCACCCTGGCCGATCTCACCGCGGAGTTGGTGCACGGCTTTCTTCGCCATCTCGAAGCGGACCGGCGCAACGGGATCGTCACCCGCAATCTTCGGCTGGCCGCGATCCATTCTTTCTTCCGCTACCTCGCGATCGTTGATCCCCGGCACCTGACCCACGCCCACACGATCATCGCGGTGCCGTTCAAACGGCGACCGCATCGCGTCGCGCAGTTTCTGGAGAAGGATGAGGTGCAGGAGATATTTCGTCAGATCGATTCCCGGACGCTGTTCGGTCAGCGCGACGACGCACTCTTACGGATGCTCTACAACACCGGCATGCGCGCGCAGGAGTTGGTTGACCTCGACGTGCGGCACGTGCGTTTCACTCGACCGTCGAACGTGCTCATCTTCGGCAAGGGCCGCAAGGAGCGCACCTGCCCGTTGTGGCCCGAGACGGTCGCCGCGCTGAAGAGTTATCTCCAGCCTCGTTCGATCAAGTTCACCGACGCCGTGCCGCTGTTTCTCAACATCGACGGCAACCGGCTGACGCGCTTCGGCGTTCGCTACATTGTCAGTCACCGCATCAGTGAGGCGGCCCAGCGCTGCCCGACCTTGCTCGCGCGGCGGATCACTCCGCACACGTGGCGCCACACGACGGCGATGCATTTGCTGCAATCGAACGTCGACCTCGCGATGATCCGTTCCTGGCTCGGGCATGCATCGATCGAGACCACCAACACCTACGTCGAGATCGATCTTGAGATGAAGCGCAAGGCTCTCGCCTCCGCCGAGAAGATTCTCCCGAAGCCGAAGCACCCGTCGTCATGGCGCGCCAACACCGACGTGCTCGCCTGGCTGTCCAGCCTCTAACCGCGCGCCTTGAACGCGATGGCCCAGAGGGCCGGACACGTCGTTTTCGTGGATCGCCGCCGGCACGCCGTGATGAGTTTTCCCAAGGCGCGGTGCAACCGGCGCATCTCCAGCATGCGCCGATCAAGCTCTTGCTGCTTATCCTCCAAGAGACGCTTCACTTCGGCACACGACTCACCCGGCGAAAACTGCATTTCCATGAGCTCCTTGATCTCGCGCAGGGTGAACCCGAGGTCTTTTGCCGAACGGATAAACCGCAACCGGCTCAGGGCGTCATCGTCAAAGTCCCGGTAGCCCGATCCCGGCCAGCGATGGGTCGCCGGCAGCAGTTCCATTCGCTCGTAGTAGCGGACGGTCTGGACATTTACCCCGGCGGCCTTGGCGAGTTCTCCGATCGTCATGACATGGCGGTTGACCTTATACCATACTACAGGGTGTAAGCTGGGCCGATGCAGCCGGTGAAGCAATCGTGGATTCTGACAGGCGGATTTTTGTCCGCCGTGGCGGCCTCGCTTTGCTGCATCGGACCGCTGGTGGCGGCCGTCGCGGGCGCGGGTAGTTTTGTCGCCGCAGGCTGGTTTGAGCGTTGGCGGCCGGCTTTTCTCGGCGTCACCGCTGCGCTCCTCGCTCTCGCGTGGGTGTTGACCTTGCGTGCCCGACGTATCGCCTGCGCGGACGGCACCTGCGCAACGCCGCGAGCAAGTCGTTGGACCCTGGGCGTTCTGATCTTCAGCACAGTAATCGTCGGCGCGGTCGCGATGTTTCCGCAGCTTGCGCAAACCACCTTCGGCCGCTCTTCGGTCGCAACCTCCGCACCGGCGGATGGCCGCGTGCTGCGCGTGCGTATCCCCTCCATGGACTGCGCTGCGTGCGCGGTCGGCATTGCCGGCACCCTGCAGCGGGTTCCCGGTATCCGCACGGCGGTCGTCCGCTATGCAACGAAAGAGGCCGAGGTCGTTTACGATCCCGCCGTGATTTCTGCGACGACGGTGATCGCCAAGATCGACGCCACGGGCTTCAAGGCCGAGCCGGCCAACTGATCACCGTGTCCGATTGTTGCTTAACGAAAGGTGACGAGTGCTCGTCCGAGAAGGAGTCGGCTGCCAAGCCGTCCTGCCCGCGCTGCGGGCACGCCGGTCGCCCGGTCTCGACGCTCACGCTCAAGCACCAAGTTAAGTCCCAGTTTTTGCCGGCCGTAAATGCCGGGGGATTTCACTTCTGCCCCACACCCGACTGCCCGGTCGTCTATTTCAGCGCCGGTGGTTCAGTTCTCACAACGGGCGACGTTCGCCGTCCGGTCACTCAAAAAGATCCCGCGCAGGCACCGGTGTGTTATTGCTTCGGCTTCACGCCCGCGATGATCCGTGACGAACTTGCCGCCACAGGAAAATCCACCGTGATCGAACGCATCGCGGCGGAGATGAAGGCTGATTTTTGCGCTTGTGAGATTCGCAATCCCCAAGGCTCCTGCTGCCTCGGCAACGTGAAAGCTGCCGTCAAGGCCGCCACCGCAGAGCGCGCCGGTCTTGCCTGATCGCCGGCCGAGTTATGTGCAGCGATTGTGCTGTCGCGCAGAGTAAAGTGCCTCAGAAAAACGGTAGCGCACTCCACATAGCTCGGCTCGTCACATAACACAACCTATGTGCTGCAGCACATAGGTTGTGCACGCAGATGATCGCCGACGCGCCGGCGACGATCGCAGGACGGAACACTTCCCGCGGATGCACCAACGTGGCCGAAACCGTGCCGGTGCTGATGGCGACCCGCCCCAGCGGCCTGTTCTTCTGGTTCAGCAGCACCACGTAGAACACCTCGTGCATCGGGTGCGCTTCGAGCGTATCTTTCATGTAGTCGTAGACCGCTTCCGCGGACGAGAGGGACTTCGCCCCCACTTCAAACAGGGTCGCTTCGTACGTGAGCTTCGCTTCATACACGCGCATGGGACATGCGCCTCGCCGGCTCGGTCGTGTGTGCGGGAGTGCACCTGATCGACCTCCGCCGGCTGAGGGCGATTCCCGCCCACGCCGAAAGTCAAAGCGCTGCCGAAGCGCCGAGGCGGCTGCTTCAGCAGCAACGAGGGGGAAGCGCAGGGTGTGCGCGTGGTGGAGGCCGCAGGCACTACCTTGACCGGCGTACAATCGGGAATCCCAGCGGCTGGCAGGGCTGGAAGGACTCGACCGGAGGGAGCATCGTCGCGGTATTACCGATTGCGGCCGTTGCCCGGTCCGCGGAGTGTTCGCCGTGTTGTGCGGCGAGTGCCCGTATGTCAGAGGTTGCCAACAGCCGAGCAAACGATCCTCGACGCCTGCTGAGGGTTCGCCCAAGTAGGGCTGAGCCATGAGCCTTTTCGGCCAGATGGTGCCGATTTCCGTCGCGATCCCGGCGATTTACGTCGGTCCCTTTTTGGTGCTGGCGTGCCGCTTTCCCCTTCGGGGAGCCCAAAGCGGGTGAGCCGTTTGCTCCCACGTGCTTTTTCGAACAGGGTGCGGGCGCCGTGGCGGTGCCGCCCGTACGGCTCACTCGTTTATGCCTCCCCAGAACCGTCCACCCGCCGGTACCGACTCCGAACACGAGGAGTTCTCGCTCCCGCTCTTCGTCCTCACGGTGCTGGCAACGCTCGCCGGCTTGCTCGCGGGCCTGCGGCTTTTTGCACCCCAGGTGTGGGCGCAGCAGTTTCTGGCGCCGGTCTCCCACGGGATCGTGGCTTTCCTGGTGATCAGCCTGATCAACTGTTTCATGGAGTATTTCTTCCATCGTTACGTGCTGCACCTGCCGGCGGTTCCCTTCCTCCGCCGGCTCTACAAGCAGCACACGCTGCATCACGCGCTAACCCGCATCGCGCGCCGCAAAGGCCGCGATGGGCGGGGGATACTTTTCATCGAAAACAAGTTCCCGATCGTCGAACCGGAGCAGGGCGAGGCGTCGTTTTTCCCATGGTATTCGCTTGCCGTGTTCGCCTTGATTCTGACGCCGCTGCTGGCGCTGCTGCAGTGGCTGCTGCCGGCGTTCCCCTGGTTCCTCGCCGGTTTCGCGGCGATCGCCGTTTCACTGACGCTCTACGAGCTGCTGCACGCGATCAATCATTGGCCGTTCGAGCAGTGGGAGCCGCTCATTCAACATCCGCGCTGGGGCCGGTTCTGGCAGCCGGCCTACGGCTTCCATCTGCGCCACCATGCGGTCACGGACTGCAACGAGTCGATCTCGGGGTTCTTCGGACTGCCGGTGGCTGACTGGGTGTTCGGCACCTGCGTCGTGCCACAAACCGTCTACGCCGAAGGCGAGGAGTGGTCGGAAGAGAAATTTCGCAGCCCGCATCCACGCTGGATCATCCGGCGGCTCGACGCTTGGGCCGAGCGTGTCGTCCAGCGTCGGCGGGCGTCGAAGGCGGTCGCGGCTCCGCGGCCGCTCGAGCCCGCGATCGAGGTGTCGGTGGCGCCGGAGCCGCGGGTGTACACGCGCTGGGAGGAGGCCGCCAACTGGATCACGCACGGGATAGGGTTGGTGCTAAGCGTGGCTGGCCTGACGCTGCTGATCGTGTTCTCCAGCCTGCGCGGCGACGCGTGGCACGTGGTGAGTTTCACGGTCTTCGGGCTGACGCTGCTGGCGCTGTACGCGGTCTCCACCATCTATCATCTGCAGCGCAGCGAGCGCGCGAAGTACGTTTTTCGGAAGCTCGATCACGCCGCGATCTTCCTGCTGATCGCGGGCACGTATACGCCGTTCCTGCTCACGAGTCTGCGCGGCCCCTGGGGCTGGACGCTGTTCGGGGTGATCTGGGGACTCTGCGGGGCCGGCGCGGTGTTTCAGCTTTTTTTCGGCGAACGGTATCGGCTGACCTCGACGGTGGCCTATCTGTTTGTCGGCTGGCTCATCGTGGTCGCGCTCGAGCCATTGACCGCCAGCGTGCCGCACGGCGGGCTGTGGCTGCTGTTGGCCGGCGGGCTCTGCTACACGTTTGGGGTGGTATTCTACCACTGGCATCGGCTCCGCTTCCACCATGCCGTGTGGCATGCCTTTGTGGTGGGTGGCAGCACGTGTCACGTGCTCGCTGTGCTCCTGTTTCTGCTTCCTTCGCACGCTTGAGGCGAGGCGACGTCGCGGGTTCGGCGTCCGCGGCAGCTCCGCGAAGTGGGGTTTCAAGGCGCGCGGTTCGCGTTTGCCCGCGAACGGTGACATCCTGCCGGCGATGAAAGCCACCGCCGCAGCCCCGCTCACCGGCCAGAATTCGGTCGCAGCCCGGCGCCTAGACCGTGGCGCGGCGGCGCCGACGCGCACTCGGCCGTTTCTGCGGCCCGTCCTGCCGATGAGGTCAAGGCTACAAAGGGGCCGCTGATGGATCTCGACCGCTATGGCGGCGCGAGCCGCTGTCTTCTGCGGCTGCGGGAGAACGACGGCAAGCCGGGGATTTCCGACCAGGCCTTCATCGGCCAGCATCTCGCCCGGCATCCTGAATGGTCACGTCGGCCCGGCGAGGTGGATCTCGCCACACTCTTCGAATTGGCCCGAGAGCTCGAACTGGCTACCGGCATGGACGCGTATCGGGACTATGCGCGCGTGCTCACCGAGCATGCAGCGGGTCACAGCGTGCTCGTGGCGACTGAGCGCCCGCCGCAACAAACGGCCGCGGAGCTGAGCCCGCAGCGATATATCACCCTGCTCGAGGCGATGGACGAGAATGCCTTCACCTTGTGGTGTCCGTATCCGAGCGGCC
Organism: Opitutus terrae PB90-1; assembly: GCF_000019965.1. GTDB lineage: Bacteria > Verrucomicrobiota > Verrucomicrobiia > Opitutales > Opitutaceae > Opitutus > Opitutus terrae. The sequence continues at coordinate 1,518,947 of NC_010571.1, forward strand.
AAGCCGACGTGCTCGCGGTTGCTCGCCCGTGGTGGGACCGCTGGCTGTGCCTTGGCATTGTCCTGCGCCGCGGTTAGGCCGAGGGCCGCACGCGTGCGCGGCGACCGCGTGCAGGCGACCGCGTGCAGAGCGAAGGAGATGTCGGCGCAGAGCGGCCGCTATCACCGCGCCGGCACCTCGACCACGGATGAGCCTGCGCTGCCGCAGCCAAGACTGCCGGAACCGGGTGCTTGACCAGCCCGTTGCTCCTGTTGCTCCCGCTAAGTGACGATCCGCTTCGTGTTTGGGCGCGACCGGTAGTAACGTGAGCAGCTCGCCGAGCACTTCGGAGAGAAACCAAATCAGCCTATGCGAGACGACTACCTGCAGAGCGCCCTCACCGTCATCCCGGATGCGACCATCTTGATCAACGTGGTCTCCCGGCGGGTCAAACAGCTTCGCCGCGGCAATCGCCCGCTCGTCGTATCCTTGGAGAAGCTTTCGGCCGAGGATACGGCCTTGCGCGAAATAGCGGAGGGCAAGATCAGCTACGAGTTGGGCGCGAACGAGGAATCCCCCCAGGCCTATCGTCGGCCGGGGGCGACGCGTACACCATCGCCTGCGCCGGCCGCCGCCTGAGATTCGGCAGCGGGCACTCGCCCGCATTCTGCCGCTGACAAGGAGTGAATTACGGCTCGATACGCTTGGTCCCCCAACATCGCCAGACGGCCGGGCTTGATACCGGTTGCGGCCTCGAGTCTTCGGGCGCACCGTGCCGGATGACGATAACGAACGCGGCTCCCACGAATATTCAAACGACGGAGACGGGCCCGGTCGCACCGGGTGAGCTTTTGCCTGGTCTGGTGATCACCGACCGAGCGGCTCGGGAGGAGGTCCAGCACCTGGCATACGGGTTTTGGGAGCAGGAGGGCTGTCCGAGCGACCGGGCACTCGACCACTGGCTGCGCGCTGAGTCCGACGTGGTGTCTCCGACCCGCCACGACGGCCAACCCACCCGGATTGACGGCTAAATCTATCCCGATGCAAACGAATCCGCACCTCACGGGCTCGGGACAACTTGGTCCCCAGTGTGGTCCGTCCGCGGCGATACCGAGCGGGTACGGCACGCTCTTGCACGAGGAGCGCCAGCTCCAGGCGGTTGTTCGCGAGGGAATCGCGCAGGCGGAAGGTTTTGGCGGCAGGCGACTAGCCGATCTCCTGCGCTACCAGCGGGATGAAGTGGCAGCGATTATCAACCTGCTGGTGGAGCGGACACAGCAGTTGCCGATTCCGGCGCGATTTAGAGCCACGGATGCGGATCAGGCGGCGCACCCTCGTTCGCTTCGGCCCGTGGGTGGCTCCGGGACTGGCCATCAGGTGGAGCAACTGCACGCAGAGCTGGCAGAACGCTTCGTCCGTTTGACCTCCCGTACGGTCGCATTGAACGCCGACCGCTTCTTCGGCCGGCTTTCACGCCGCCACCACAAAATGGCCGGGAAGCTTCACGACCTGTTCGAGCAGCGGCCTCGGATACGACAGATCTCCGACCGCGATCGGGGACGTGGTTCCGAGCAATCCGCCGCGTCCGCCTCTCACGCGGTTTGGGAAAACGAAGGCGGCAGCCCGATGCGGGGCACCAGCGCGATCGCACCATCAACGACCTTTCGGGACCGTTCGTCGCTTCCCGAGTAACAGAGGAGAATCCATGAGCTCAAGAAACTGTCCGCATTGCGGTCACCGGCTCGGCAATTATCTCTACGCCGACGCTTGCCCGTCCTGCCATCGGGAGTTGACGCATAACACCCGGCCGCTCGTCACCCCACCCAAGCTCGATCCGAATCGCGTTCGATCCCCGATGTACCGTGCCTTCCTCGGTCTCCGAAACGCGATTGAACGGTGAGCAAGAGGTCCGACGGTTCCCGAGGCTGACCTCCCGGTTTGTTGTCGTGGGCACGACGAGATGGCGCGCGGAGGCCAAAATCGCGCGCGTTCCTATCGAACGAATAACGCCTGTAGTTCGCTCACGCTGAGTGGCGGGTGCGTTTCGAGGCTGTGCATCGCCCGGTGCACCTGGTCCGCGGTGGCGCTCTGCAATACCGACAGACCGAAGAGCTGCTGGCGGACATCGTCTTTGCCGCAGCCTTCGACGAAGATGCTCAAGGCGCCGTTGACGGCGGATTGACTAGGGGTGATCGGAAATTCGCGACGGGACATGGGAACTTCAGCCACTCAGCCACAGCGCGAGGTGGGAGCGGCCGATGCGATCCGCATGGACGCCCCGCTGCCACCACCTCGGCGGGCAGACGAACGGATAGGTCCTCCGGGCTGCGCCGCTCCCTTCCGGGACGCTGTTGCTGTAGGCGCAACAAGTAATTGGACGTGGCTCACGGGCGCGAACCTCCCACCGCGAGGCCAACCCCTGCGTGCGAGTCAGCAGGTAGCTCAGTGATCATGCATTCAATGGTGAGCAGCAGGCCGGCGATCGATGCGGCGTTCTGCAGCGCCAGGCGCGTGACCATCGTAGGATCAACTACGCCGGCGTGGACCAGATCCTCGTAGGCCCCCGTCGCGACGTTGTAGCCGAAGCTGCCCGAGCCCGCGGCAACTTTCGCCGCGACCACCGCACCTTCCATGCCCGCGTTGGCGCACAGCATGCGGATGGGCGACTCTGCCGCGCGGCGGACAATCTGCGCACCGACCGCTTCGTCGCCCTGGAGCTTCAGCGCCTGGATTGCGTTCGCGCATCGCAGCAGCGCGACTCCACCCCCGGGAACAATGCCCTCTTTGACGGCGGCCCGCGTGGCATGCAGGGCGTCCTCGACCCGCGCTTTCTTCTCTTTCATTTCAAGCTCCGTCGACGCGCCGACCTGAATCACGGCGATGCCACCGGCAAGCTTGGCGAGCCGTTCCTGCAGCTTCTCCCGCTCGTAGTCAGACGTCGTCTCCTCGATTTCCCGGCGGAGCTGTTTCAGGCGGGCGCGGACTCCGGCGGTCTTCCCGCCGCCCGACAGGATGGTGGTGTCGTCCTTGGTGACGACGATCCGCTTGGCGCGGCCCAAGCCGGCGAGGGTCAGGTCGGCGAGCCGCAGTCCGAGTTCTTCGGTGATGCATTGGCCGCCTGTGACGATGGCAATGTCTTCCAGCATCGCGCGGCGGCGGTCGCCGAAGCCGGGCGCTTTCACGGCGCACACCTTGAGGCTGCCGCGCATGCGGTTGATCACGAGCGTCGAGAGCGCTTCGCCCTCCACGTCTTCGGCGATGATCAGCAAAGGACGGCCGGTTTTCGCCACGGCCTGGAGCAGCGGCAACAGATCCTGGAGGTGGGTGATCTTCTTCTCGTGGGCGAGAACATAGGCATCCTCCAGCACCGCTTCCATCGTGTCCGGATCGGTGGCGAAGTAGGCGGACAGATAGCCCTTGTCGAATTGCATCCCCTCGACCACCTCGAGCGTGGTCTCGATCGATTTGCCTTCTTCGACCGTGATGGTGCCGTCCTTCCCGACCTTGTCCATCGCGTCCGCAATGATGTTGCCGACGGTCTCGTCCGTGTTGGCGGAGATGCTGGCGACCTGGCGAATCTCCTCGCGGTCGCTCACCTTCTTCGCAATCCGCGCCAGCTCGGCGACAGCGGCTTCGACGGCGAGATCGATGCCCCGTTTGAGAAAGATGGGATTGGAACCGGCGGTGACGCTCTTCAGCCCCTCCTTGTAGATCGCTTCGGCCAGCACGGTCGCCGTCGTGGTACCATCGCCGGCGACCTCGGACGTTTTCGCGGCGACTTCCTTCACCATCTGGGCGCCGACGTTTTCGCACGCGTCGGGTAGCTCGATCTCGTTGGCGACGGTCACGCCGTCCTTGGTGACGGTCGGGGCCCCGAAGTTTTTGTCGATGACCACGGTGCGACCGCGCGGACCCAGCGTGACCCGGACGGCGCGGGCGAGCTGTTCGATTCCGCGGAGAAGGCCGCGACGTGCGGTCTCGTCGAAAAGGATTTGTTTAGCGGGCATCGTGGAGAGGGGAGATAGAGGGAAGGTTCTGTTTCCTTGTCGTAGCGGGCACCGCTGACTGGCGGAGAAGCGACGAGGGACCGCCGCAATTACGGGGACGCGGATCGTGCCTTCAGAGCGGGTGCCGCTCGCCCTGGCCGATCACGTTGAAGAGGGCCCCACATAGCGTGAGCGCCACCAGCGTTTGCGGCAGGAGCGCCGGCAGGAATCCGGCCATGCTGAGCGCCGTGCTGAGCACCGCAAGAACGGCGAATATGATCGTGACCTTCGTCATCGCTGGGCCGCCCGTTGAGCGACGGGAGAATCCGGCTGGCCTGGCGCGGGAAGCGCGGGGTCGCGCCGCCATCCTCCCACGGCCGAGCCGGCGACTTCGAAATTCGCGACGGCCGGCGCCGGCGGTGCGTCACGCAAGCTGGTCTCGGGGAACGCGAGGTCCATCAACGTCCCCGCCATCTCTTCGTGGCTGCGGGCGACTTCGGCGAGAATGAGTTCACCGCGCTGACCGTCGGCCCGACCGACCACCAGCGCCGCAATGTCCGTGAGAAGATTCTCATGCTGGACGATCAGCTGCCGGAGCGGATCCGCGCGGAAGTCGGCGACTGCGGAAATGCTCGCTGCGCTGCGTCCGCGGCGGTCACGCCCGCGTTCCGGGCGAGGAACGGCTTCATATCGCTGCTCCAGCAGCGCGATGTTGCGGCCGACTCGGGCCCGCTGCTCACGCACGACGTGATGTAGCGACGTCGCGTAGACGCTGTCGTCAACGCGAAGGTAGGCCTCGATCGCTTGCTGAAGATCTCGTTCGTGATCCAGCACGGCGCCGAAGCCGCTGGCGAGCGATGGCTGGGCCGTATCGCTGCCACGATCGTGTGAGCTGCGGCGCGACGACGGGGCCTGCGGTTGCGTATCCGCCAGAGTCTTGAGGAGATGCATTGCGCGAACCTACGACCGGAATCAGCGGTAAGCGAGCGGGCGGGTCCGATATAACACTGATTGTCTGAAGTCTGTTGCCTGGGTCGACTTGGTTGATGGCGTCGGCCGTCGCCGCGAATTCCGTTGCGGGATACCGGTTCCGCCAGTATGGTGCCTCCTCTCTCCCCGCTTCTCTGTCCCGCTGCATCTCGGAGATGCCACGTCGGCAGCGGACATCGCACGCCTACCGCATGAAGCACACCTACCGCATGGAGCACGCCCGTCACAGGAGGGACGCAAAAAAGAGCGAGGCCGCGGGCGGCCGACCGTCGGGCCCCGCTGCCCGTCGACCCATGATGCTGCGCGCTGGCTTGTGTATCCCAACGGGAGCGTTCTTCGGCGGGACACCTCGCCCTCTCGTTCCACGATCGACATGCCAATCCGGGCTTCCCGCTTGATCGCCGCGGAACGATCCGGTGAGCCGCGCGACACGGTGGCGCGTGCAGGGTTTCGCGTATGCGGAAAGCTGAGACTCCCATTGTCGACGCTGGCGGGGGCGGTGGGCTTCCGGTCGCTCTTGAGCCGCGCCTGGGTGCTCGCGAAGGCGGAGGCCCCCTGGCTGGCGGAGGTGCAGATCAAGAGTGACGGGGAATTGCAGTGGTCGACCGAGAAGGAGGCGGCGCTGAGCACGGAAGAGGCGGCGCGGGCGGCCACCGCCCTCGTCGGCCAGTTGCTCCAGCTATTGGTCACGTTTATCGGCGAAACTCTGACGCGCCGCCTGGTGCAGGAGATCTGGCCGGAGGCAGCACTCGACGAGGTAAACCCACGAGAGAATTCCCATGAAGAAAAGAGCTGACCGCAGTTCCCGCACGGTGCCCACCAAACCTCGTCCCGCGGGCAAAGTCGCCATTCGGCAGCTGCCCACCGGCGTGCGCGGACTCGACGAGATTCTCGGCGGCGGACTGCCGGAGTATTCGTTCAACCTGATTGCCGGCACGCCGGGCTGCGGGAAAACGACGCTCGCGCATCAGATCGCCTTCGCCAACGCGACGGCGGAGCGGCCGGCGCTCTATTTCACCGTGCTCGGCGAACCCGCGCTCAAGATGCTGCGCTACCAGCAGCAGTACTCGTTCTTCGACGAGACGAAGATGGGGACGGCGATCCGCTTCATCAACCTGAGCGAGGTGCTGCTCGAACAGGATCTCGACGGCGTGTTGAAGGAGATCACCCAGCAGGTGGTGGCGGCCAACCCCGGCGTGGTCGTGGTGGATTCGTTTCGTACGGTGTTGCGCAAAATCCCGGCGCACGACGGGGCCGAAATGGAGCTGCAGGCGTTCGTGCAGCGGCTCGCGATGTTGCTGACGAGTTTCCAGGCGACCACGTTCCTGGTGGGCGAATACACGGAGGGAGAGATGCGCGACAACCCGGTCTTCACGGTGGCGGACGGGCTGCTGTGGCTGTCCCAGATCGTCGAGCGGAACTCCGTGGTGCGAAAGCTCCAGGTCATCAAGCTGCGCGGCCAGGCGTCGGTGCCGGGCCTGCACACGTTTCGGATCGGGAGTTACGGGCTGCAGGCGTTTTCGCGGACGATGGGCTTGGTCGGGGCCAAGGGGAAACGCTCGGGCAACCGGCGGCTCTCGGTGGGTGTGGTCGAATTGGACACGCTGATGGGCGGCGGCATCCTCGAAGGTGACAGCGTGCTGATCGCCGGTCCGTCGGGCACGGGGAAGTCGGTGCTGGCGACCCAGTTCATCGACACGGGCCTGCAGGCTGGCGAGGCGGGCATCATCGTGGTGTTCGAGGAGCGCCCGGCCGGGTACGCGCGCCGCGCGGCCAGCCTGGGCCTGAATTTCCAGCCGGCGCTCGACGCCGGCACCCTCGAAATTCTTTACCTGCGGCCGCTGGACCTGTCGGTGGACGAGACGATGCAGGAGATCCTGGACGCCGTGAAGCGGACGGGAGCGCAGCGACTGGTCATCGACTCGCTCGTCGGCTTCGAGATGGCGCTGGCGCCCGGCTTCCGTGCCGATTTTCGCGAGTCGCTCTACCGGATGATCGCGGCGCTCACGGGCGCTGGCGTCACCGTCCTGAGTACCGTGGAGATCGAGGACTCGTTCACCTCGTTCCAATTCAGCCATTACGCCATTTCGTTCCTGACCGACGACATCATCCGCCTGCGGTACGTCGAGATTGACGGACAGCTCAGGAAGATTCTCGCCGTGGTGAAGATGCGCGGTGGCAATCACAGCAAGGACATTCGCGAGTACGTCATCAGCGAAACGGGCCTGCTGCTCGTGAGCCCCCGGCACACCGATTACACGGGTCTGACCGGAGGTTTGCCACAGCGAGTGGGAGCGCGAAAAGAGCAGGCTCCGGAACCGAAGGCCAGCCGCTGAACCATGGAACCGACGACCTCCCCCACGAGCGCTGGTCAGGCGTGCGCGCCACCCAGCCTGGCCGCACCGGTGATCGAGTATGCCCCCTTGGCGATGGTTGAGGTCGAGGGGCCGGACCACGTCGTGTGCTTCGTCAATGCGGCGTTTTGCCGGCTGTTGCAGGCGCGCCGGGGCGACCTCATCGGGAAACGCTTTGCGGAGATCGTGCGCAACGGCGATCAGTGTGTGCCGCTGCTCGACCGGGTGTACCGAACGGGTGAATGCGAGACCCACGTTGAGCTGGATCACGCCGCGCCCACGCCCGTTTACTGGCTCTATGCGATGTGGCCGGCGCTGGGGCCGGGGGCGCGCCCGGAACGCGTGGTCATCCAGCTGACGAAGGCGCCTGATTCCCATCCGACCCTGTCGGCGATGAACGAGGCCCTGCTGATCAGCGGGCTGCGGCAGCACGATCTCCGGGAGGCCGCGGAGAAGCTGAATGCGAATCTGGCGGCCGAGGTGGCGGAACGCCAGCGGACCGCGGCTGCCTTGAGCGCCGCGAATGCGGAGCTGAAGCTCGCCCAACTGGCCGCCGAGCGGGCCAGCCAGGCCAAGGACGGTTTCTTTGCGGCCCTCTCGCACGAACTGCGGACCCCGCTGACGCCGGTTCTCATCACCGCGGCCTCGCTGCGGGAGGACCCACGGTTCCCCGCCGACGTGCGGGAGGAACTCGCCATGATCGAGCGGAACATCGCGCTGGAGGCCCGGCTGATCGACGATCTGCTCGACGTGACCCGGATCGCGCATGGCAAGCTGCAACTGCGCCTCCAATCCTGTGATGTCGCGATCTTGATTGGTTATGCCGTTGAGATCGTGCAGCCCGATGCGCGGCACAAGAACATCGCGGTCGAGTGCAACTTCGCGGCGCGCGCCGGCGACCTGATCGGCGATCCGGCGAGGCTTCAGCAGGTCATCTGGAATCTGCTGCGCAACGCCGTCCGCTTCACCCCGTCCGGCGGCAAAATCTCGATCGCGACGCGCGACGACACCGGACCGGCCGGACAGGATTGCCTGCGGATTGAGGTCAGCGACACCGGGATCGGCATCGATCCGTCGTGCCTTGATCGGATCTTCGTGCCGTTCGACCAAGGCGGCGGGACGGGGAATACGGCCACCGGCGGACTCGGACTGGGGCTTTCGATTGCCCAGGCCGTCGTGGCCATGCACGGCGGTCGGATCGCGGCTCACAGCGCCGGGCTGAATCGCGGCTCGACCTTCGTGGTCGAACTCCCGCGGAATCACACCTTCACCGAACCGGCGTCCGGTTCGGTTGCGGCGAACCATCGTCTTCCGGCTCCGGCTGGGGCGGTCGGGCCGGCCACGCGGCTGCGCCTGCTGTTGGTGGAAGATCACGCGGCCACCCTCAACGCGGTCTCGCGGCTGCTGCGGCGGGACGGACACACCATCGTGGCGGTCGGCACGGCGGCCGAGGCCGTGAAGGCGGCTGAAGTGGGGGAGTTCGACTGCGTGGTGTCAGATATCGGACTGCCGGATGGGAGCGGGCTCGAGTTGATGAAAACCCTCCGTGCGCGTCACGGTCTGCGGGGGATTGCGCTGAGTGGCTACGGCAGGGAGGCGGACTTGATCCAGGCGCGCGAGGCGGGCTGTGTCGCCCATCTGACCAAGCCTGTGGCGATCGCCGAACTGCGCGCGACGATCGCGTCCATTCAAGCCTGCGAGAAATGAGGGTTCCCGATCGGGAGAGACAGGTCTGAATCTGCGGCCGAAATGGGTCCGCCGCGACGGATGAGGTGAAGGCCGGCGCTGCGGCGTCGCTGGGTCGGTCTCCGCGCACGATCGACGTCGCGTTTTCTCCAATCGTGGCTTAGGCTGCGCGCGCCCGCCGAGGCTTGGGCTGGAACCCAACGCTGCCGAGTCCCGGCCTTTCACCCCTCTTGATCGACCTGCCCTCTTCTCTCTCGCCGGACGGCACCGCCCCTGTGAGGGCTCCGTTTCTGGCGCGGAAAGTCGCCTTCATCGGCACCTACCTCCCGCGGAAATGCGGGATCGCGACGTTCACGCACGACCTGCGACACGCCGTCGCGCTGCAACGCGGCGAGTCAGCCTGCCTGGTCATCGCGATGAACGACGCCGCCGGGCCGTACGCATATCCGCCGGCCGTCGTGTGCGAGATCAGCGAACAGGACCTCGCGAGTTACGAGCGCGCCGCGGAGTATCTGAATCACCGCGACGTCGATGTCGTGTGCGTGCAACACGAGTTCGGCATCTTTGGCGGCAGCGCGGGCGGACACCTGCTGACACTGCTCCGAGCGCTGAAGATGCCGATCGTCACCACGCTGCACACGGTTTTGCGCGATCCCGGCCCCGAGCAGCGGCGGGTGATGGACGCGTTGATCAAGGTTTCCGATCGGCTCGTGGTGATGACGGAGCGCGGGCGCACGTTCCTGCGGGAAAGGTACGCGGCGCCGGCCGAGAAGATCGATCTCATCGCGCACGGGATTCATGACGTGCCGCTCGAGGAACCCGATCGCTACAAGGAGCTGTTCGCGGTGGAGGGGCGGCTGGTGTTGCTCACGTTTGGATTGTTGTCGCCCAACAAGGGCATTGAACACGTGCTCAACGCCCTGCCGGTGATCATCGCCGAGTTTCCGCAGGTCGTCTATCTGGTCCTCGGCGCGACGCATCCGAATCTGCTGCGCCATCAGGGCGAGGCCTACCGGCTCGGCCTGGAACGGCTGGCGAAGAAAAACGGCGTCGAGCAGCACGTGATCTTCTACAACCGGTTTGTCGATCTGCCGGAGCTGAAGGAGTTCATTGGCGCGGCGGATGTGTACGTCACGCCCTACCTGAACGAGCAGCAGATCGTGTCCGGCACGCTGGCGTATGCCTTCGGGGCGGGCAAGGCGGTGATCTCGACGCCGTACTGGCATGCGGCGGAGCTCCTCGCCGACGGCCGCGGCGTGCTGGTGCCGTTCGCCGACGCGCCAGCCATCGCCCGGAGCGTTTGCGACCTGCTGCGCGACGAGCCCGCGCGACTGGAGCTGCGGCGACGCGCCCACCTGCTGGGCCGCGAGATGATCTGGAGCCGGGCGGCCGAGCACTACGGGGAGAGCTTCGAGCGGGCCCGGGCGCAGCACGCGGCAAAGCACCGGCAGGCCTTCCTGCTGCGCACGCTCGCGCAGGAACCGATGCAGTTGCCCGCCTTCAAGCCCGACCATGTGCTGAGGATGAGCGATTCGACCGGCATGCTGCAGCACGCCCTTTTCTCCGTGCCCAACTTCGCGCACGGGTATTGCACGGATGACAATGCGCGCGCGCTCATGCTGACGCTGCTGTGGGAGTCACTCGGGCAATCGACGCCGGCCATTGAGTCACTGGCGACGAGCTACACGGCCTTTCTCGCGCACGGGCTGCATCCGGGCACTCGACGATTTCGCAATTTCATGAGTTACGACCGGCGCTGGCTCGAAGACGTGGGCTCGGAAGACTCCCATGGGCGGGCGCTCTGGGCGCTGGGCGTGTGTGCCGGGCACGCGCGCGATCGCAGCCTGCAGCTCCTGGCCGGGCAGCTCTTTGAGGCGGCGCTGCCGGCCGTGGTGGATCTGGTGCATCCGCGCACGTGGGCGTTTGCTCTGCTCGGAATCCACGCCTACCTGCAACGCCAGCCGGGCGACAGCCGCGCGGGCGAGATTCGAGCGGTGCTGGTCGACCGGCTGATGACGCGGTTTGCCGAGCACGCCCGGGGCGACTGGTTCTGGCTGGCGGATGATGCCACGTATGACAATGCGCGCGTCGCGCATGCGCTCATCCTCAGCGGCGGCGCGATGGCACAAAAAGCGGTGCAGGAAACCGGTCTGCGCGCCCTGGGCTGGCTGATGCGAATCCAGACGGCGACCAACGGCCATTTTCAGCCGATCGGTTCGGACGGCTTCTTTCATCGCGACCGCCCGCGGGCGTTCTTCGACCAGCAGCCGATCGAGGTCCAGGCCACGGTCGCGGCCTGCATTGGCGCGTTTCATGCCACGGCGGATCGCTCGTGGCTCCGGCAGGCTCACCGCGTGTTCGAATGGTTTCTCGGTCGCAACGATCTCGGCTTGATGCTCTACGACGCCAAGACCGGCGGTTGTCGCGACGCGTTGCATGCGGACCGGGTGAATGAAAATCAGGGGGCCGAATCGACCCTGGCGTTTCATCTCGCCCTGGCCGAGCTGCAGCTCACGCACAACGATCTGACCGATTTTGAGCCGTCCACGGCCGTCGCGGCCGGCGCGGCGTGATGACCGTCCCAACCATGCTGGCTTCGCTCGTCAAGCGCACGGACATCTTCCTCAATCCCGATTGCGCGCGCGTGCTGATCCGGCCGTTTACGCCCGCGAGCGAGCAGCGGATCGGGCGGATCATCGCCCATCTGCAGGCACTCCCGGAAGCCGAGATCGAGGCGCTGCTCGGCCAGGTGCTCACCGAGTTCTCCGGTCGGCACAAGAAAACCCGGGAGCTCTTTCTCGCGCGCTTCGAGTTCGTCCGCCGCTACCTGGCGACCGACCGCGAACCCTCCGAGGCGCAGCGCCTGGTGATCGGCTCGTACTTCACGCATGAGTATTCGCTCGAGGCGGCGGCGCTGTTCAACCCGTCGATCGTGCCGCATCCGGATCAGACCGAACTGCCGCCGGGGGCGCTGCGCTTTGTGCTGAGCCTGCGCGCCACCGGCGAGGGACACGTCTCGTCGATCACGTTTCGCACCGGCGTGGTCGACGCGGATCACCAGATCTGCATTAACCCGCCGACGCGTTTCGTCACGGAGCCCCCGTTGGTCGACGACACGGCGTATCCCAGGAGCCGGTTCGAGCAACAGCTCGCGGAACTCGGACTCGCCGGCGAGTTCACGCGGCGAGCGCTGGCGGTGCTCGGCGAGACGTTTACGCTCGCGGAGCTGCGCGCCGCCGTGGCGCAGGTGCAGGATCAGATGGACGCGACCGATCGCGCGGCGAGCGAGGTGGCGGGCCGTGCGATGATCACGCACGCGCTCTCGAACTATCAGGTGCGGTTCCCGGCCGGGCAACGCATGTCGGAACGCGTGATCTTTCCGCGCTCGCCGAGTCAGAGCAACGGCATCGAGGATGCGCGGTTCGTGCAGTTTCAGAACGACGACGGCACGCGAACGTACTTTGCGACCTTCACGGCCTACGACGGTCGGGCCACGCACCCGCAGCTCCTCGAGACGCCCGACTTTCTCGATTTTACCGTCACCACGCTGAGCGGCGCCGCGGTGCAGAACAAGGGCATGGCGCTTTTCCCACGCAAGCTGGGCGGCCGTTACGCGATGCTGTCGCGGCAGGACAACGAAAACATCTTTCTGATGTTTTCCGCCGACCGCCACTTCTGGCGATCGGCGACGCTGCTCCTGAAGCCGATGTTTCCCTGGGAGTTCGTGCAGCTCGGCAACTGCGGTTCGCCGATCGAAACCGAGCAGGGCTGGCTGCTGTTGACCCATGGCGTCGGGGCCATGCGCAAGTATTCCATCGGTGCCGTGCTGCTCGATCGGCACGATCCCACGAAGGTACTTGGCCGGCTCCGCGAACCGCTCATCACGCCGACTGAGGACGAACGCGAGGGCTACGTGCCCAACGTCGTGTATTCCTGCGGCGCCCTGCTGCACGGGCGGGAGCTGATTGTTCCGTATGCCGTGTCGGATTTTGCGACGCGTTTCGCCACGGTCTCGCTCGATGCCGTGCTCGCGCGAATGGCGTAGCCGCCCGCGGTGATGGTTCGTCCGTTGCGCCCCGGCGGAGATTGACGCGGCGCGGCGTGGAACCAGCGGTGGGCATGGGCGCGCCATTTGCGTGAGTCACGAGGCAAAGTGACGGCAAAAGTAGGTCTCCACCCCATCGCAATTCCGCCCCCGGAGGCGTCTAGTTGACTCCAGTCGAGGGCCGGCCGGGAAACGACTTCTCCGGAACGGGGCCGGGACCGGCAACTGCGTCGACGATCCTGTGTGGGGGAGGGAAGAAGACGACGGTGACTTGGTCAATGAACACTCAAAAGACACGGAAACTTTCACGCTACCTGGCGGCGCTGCGCAGCCATCTGCGGCGCCGTCATGCGCGCAGGGGAAGGCCGACGCCTGGGATTGGCCGCGAGTTCGCGAGCGCGGGCTTGAAGGCGCTCGACTTGGCCAGAATGCACGAAGCGTCGCTGATGGCGCTGGCGGCGACGCATGATTTCGGCGACAGCCGCAACGGCTTGATGAAGCGGGCCGGGAATTTCTTTGCCGACGCGCTGCTCCCGATCATGGACCAGCATCGCGGTACCGGGGCTTCCTTCCAGCGCCTGCAGCAGCGCGCCGAGACCCTGCGCCTGCACGCGGCCGCGCTCGCCGAAGGCAATCGCCAGCTGAACCGCGAAGTGAAGCGCCGCAAAGCCGGGGAGGCCGCGGTTGAAAAGGCCAAGGAGCACTACCGTTGCCTCTTCCTGGAATCGGAGGTCATGCAGAAGAAGCTCCAGCGCCTGACTCGCCAGATACTATCCGCGCAGGAAGACGAACGCCGCGAGATCAGTCGGGAGCTGCATGGCGAGGTGGTCCAGACGCTGGTGGGGATAAACGTTCAGCTGGCGACCCTGGGCAAGGCGGCTTCGCTCGGCATCCGGGGCTTGAAGGCGAAGATCGATCTGACGCAACGGCTGGTGGCAAGATCCGTCAACGCCGTGCACCAGTTCGCGCGCGAGTTGCGCCCCGCCGTACTCGATGATCTCGGGCTCATTCCGGCGCTGCACGCGTCCATGAAGACCATGGCCGCACGGAGGAATCTGAAGGTCCGGCTGACGGCGTCGGCGGCGGTGGAGGCGCTGGACGCGCCGCTGCGCACGGTGCTGTACCGCGTGGCGCAGGAGGCGCTCACCAATGTCACGCGGCACGCGCGGGCCCGCCATGTCGACCTGACCATCGTCGAGGTGGCCGGTGGCATCCGCCTGGACGTGCACGACGACGGAAAAGGCTTCGCGGTGCAGAAGACTCTGTCGTCCCGTGCGAACCGGCGGCTGGGGTTGCTGGGCATGAGAGAGCGGGTGGAAATGGTAGGCGGAACGCTCACGATCGAATCCTCCCCCGGCCGCGGTACGACCGTGCGCGCGGAGGTGCCGTTCAACCCGAAGGAGGGCGCATGAACGCGCTGAAGAGGATCACCGTCTTGCTGGCCGAGGACCACGCCGTCGTGCGGCAGGGGCTGTGCACCTTGCTGGAGACCGAAGGAAGCTTCGAGGTGATCGGCCAGGCGGAGACGGGGCGCGAGGCGGTGGAACTGACCGCCACGTTGCGGCCGGAGGTGGTCGTCATGGACATTGCCATGCCGGTGCTCAACGGGCTGGAGGCGACGCGGCAGATCCTGAACGCCAACGCCGCGGCGCGCGTGCTCATTTTGTCGGCGCACAGCGACGACGAATACATCGAACGCATGATCGCCGTCGGAGCCGCCGGTTTTTTGGAGAAGCAGACGTCAGCGGAGATTCTCACCAAGGCGATTCACGAAGTGGCCAGGGGGAAGGCGTTTTACAGCCCGGCGATCGCCAAGCGGATGGTCGACGGACAAAAACGGGCGCAGGGGCGCGATGGGCTCGCTAGGACCAGTGGCACGCGACTGACCTCACGCGAGACCGAGGTGCTCCAATTGGTGGCGGAGGGGCAGGCAAACAAGCAAATTGCCAGCGTGCTGGGTATCAGCATCAAGACGGTCGAAAAGCACCGCCACAGGTGATGGACAAGCTGAACATCCATGAGACGGCGGGACTCACCCGCTACGCCATGGCCCAAGGCCTCATCGAAAACCGCGTGCATGTGGCGATCATCTGACCCCCCGCCCGGGGCGCCGCGGCAGCGCGGGGCAAGCGCGGGCCCATACGCTCTTCACCCCATAGCGGCCCGCCCCTCCTCGGACTAGCGTGCCGGGGCGATGATCGAAGCCGATCCTGGCGGTCCGCGCCCTGCTTTTATGAACCGACTCTTCTCTCTTGTGCTCTTGGTTGCCGGAATCGTCTTGATCATCTACGGGCTCTCCGCGCTCGATTCGATCGGCTCCAGTTTCTCCCGGTTCTTCACCAGCTCACCGACGGACCGGACGATGTGGCTGCTCATCGGCGGTGTCGCGTGTGCCGTCTTCGGATTGGCCGGCGTGGTCCGGCGCACCACCTAGACTCTCGCTGCCCTGCGTTCTTGCACCGGCGACTCTGATCCGAAACAGCCGAGCCGTGGCCGCGCTCCGCCCCGGTTCCCCGAACCCTCACCCTTTTATGAACCACACCGCAACTGCAGCCCGCACCTCGGGCGCACCGACCCGCAAACTGAAAAAGCTGTTGGCCGAGGCCCACACCTTGGTCGCCGACGCCTCGTCGGAAAAACCCGCGGACGCCATTCGCGCCTTGCAGGCGCGATTAGCCACGGGCCGGGCCCGGCTCGGTGAACTCTACGCGGGCGCACGGGACAAGGTCACCGCCGGAGCCAAAGGCACCGACGAGGCCATTCGCGCCCATCCGTACCGATCCCTGGCCATCGCGGCGGGACTCGGAATGCTCCTCGGCGCGCTGATCGCCCGACGCTCCGACAGCCGATAGTCGCCCTCGGTTGGAGTTCGTGGCCGGCGCCGCATGTCGGCGTTGTCCAACGGCGAGGCGCCGCACGGTGATCGCCAACGCCGTCCGGGCCGTGCTGCTGCCAACGGTGGCTCGCACCTCAGGACTACGGCAAGCTGCTCGAGTCTCTCTTGACCTGAGCGAAATAGACCCGGGCTTTCGCGAGGAGCTGATCCTCGGACAGGGTGCGCTCGTTCACGACGAGTGAGCCCACGATTCGCCTCGCCAGTTCCGGACGATGCTGCTGCAGCCAAGTCGTAAACTGGTCCAATTCCGTGCTCGTTCCGGTGCCGCAGAATATGAAGACCTGTCCGGCGCCACTCAGCACGCCTGCGACGGGCTCGTAGAGGCTGCTGGGCTCGCCTTGGCGTCGGCTGGTAGACCCGTATCTCGTGCTGTAGCTCTGGCAGAACGTTTCCTCCGACATCGGCGGCCGGATCAGTTGTGCGACCGCGCGTGGACCGGCGGAACGGTAGATGCGAGCCTCATGGCGGGCGATGACGACCAACCACCGGGCGGCTCGTCCGTTGACTTTCGCGGGCGGCTCCGAGCGTGCGAGGAAATTACGCAAGGACAGCAAATCGGCGGTGTCGGCCACGGCGTGGCTGTGCGGCGCGTGCAGAATGAGCGATTGGCCATTGCGCGCCACGGTCAGAACACCGTCCGGATTGATTTCCACCGCGCCGAGCTGACGAAAGAGGCTGTGAACGTCGCTCCACGCTACCTCGCGCGACGCGGGGTTTTCGAAGATTTTTTGATAGGTGCGGAGGTGCGAACCTGTAAGTGCCGCGGTCGAGTTCATGGGCGTGAGGGCGTGGCGTCGGCGAGCGCTGGCGGGCCCGGACAAATCAAATGATCAGTTTTCTGGTGCCGGAAAAATCGCCGCAAAACCCTCGTGCGGAAATGGGGTGTTACCCTGCCGATCGGGCCCATCCATCGTCGGCCAGCGATCCCCCGAGCCCGGCAAACCCGGGGGCCCCGCGTTGGTCAGCGGGATGCGATCCGGGGGACACCAACGTTTTCAGTATAACAACCCATACCGGAACGCGCGCCGTAGGGCTAGTTTGAGCACGTGAAAAACAACGTTCTCCATCTGCTGTCCGCGTCGGCTGCCGTTCGCTTGATGCGTCAGCTTGCGCCCGCATTCGTCGTCGGCGGGGCCCTGGCCCTCACCGCCGGCTGCGTTTCCGAACCAGTGTCACATGTGGTTTCCGCCCCGCCTCCGCCGTCGCCCACCCGTGCTGTGACGACGACCACCACCACGACGAGCCCAGTGCCAGTGGCAACGCCGGCCCTGGTCGTGGGCAACACCGCCTACGTGACCACCTCGGCGAGCCCGGTCATGAGCACCACGGTTGTGACCCAGTCACCACCGACGCTCCAGCAGGAGGTCGTGCTGGCCCGTCCATCGTCGGAGCACGTGTGGCTCGCCGGCTACTGGACCTGGCGCAATGATCGGTATGAGTGGATGGCCGGCCACTGGGAACTGCCCCCGAGTTCGGGCGCGGTGTGGGTGGCCCCCCGCTGGGAGCAGCAGGGCAACGCTTACAAGTTCTCCGAAGGCTACTGGAACTGAGCGCGCACGCGGCCCATTCTCGCCGCGGTGATCGACTGGACCCGTCCGGCTTCGGACGGGCCCGTTGCGGTGATCGCACCACACCATGCATGCGCACGTGCGGCGTCGCCCCCCGGCAGGCCAACACCCCATGGCAGCATGTCAGGGGCGGAGCTAAGATCACATTTGGTCAATGCGACCCACGAATCCGAGCCTGGCCGTAACCCATTCCATTTATGACTTTTCTCTTCCTCGCACTCTTTCTCATCGTCTTCGGCCTAAACCTGCTGTTTGGGCTTTCCGTCCCGATGTGGATTACCGGGCTGCTCGCGCTGATCGCTGGCGTCCTGCTTGTGCTGGACCATTTTCGGGTCCGGGTGAGTCGGAAATAGCCGGCCGACGGCCAACGCGAATCCGTCGGCGGGGAGACGCGTTGTTATCACCGGGAAACACGGGCCGCCAGCGTGGCCTGAGGCGCTAGCCGGAGTAGCCGACGCGGTGCCGGCGAGCGCAACGGTTGGCAATGGCCAACCGCGGTCCCCGCCATCTGCGGTCGTGCCGGTGTGGTGCCGCGCAAGGGCTCGCTGTAGACTGCGGTGCACCAGGCGAGCCGTTTCCACATGAAGCAGGGCCGACCGGCAGCGCGCGGCGTCGGTTCCCCGGCGCTGTTCCGAAGTGGCGAGCAGGACGCACACCGCATAAGAGGTCGAACCGGCGACAGCGGCGGGCGGCTCGGCGCCATTTGTAGTGGTGGGATCATAGGGACGACGGTGCATGCCTCGACAATATCGCGATGTCCGGGTAGACGAGAAATGCCACGTCAGGCCGCCCCCTATGCTCGCGCGGAATAAGTCCAACCGTCAGCCTGCTGATCTTCCGGATCCGGCGGGTGGCGATTGCTTGTGCGAATAGCTCGGTTTGGCGAGCTTGCGCCGCGGATGCAGGGTTACTACCAACATGCGCCGGTCTCGGTTCCTGTGCTACCGATGGCGAGTTCGTCAACCCTGGGTGTGTGAAGGACTCGCTATCTTCCGCGCGGGCGATGCCTGTGTTTTCAGCTATCCTATTTCGCGCACGCCCTGAGCCGCCCGGTCAGGACCTTGATGTCAATCTCAGCGCCGGCGGCGGTCGCCCGGGCTTTTGCGAGTCGAACCTCGGCCTGAAGAAGTTCGTGTTTCAGCCGGGTAAGCTCGTCGAGGTTTGAAGGCGAACGTGCGGATCGCGCTGCGCGAGCCGAAGGGTCGAGTTGGGATGCTTCGGAATTCCCGTTGTTCATGATCAGAGGCCAGTGGTCTGGCGGTTTGGCTTTTTGTGCACGCGCGGCGGAGGGCTCGCCGCTGGTCAAATGGTCATGCGAACGTCGGCAGAGAGGGTCTGGGCAAGTGCTTCGCGCTCGGCGATTCCCTTGGCGATGGTGGTGAGCGCTGGATCCTGAAATTCATTCGAGCGGCGGCGAACCGTGAAACCAATGCGCGTGGTTTCTATGTGCCAATCCGCCGATGCGACGCTGCGCTGCGCATGGTGATCCCAAAGTCGCACCTCACCGCCTTCGAATGCCGGCGGGGTTTGCAGGAAGAGTGCGACCGCGTCGGTCGGCGAGTCGATGGCCCCGCCGTGGCTGTAGTGCAGACCGTTCCTTGCCTGGCGATAGATCTGGTAGCGATGCGAAGTCGCGGGATCTGGTTCCGTCATCACCGTTGTGAGCGTATGATTCATGTGGATGCCTCCGGTTTCGGATTCACGCTGGATTTGCGGAACCATCGTGCCGCCTACCATCGGCACACAAGCGTGCGGGTCTGCTGAGAACGCAGCACCGACCCTACTGCGGATTCAGTAGGCGACCTCCGACGATTTCAGCAGAAGCCCGTCCTTGAGACCGCGCGCCGCCGTGAGACGGTGAGGCCCAAGGAGGAAGATATGCTGCACACGACCACCACGCTACCGCCGGCTTCGGCGGCGTTCGAATCGACCAAGCCGGAGTGGCTCCGGCTGCCGGCTCCCGGCACGCGCTGCCGGTTCACCGGGCTTTCTCGCGGTACACTGAATGAACTGACGATCCCCTGTCCGGCGAATGATCACAAACCTCCCGTCAGGAGCGTCGTGATTCGGAAACGAGGGGCAGTCCGCGGCATTCGGTTGGTGAGCTACGATAGCTTGATGGGCTATTTGGATGCTCTTGCCCACCCGGAGGCTAAGTCGAGTTTGGCATCATGAAGCCGGCCGCGAGCTTGACCCGTTTGTGCGCCGTGATAGATTCTTCTATCATGAAGCATCGAACCGCAACGGTCGCGGACCTCCGCAACCATTTCCGTCGCGTATCGGCGTGGCTCGAAAACGGCGAGTCCGTTGAGATTATTAAGCGCGGGCGGAGGTTCGCGCGGCTGGTTCCGGCGACCGCCGAAGGCACGTCAAACAAGCCCGTCAAAATCGACTTCGTCAGCCAACTTCGCTCCGTCTGGGGCAAAAAGATATTCTCCTCCGATGAAGTCCAGGCCATGCGCGAGGCCGAGCTGGGAAGCCAGTCGTGATCGCCTATCCGGATACTTCGTTTCTCTGCGCACTCTACGTGGCTCAGAGCACATCGGCAGTGGCGATCGCCCACTATCGCCGAATGAAGGAGCCGTTGCACGTTTCCGTATTATTGCTCGGGGAGTTTCGCCAGTCGGTGCGCTTTCAGATTTTTCGAAACAGCAAGGACGCTACTCAGGGCTATGCTCGGAACACGGGCCTTGAGGCGCTCGCGAAGCTTCAATCCAACATCGACGCCGGCGCATTGGTGGTGGTGCCAACAGAGTGGACTGAAGTTTTCCACCTCGCTGAGCGGATTTCCGCGCAGCATACGATTGCCGGGGGCCATCGTTTCATGGACGTGCTGCACGTTGCGACCGCGATGCACCTCGGTGCGGTCGAGCTGCTCTCTTTCGACGCCAACCAGCGAAAGCTTGCGGCCGCGGAGGGTCTCGCGGCCAAACCATAAGCCAAGCCTTTCCCGCTCCGAGCGTCGGCTGAACTATTGGTCCGGTTGGATCAAGACCGGCAGTTTCGCGATGGCCCGTCGCTTCGTTTCGGTGTCGATGTGCGTGTAGTGCTCCGAAATCGCCCGGGACTCGTGGCCGACGATGTCCCGCGCGGTCGCGTCATTGACGCCTTCGCGCTTCAGAGCGCTGGTTGCGGAATGGCGCAACGAGTGAAACGAGAGCGCACTGGTCTGACGCTTGCCGCTGCGCCCGGTCGGCGCCTTCGCGTCGGCATGGTGCGTGCGTTTCTCGGCGAGTTTGGCTGCGGTGAGAATCTCGTGGAACTGATTCGAGAGTGATCCGGTCCGCCCTTCCTTGGTGACAATCGCGTGGGCTTTGGGAAAGACGGGAGCGGTGGCTCGCTCAGGTGCGGGTAGGCGTTTGAGAAAAGCGAGCAGCGGGTCAGCAAGGGGCACTTCAACGGTGCGATGCGTTTTCGCCGTTTTGAAATGAACCACCGCCTTTTCGAGGTCCACTTGGCTCCAGGACAAACTCGCAATATCCCCGAGTCGCTGGGCGGTGTAGAAGCCGAAAAGGATTATCCCTTTCCACTCACCCGGCGCGTGGCTCAATAGGATCTCGATCTGCGTCGTGGTGAAGGGACGGCGCGCGGTTTGATTTTCGCGCACTTTCAACGTCTTAACTTTGTTGGCGACATTCTCGATCACGTGACCGTCGCGCCACGCTTCGCCCAGCAGGATGCGGAGCGTCTTAAGGTAGATGTTCGCACTTTTCGCGCTCAGGCGCGCTCCGATCAAGTCACGGAACGTCTGGACCTCAATCGCACTGAGAAAAACCAGGTTTCGTTCGATCCGTGGTCCCAGAAACTCTCCCATCGCCTCCGCGATCTGGCGATAGCGGGTGAGGGTGCCCGGGCTCACTTCCTCGGTCGCCTTCCGCTTCAGCCAGATATCCGTGTAGGTCTTGAACGACACATCCGCCGCGGTGTTCTCGAAGTATTTCGCGGCAACGTCGCGAATCACGCGCATGTGATGCTCCCCGCGTCCCAACCTTTGCCCGGCTTCTTCGTAGGACCGGGCGACCTCTTCGGCCTTTTTGCGATTCGTCTCCTTGGTCGAGCGGTTGACGAAGACGCCCGGCGACGCCTTAAAACGGGCGAACCAGAATGGGCTCTTGGGATGTCTCCAGACGCAGGCCATGGTTCATTGGTCACCGGTCTCACGCTTCGGGTTCGATGGTGAAGCCGTGAGCACCTCGGGCGCTTGGGACCGGCAAAACTCGGCTAAATTGGTTTACATGCAGGGCACCTGCTCGAATCCCCCAACCTCGCATGAGGGATCCCCACTTTGGGCGCTTTTTTTGGTAAGACAAAGGTAAGACAAAAGCCGACGAAAATCAATGTCGCAGACGATAGATTTACCTCTGAGAGCGCCCCTCACGTAGGTGTTTTGTGGACACCGGGGTTCGAATCCCCGTGGGGACGCCATGGATTTTCAAGCGGCCATTATTACTGATGAGCGACAGCGCGGTTGGCCGGTTTGGCCACGAGTTACGTCGTTTTCCCTTTGGCCACGATTTACGTCGCCTCTGAGCCTATTTGTAAGGGTTTACCTGTTTCGACCGTTCCAGCGTTGGTGGTTCTGACGCCTTGGCCGCAAGCCGCGACCATTGCGGACGTGCTGCTCCTCGCTGGTTGCTATGACGCACACGCGGGCGGTCGACGGGGCTTAAGGCTTGGTCGCGACTGGCTTCGGCGGCGATTCCATGCTCCGTGTCCGATTCGCATGAAACGCGTTTCCCTCTTCTGGCTGATCTTCGCGCTCGGCAGCGGCGCTGCACTGCTCGATGCCGCCGATACGCCCGTCGCGCGGATCAATCACATCGCGCTTTACGTGCGCGACCTGAAAACCAGCACCGACTTCTATCAACAGGTGCTCGGACTGCAGACGATTCCCGAGCCGTTCCACGACGGTCGGCACACGTGGTTCCTCATCGGCCCGAAGACGCACCTGCACATCATCTCCGGCGCCACCGTCGAACTGCCGAAGGACAAGAACACGCACCTCTGCTTCTCCGTGGCTGCCGTGGAGGAATTCATTCCGCGGCTCGCGCGCGCCGGCGTCGCCTACGAAAACTGGGCGGGCCAGGCTTCCGCGGTCACGCTGCGAGCCGATGGCGTGAAGCAGATCTATTTCCGCGATCCGGACGGCTATTGGCTGGAGGTCAACGACGCGAAGGAGTGAGCCGCGCACAGCGACGGTGAGGTTACGAACGCCGGCGCGCGACGGTTCCTTTACCGGCAAGTGGCGGCGGTTTTGCGGGCGTCCCTGCGCGCGAGCAACGTCGCGGCATGAGACCCCTGCTCGCGCTGGTCACGTGCATGTTCGCGCTTTCGGCGTCGGCGGCGACGTGGACTGCTGACAACGGCAATGGCACGTTCACCAATCCGCTGTTCTACGACGAGTTTTCGGATCCGGATCTGATCCGCGTCGGCGACGATTTTTATCTGACCGGCACGACGATGCACGCGCAGCCGGGGCTGCCGATCCTGCACTCGCGGGACTTGGTGAACTGGCAGTTGCTCACCTACGCGTTCGAGCGGCTGGATCTCGGGCCCGCCTTCCGGCTGGAGGAGGGCCGCGAGAGTTACGGGCAGGGGATCTGGGCGCCGTGTTTCCGGCACCACGGCGGCACGTTCTACATTTTCTCGAACGTCAACGGCCAAACCACGCAGCTCTTCCGGGCGCAGAATCCGGCCGGCCCGTGGACGCGGACGCCGATGAAGCGCGCGTTTCACGATCTTTCCGTGCTCTTCGATGACGATGGCAAGGTGTATGTCATCTGGGGGTATCAGGACGTCCATTTCGCGCAGCTCGATGAGGCGTTGACCGACATCGTGCCAGGCACCGAGAAAATCATCATCCGCAAGGGCGCCGGTCTCGGCGAAGGCCTGCATTGGTACAAAATCGACGGACGCTACTACATCCTGAGCGCGTGGTTCGAGGGGCGGATGCGGATGCCGGCGGCACGAGCGGACCGGCCGGATGGCCCGTACGAGATCAATCCGGCGATCAGCATGGACGAGGACTTCGGGCTGGCCGAGGGCTATCGGTTGCGCAACCGCAGCTTTCCGTTCGAGATCACGCCGCCGAACACCCGCGACGGCGGGCGCATGTCGCTGCATCAGGGCGGCATCGTGAGCACGCCGGCCGGCGAGTGGTGGGGTTTTTCGATGATGGACTACAATTCCGTCGGACGGCTCACGTGTTTGTCGCCGGTGACGTGGCAGGACGGCTGGCCGTATTTCGGATTGCCCGGAAATCTCAAGCGCACGCCGCGCACGTGGATCAAGCCGGCGACCGCTCATACGAGCGCGCCGGCCGTCCCATATCAGCGCGACGACGATTTCTCCGGGCCGAAGCTCGCGAACGTGTGGCAGTGGAATCATGTGCCGATCGACGATCGCTGGTCGCTCGCCGAGCGCGCCGGCTATCTGCGGCTGCACGCGCTGCCGGCACCGGATTTCTGGTGGGCACGCAACACGCTCACGCAGCGCGCCATTGGTCCGCAGTCGGTGCCGACGGTGGCGCTCGACGTGAGCGGGCTGAAGGCGGGCGACGTCGCGGGACTGGCGCTGTTGAACCTACCGTATGCGTGGCTCGGCGTGCGCAGCGACGGAGCCCGCCGGGAACTCGTGCAGTTTGATCAGCTCACGGGCAAGAGCGTGACGGTGCCGTTGGAGCGCGATCGCGTATGGCTGCGTGCGAGCTGCGATTTCCTGACGGAGCAGGCGGTGTTCAGCTACAGCGTGGACGGCAGTGCGTTCACGCGGATCGGCGACGAATTTACGATGATCTTTCAGCTGAAAACCTTTCAGGGCGT
This sequence comes from Opitutus terrae PB90-1, assembly GCF_000019965.1. Lineage (GTDB taxonomy): Bacteria > Verrucomicrobiota > Verrucomicrobiia > Opitutales > Opitutaceae > Opitutus > Opitutus terrae. The sequence continues at coordinate 1,543,272 of NC_010571.1, forward strand.
GCGCTACGCGCTCTTCGCCTACAACACGAGCGGCGCGACCGGCGGGCACGCGGACTTCGATCGCTTTACGGTCGACGAGCCGCATCCGCGTGGGCTGATGCGCCCGATTCCGGCGAGCCGGACGATCACGCTAACGCCGGTCGGCGTCGAAACGGCGGTTGCGATCGACGGCGCCAATCGGTTCGAAGTGGTGGCGCGCGAGCTCGGCCGCGTGGCGCTGCGCGCGGGCGAACGTTACGTGTCGGTGAACGCCGACGGGCAACTCACGCTGAAGAAGGGCGAGCCCGCGGACAGCGAGTTGTTCCAGTGGACGGAGAACGTTTATGGCGATCTGAACCTGCTGTCGCTTACGACGCATCGTCACGTCCGTTTCGATGCGGCGCGCGGCCTGGTGTTCGCTGATTCGCCGGGACCGAAGCCGGATCGCCACGACGGCTCGTGCCTCGTGTGGCGCTACGCCGAGTGAACGGCGGTCGGCACCATGCAACCTATGAGGTTACGTGGTGCGGAGGCGGCTAAAGGCTGAGCACGCCAAGGAGCCGGGAGGCGACGACGAAGATGATGAACATCGTCACCACGCAGCCGAGGGCGTCGAGCACGAGGCCGCTGCGGACCATGTCGCGCAGCCGAACGTAGCCGGTGCCGAACACCAGCGCATTCGGCGGCGTGGCCACCGGCAGCATGAACGCCATCGAGGCGGAGATCGCGGTCGCGACGGCGACCGTGACCGGGTTGGCGCCGGTGCGCAGGGCGATCGAGACGACCACCGGCACCATCATCGTGGTCACGGCCGTGTTGGACGTCACCTCGGTGAGCATCGCGATGAAGCACACGACGGCGAACGTCAGCACGATCGTGCTGGGCGTGCCGAGCAGGGCGACGAATGACGTGGCGATCCATGCCGCGAGTCCGGTTTTGAACATCGCATCCGACAGCGCGATGCCGCCGCCGAAGAGGATCAGCGTGCCCCAATCGACAAAACGCGTGTCGCTCCAGTCGAGCAGGAACCGGCCTTCGCGGAGGCTCACGGGAATGAAAAACAACAGAGTGCCGCACACGAGGCCGATGAGGTATTCGTCCACCCAGGCGATCCGTTGCAGCGCCGCGTCGGGCAGCAGCGCCGGCCAGAACGGGTTCGTCACCCACAGAATCACCGCGAGCGCGAAGATGGCGATGGTGCCCTTCTCGCCGCGCGAGAGCGGGCCGAGCGCGACGCGTTCCGCCTGCAGCCGCGCCTTGCCGCCGGGGAGCCGCCCGATTTCCGGCGGGTGCAGTCGCATCAGCACCGCCCATGCGATCGGCAGGAGCAGCAGCACCAACGGCACGCCGAACTTCATCCAGTCGAGAAAAGTGATTCGCTGGTAGCTCGGGTCGTGCGCGAACGTGGCGTTGAGCACCCCGAGTGCGATTCCGTTCGGAGGCGTGCCGATGATCGTGCCCACGCCGCCGATCGAGGCCGCCCACGCGATGCCGAGCATCAGCGCCGTGCCAAAGCGGGAGTTGCCCGGCTGCGCATCGACCAGCGAAAGCACGCCGATGCCGAGCGGGAGCATCAGCGCGGCGGCGGCCGTGTTGGAGATCCACATCGAGAGCAGCGCCGTCACCGCCATCATGCCGAACAGGATCGAGCCGGCGCGACCGGCGACATTGCCCCGCGTGAGAAACCAGAGCGTGAACCGCCGATCGAGTTTCCACTTCTGCATCGCGCCCGCGATGAGGAAGCCGCCGAGAAAAAGATAGATCACCGGGTTCGCGTAGTTCTGCAGCGCATTTTTCGGCGAGAATTCGTAAACGGCGTGGCCCTGCAGGCCGGTCACTTTTAGCAGCGGCAAAAGCACGGCGGGCAGCAGCGCGGTCGCCGGCAGCGGCACGGCTTCCGTCAGCCACCACACGACCATCAGGGCCAGCACCGCGAGCACGGCCTGCATCGATCCGGCCAGTTGCGCCGCGGAAATCGTAGTTGCCGGAGGCGGCGTGCCGAGGGCTTGTGCGGCGGCGGTCATGAATGACGCCGGCGTCGGAATGAAGAGAACAGCAAGGAACAGCGCGAGACCGAGCACCAAGCCGGCGGCTTTGAACTTCATGGGGGAGTGGAAGGGGGACGGCGCGGTTGTTAGCCGCGATCCTGCTGGACGGCGAGATTGAATCCGGCTGCTGACGCGCGCGGTGAGCTTTTCTTCTTCTCGGCCCGATTAACGCCCGCCGGGGCCGGCAAGAGGCTCAGCCACCAATTGCGCGGTGACGTCGACGCCATTGTCCCAGAAGGTGGCGCGGTTGGACTTCGCCCCCAGGGGACGGCCGTGAGAATCCGCGCCGTCGGCGAACGCCACCCGCGAAAGTCCGCTGACGCGCACCGGCTGGCCGTTGTCCTGGGAAAGATCGCCGCCGGTGATGCGGACGTCCGCGGCGGCGCCTACACAGATCATCGCCTTTGCCGTGTCGAAGGCCGAGACATCGCCCAAGTAGAGCGGTCCGGTGATGTTCACGCCCGGCGCATAGAGGCCGGTGACCCCGCGCGACGCGAAGAAGGAGGCATTGGCGGCGCGCACGCCGCCGAACCGGCCGTCGCGACTCGAGATCGCGATGAACGCGAGGTCGGCGATGCCGTCGTAGGCGATGCCGGGTTTGAAGAGCGTTTGATTGACGGCATTGGCCTTGCCGACACTGAAGACCGACACGTGCGTATCTTGGGTCGCATCGGTGATCACGATACTCGCGTGGCCCTTCATGTACGTGACGCCCTGGATGTAGTTCACCGGCAGCGCGGGTCCGCTCGGATTCTCCAGCGTGACCGTGAGCGAACCGGGTCCGCTGAATTCCACCTGCACGATGTCGTCGTCTAGATCGAGGAAGGAGATCCGCGTGATCTGGTGCTCCGCGGAGTCGGCGGTGATCGTGGCGGCTGCGCCTTCGAGGAGGACCTGGTCGAAGGTGTTGCCGTTCTGCTCGACGTAAACGTCGCTCAGCACCTCGTGGCCGGCGCCGATGACCTTGACGGAAGTGACAAGGCCGACGATCGCCAGCGGCGACTCGGCGGTGGCCGCTCCCGCGGAGAGCGTGAGCGAATACACGCCCGCGTCGGCCGGCTGCAGGGCGGGCAGCGTCAACGACAGGCTCGCCGTATCCGGGAGTGTGGCACCATTGTGTCGCCAGCCGACGGGTTGAGCGGCACTCGGCGCCACGGACAACTGTACCGCCGAGCCGGCGGTCATCGCCTGCGGCGCCGGCGCCGAAACGGTCACGGGAGTCGCGCGGAAGTCCACGGTCCGGTTCGGCGTCGTGTTGGTCTCGACGGCGGAATTGCCGACCGTGGTGGTTGCTGCGCTCGAGGTGACGAGGTGACCGTCTGCGGTGGCGGAGAGTGTGTGGGTGGCGCCGGCGGCGAGACCCTTGAAGGCGTAAATTCCGCGGGCGTTCGTCGCCACGGAGCGGGCGGGGACGGTATCGATCGCGACGGTTGCGCCGGCCACGGGCGAGCCGTCCTCCCGCGTGATCCGGCCGGTGATCATTTCACCCGCGACCTGCGGATCGATGTTGTAGATGAGCGACGTGATGTCCGTGAAGAACTCGGGGCTGCCGTCGGACATCTGCACATCGATCGGCGGGAAGTTATACCAGGCCGTGCTGTGGCCGCCCCAGCCAAGATTGATGTGATGGTAGCGCGTGCCGGCCAGGTAACCGTAACCGTCGATCACCACCGAGTGGCCGATGTTCGTTTTGGTGAAAATGTTCAGGTTGGCGGGCAGCCCGGCGTCGAGGCTCGTGCGGACGGCCTTCATCAACTCCTCCAGTCCGGGATCAGGCAGGCACGTCTTCGCCTCGGCGTAGCGGAACACGGTCTTCATCGCGGCGGCGGTGTTCGTGGCAAAGGTGCCAATGTAGGACGGATAGTAGTCGGCTCCGGTGCCAATGCCGGCGTCGAGCATCAGCGCGCCGATCGCCTGAATCTGTTCGAGCGTGATCTCGGGTCCGGGCACGAGCGGCATCGCGTCCCAGTTGTAGGGACCGCCGTTCCCGTCACCACCGCGCATCGCCACCCGCAATGGCCATCCACCGATTGCCATCGTGTAGAGCCCCGGCGTGGGCGCTTTCGGCCACTCGTGGAATCGCATGATCTGCGCCCACGCCACGGGCGAGCAGCCGGCGAGGAAGTTGGCCGGATCGCCCGGCGCGTAAGGAGGCGTATAGTAGTTGTAGATGAAGATTTCACGCGTGCCCGTCGCGGTGAGCACCTGCGCGCTGAGCTGATCCCAGCGGCTGGTGACCATCGGCGCGACGCAGAGATCGCTGACCTCGTATGCGGCGAAGGTACGCACGCGCTCATCCGCTGTGCCCGACCCCAGCGAGAGCAGGGTGTCCCATTTCGCGCGATTCACGCCGCGGGTCCGCGCGGCGGTGGAGAAACTGGCGACTTGTGCCTCCCGACGGGCCGTCGCGATGCGCGCCGCGGCGTCGCGTTGGAGCAGGTCGAACAGCGGCGTGGCGGGTTGCGCGAGAAATGCCGAGTCGCTCGAGAACGCGAGTACCGGTTCCACCTCGTCGTCCGCGGCGAGCACGAGGAATCCGCGCGGCTCGAGCTGCACGACGTGAAACAGCGGAGAACCGGCGGCGTCGCCGTGGGTCGTGGCCGCACCGGCGCGGCCGGCCGGCTCGGCGAGCGGTGCCGGGGAACGGCGCAGCCAACCGTTCGCCGCACGCAGCGCCGTGTCTTGTGCTACCGGGGCGGCCGATGCGGACACCGCGAACGCCCCGAGCAGCGCCATCCCCACCAGCGCGGCGGGCAGCCAGGCTGGGAGCGCGGGGAGATTCGCGGGCGGGGGCAGGGGAGTTTCCGCGCGGCGGGGCATCGGCTCAACTGTGCGCGCGTCGGTGTCGAGGACAAGGTTTTGCCGCCGCGTACGCGTGCACGACGCGCCGCGCGGCAGGGCTGCGATGCTCCGATCGAGCGGATTCGTCATGGACCGAAACACCGCGGCTAATTCTCGAAGCGGGCGGAAGTTCCGGATTCCGTTCGGCGCGGCGGCACGTTAGTCAAAATCTGCGGCGTCATCACGTCGCCGCCGGCCGACCCCGAATCCGGTCTTACCCCAATGATCAAGGAAATCACCCTGCAGGAACTCGATACCGGCAAATTCATCGCGGACTACGTGGCGGAGATTCGCAATGCCGTCGCCGACGGGCTCGCGATCAACGCGCTTTCCGGCGGCGTCGACTCGTCCGTCGTAACGATGCTCGGCCACCGCGCGCTCGGGCCGCGACTGCGCACGGTCTTGATCGAGAACGGGCTCATGCGCGAAGGTGAACCGGAGCGGGTGCGCGCGATCTTCGAGCAGCTCGGCGTGAAGGTGGAGATCATCGATGCGCGCGAGGAGTTCTTCGCCGCGCTGAAGGGGATCACCGATCCGGAGGAGAAGCGCGAGGCGATCACCCAGACGTTCTATAAAAAGGTTTTCGGGCGCATCGTGCGCGAAAGCGGTGCGAAATTCCTGCTGCAGGGCACGATCCTCACCGACGTCGATGAAACCGTCGCCGGAATCAAGCGGCAGCACAATGTGTTCGCGCAGCTCGGCATCGATCCGCAGGCCACGTTCGGTTACGAGATTCTCGAGCCGTTGATCCGGCTGCGGAAAGACGGTGTGCGGAAAGTCGGCCAGGCCCTGGGATTGCCGGTCGAGATGTTCAAGCGCATCCCGTTCCCCGGACCGGCGCTGGCGGCGCGCGTGATCGGCGAGGCCACGCCCGAGCGGATCGCGACGGTGCGGCAGGCGACGACCGTGGTGGAGCGGCTGCTTGCGGGCACGGGCGCGTTCCAATACCTGGCGATCCTGCATCAGGACCGTGTCACCGGCATGCGGCAGAACCGGCGCGAGTTCGGCCAACAGATCGAGGTGCGCTGCTGGGACAGCACGGATGCGCGGGTGGCCGCGCCGACGCGGCTGCCGTTCGATTTGCTCGAACAACTGGCCCACGAAATCCTGCGCGACGTGCCGGGCGTGGTGAGCGTGACCTACAACATCGCCACGAAACCGCCGTCCACGATCGAAGCGGTGTGAGCGGCGGACGCCGTCGGCGGTGAGCCGAGACAGGCTTGAAAGGACCACCGCGATCGCGCGTCATGGCGCCGTGCATCGCGCACCACCGGCCATGGACACACCCGAAAAGAAACGGCTGCGGATCGTCACCACGCTGGTGGAGACGTTCGGGCTGAGCCCGGCCGTGGCTTCGGTGGTCGCCTTGGGCTTGTTCGCCATCTGTGCTGCCGCGGTCGTGTGGGTAATTCAGTCCGCGCCACCGGGGACTCTCGTACTGACCAGCGGGCCGGCGGGCAGCTCGTTTCATCGCTGGGCGACCGCTTATCAAAAGGCGCTGGCGGGGGACGTAACGTTGGAGATCCGCGTGTCCAGCGGGTCGATGGACAACCTCCAGCGGCTGCAAGCGGCGGACTCGGGCGTCGACATCGGGTTCGTGCAGGGTGGAATGGCCAAGGAGGAAAATCTCAGCGGGCTGATGTCGCTCGGGACGATCGCGTACCAGCCGTTGTGGATCTTCTATCGCCGCGCGACTGCGATCACGCGACTCGCCGAGCTCGAGGGCCAGCGGATCGCGGTCGGGCCGGCGGGGAGCGGCACGCGGGCGCTCGCGTTGCGGTTGCTGCAGGCCAACGGCATCACCGGTGCGCCGACGACGTTCGTCGATCTCGATGCCGAAACCGCGGCGCCGGCGTTGCTGGAAGGCCGGCTCGACGCGGTGTTTCTCATGGGTGACTCCGCGCCGATGCAGACACTGCGCAGCCTGATGCGCGCGCCGAACGTGCAGCTGTTCGATTTCAAACAGGCGGACGCGTACGTTCGCCGCCACGCGTTCTTGAACAAATTCGAGCTGCCCCAAGGGACGCTCGATTTGGGCAAGAACGTGCCGGATCACGACGTGACGCTCGTCGGGCCCACGGTCGAGTTGGTGGCGCGCGAAGGGCTGAACTCCGCGTTGTCGGACCTGTTGCTCAAGGCCGCCAAGGAAGTGCACGGGCGTTCGGGATTCTTGCAGAAGCGCGGGGAGTTTCCTGCGCCGAGCGAGCACGAAATCCCGCTGAGCGAGGACGCGCAGCGCTACTACAAGTCGGGTGAAGGTTTCATTTATCGCACGGTGCCGTCGTTCTGGTTGGCGAGCCTGATCACCCGGACGCTCGTGGCGATCGTGCCGCTCGCGCTGATCCTGATTCCTGCGATCCGGCTGCTTCCGGTCGGCTATCGGATGAGCGTTCAGCTCCGGCTTTACCGGTATTACCGGCCGCTGCTCCGCATCGAGCGCGAGACGTTCGCGCCGTTGAGCCCCGAGCGGCGAAACGAACTGCTTACGCGACTCGACGAAATCGAGCAGAGCATCAACCGGCTCAAGGTGCCGGCGTCCTTTGCGGATCGGTTCTACTGGCTGCGCGGCTATCTCGCGTTCGTGCGCCAGCGGCTGCAGACGCCGAGCAACGATTAAGAATGAATGGTTGCCCGCGGTCGGGGGGGCGAAAAGGTATTACGAGTGAACCGCGCGGGAACCTGTCACGCACGTTCGAGCAGCTGTTTTTGAGGTAGGGCGGGCATTCCGCTGCCCGCCGCGAGGTCGTTTGACGCTCCGCGGCGCTCACGGAGTGAGCGCCCTACCAACCTCACGGACTGCGTCCGCCGGCCCTAAAATCCCTTGATCTGGAAAAGTCCGCTGACGCTCTCGTTGCTGTTGGTGCGGATGATCGCGTCGCCGAGCAGCCGGGCGATGCTGAGCACCTGGATCGGCAGGTCGCGCGGGTTGACCGGCGTGGAGTTGGTGGTGATCAGCTCGTCGATCGGGCCGGCCTTCAGTCGCTGGTAAGCGGTTTCGTTGAGAATGCAGTGGCTCACGGCCGCCGTGATCGTCATCGCGCCGCTCTTCTTCAGCTTGTCCGCGGCGGCCGTGATCGTGCCGGCGGTCTCGGTCATGTCATCGACGATCAGCACGTCGCACCCGGCGACCTCGCCGACCAGGGTGAGCGCCTCGACCTCGTCGGGCGTTCGGCGCTTCTTGGCGATCACGGCGAGCGTCGCACCGAGTGCGTCGGTGTAAGCCGAGGCCATTTTCATCCGGCCGACATCGGGCGAGCAGACGACCAGCGGCCGGTCGGTTTTGCGCTTGGCCAAGTGCGCGAAAAACACGGGCGACGCGTAGAGGTGGTCGACGGGAATGTCGAAGAAGCCCTGGATCTGCTGGCTGTGCAGGTCCATCGTCAGAATCCGCGTGGCACCGGCGGCCACCAGCAGGTTGGCGACGAGCTTGGCGGTGATCGGCACGCGCGGCTGGTCTTTGCGATCCTGGCGCGCATAGCCGTAGAACGGCAGCACGGCGGTGATCCGCGCTGCCGACGCGCGCCGCGCCGCATCGATCATGATCACGAGCTCCATCAGGTGATGGTTCGTCGGCGGGCACGTCGACTGGATGATGAACACATCCTGCCCGCGGACGTTCTCGTTGATCTTCACGAAGGACTCGCCATCAGGAAAGGCGGTGACCGTGGCATTGCCGAGCGGCACGTTGATCGTGCGGCAGATTTCTTCGGCGAGCGCGCGGTTCGAATTTCCCGAGAAAATGCGGAGCTCGGAACCGTTCATGACTCGCGGATCTTGTCGCAGTCGCGTCGCGGAGGAAGCCAATTGTGGCGACGAATGGCGTCGCGTTCCGGCGAAAATCGGCCATGGTGAGTCACACTCATACCGGCCCCGCCTGCGGGAATGCTGCGGGCCTGCGACCGGCGGAGAAAACTTTCTCTCGAAAGGATGCCATGAGCACGAATCCGAATCCGACCAATTCCAATCCGGACGAAGCGGCCCCGAAAGCGCCAGCGGCGCATGCGCCCATGCCGCTGCCCCCGACGCAGTCCGGCTCCAAGTTTTTCCAAGGCGGCGGCCGGCCGGGCAAGGCCGGGCCGGTGCAACCACGGCAGTTCGTGGGGCGCGGCTTCGCGCGCGCGTCGCACGATCACAATCGCGGCCGGTCGAAGTGAGCGTATCCTTCTGTTGAACGCGCAAGCGGAGCGCGGGCGACGCGAAGCAAGGATGCCCCCTGAGGAGTATGCCCGGGGGGTGCTCGGGAACACCCCTCAATTGTGGCCGGATTTCTGTGGTCGTACGCGTTTAGCGCTTGTAGGGTGGCTTCGGGTACAATGACTGGGAGCATGCTCCAGCATCAAACGGTTATGCGAATGGGCGGGGTGTTAGCATTGTTAGTGATCGGGATATCGGGGGCGCTCGCTGCCGCCGACGAGTCGGCGAGCTACACGGTCTCTGGTGGCACCGCTGAAGTTTCGACGACTGCCACCTACGATGGAGAAGGTCACGCGGTCGAAGTGGGCGAGACCGGCTTTGAAGTTGTCGGTGCGCCGCATCAAGACGGCTTGATCGTCAACGGCGGTGGTAAACTGACGCTCCTCAGCGGCGCTGCAGTGACCGTGGCAAGTGATGCCAGCAGCAACAAAACAGTCTTCATGCGCGTGGGCTATGGCACCGAGGGATCGCTGGTGATGCAGAGCGGCTCGGCGCTCACGGTCGGTAGCTCGGAGCGCTACGCGAACTTTCAAGTCGGCCAGGGAGCCTCCGGCACCAACGGCACGGTGACTCAGAATGGCGGAGCGATCACGGTGTTTGGATCCTTCAACGTCGGCGTGAACGGCGGTAAGGGCGTCTATACGATCAACGGCGGCTCGCTCACCTTCGATCACACCGGCGCTACGGCCACGGACGGGCGGACGTCGCTGATCTCGATCGGCATGAACAACGCCACAACATCGTTTGGCACCTCGTCGGGCACGATGAACATCGCGGGCGGCTTGGTGGAAGCGAAGCCGGTGGAGCCGGGTGCTGCGATCGGCATCATCATCGGCAACCGGGCATATGATGCGCGGCCCGGCTACAGCGGCCAGGCAACCAACTCGGGCAACGCGGGAGCGGGTGAAGGCATCGTGAACCAGACCGGCGGCCGGTTCCGGATCGGCTCGGGCGCGAATCTCTATCTCTCCGGCCAAGGCAATGGGACCTACAACCTAAACGACGGCACGCTGGAAATCGGCGGATGGTCACTCCACACGAGGTACGGCGGCTCCACCACATCAACTTACGCGCTCAACCTTGGTGGCGGCACGATCAAGGTGATCGGCTCTGCGCTCAGCACCGACGTCAATGCGACGCTCGTCGCCGGCAGCACTTCCACCATCGACACCAACGAACTCGGCGCGACGTGGTCGGGTGTGCTCAGCGGCACCGGTGAGTTGACGAAAGCGGGCGCGGCTACGCTGACGTTGAGCGGCAGCAACACGTTCTCTGGTGGTACGACGGTAAGCGCCGGCACGCTGCTGGTCAGTGGAGCGCTGACGAATTCCGCGGTCACCGTCGAATCCGGTGCCACCCTCGCCGGCCGGGGCACGATCAAGTCGGTCGCCGTCCTCGGCGGCGGAACCCTGGCCCTGGGCGACACGCGCGGGACCATGAACATCACCGACGATCTCACGCTCGCGGGGACCAGCACGGTGGCCCTTTATCTTGCGAGTGACTCGAGCTACGACCATCTGGCCGTGGGCGGAACCATTTTCGCCAACGGAATACTTTCCGTCCAACTGGCCGGAACCTACAGCCCGCTGACGGGCGCGAGCTTCGACCTGTTCGATGGCACGTTCAGCGGTGTTTTCAGCGATCCCCAACTTCCCTCGCTCGGCACCGGGCTGATGTGGAACACCAGCGCGCTCTACACCGATGGTGTGATTTCGGTCCAAGCCATCCCGGAACCGGCAACGTGGGCCGGCCTCGCGGGCCTATTGGGACTTGCGGTGGCGATGTGGCATCGCCGACGGGCGCACGCCTGAACGAGTTTCGTCCGTTACAGCCAGTCGCGGTCGCGTCCCGCCCGTATTTCCGTGGTCGGGCTGCGTGCACCGCGGTGCAAAGGATCGGGGGATCTCCGAGGCATTTCGCGGCAACGAATCGCGGCGGAAGGAGACTATGAAGGCCCGACCAAGAGCGGCTCGGAGCCGTTCGGCGTCGCTGTCCTTCATCCATGCGTCTTGGTTTCAAAACTCACTGGGCTGACCGCTTGCAGGGCGTGCTGCACCGTCGCGACGTCGGCAACGGCGAGAATGCCCCCGCGGACGGGCGGCCCGTCGTTCCCGTCGACAAGGCTTGGGACGAAGCCTTTCTCCGCGTGGAGAGTTACTTGCGGGCCCATCATCTCGAGAGCCGCGTCCTGCTCTCCCGGCTCACGGGCGAGATCATCCAGGCCGCGCGCGAGTTGGCGACGCAGCTGCCGGCGGAACCTCCGGTGACGGTGGCGCTGCGGGTGGCGCACGCGCGGATCGGCGAGTGGTTGCAGACGTTGTTGCATGACGGCAACTGGGCAGACGAACGTTTCCGCGCCCGCGGCCGGCTCGCGTTGCTGATGTCGGAACTGCCGCAGCATTGCCCCGAGCGATTTCTGGCGGCGGAACCGCCGCCGGCGCCGATCGCGCAGCGGCTGGCGAGTGCGAGCCTGTTGCCGGCCCCGGAATTGCGGCCGACGCCGATGCCACCGGCGATGCTGGAGTTTCCGCTGGCGGAGATGGCCGAGGAAAAGTGGGTCACCTTCAGCCGCTCGACTTTCACCCGCTCCGCCGCGTCGTGGGTGTTGTTCATCGGCCTGCTCGGCGTGGCGTGGTTTGCGACGCGTTGACCATGCAGGTGCACCCATTTCAGCCGACTGACATTGATCCGCGGGTGGCGACGCGGCGACGCACGCGGGTGGCCGGGCTCGTGCTGGCGATCACCGCGCCGGCGACGTGGCTGATGGCCGACCTGCATTGGCGCACCGGTTTCGATTTCTGGAAACTCGGTCACGTGCTGTTGTTCATGATTCTGTTCGCGCTGATCGCGTTCGGCGCGGTGCAGGCGGCGATCGGCTATTTCGTGCGGCGGCGCGGCGGGGATCGCTTCGACATCCAGCGCACGATCGATCCGGCAGATGACACGCCGCTGCTCGCGCCCACGGCGGTGATCATGCCGATCTGCAACGAAGAGGTGCGGCGCGTGATGGAGGGGCTGCGCGTGAGCTTCGAGTCGGTGCGCGCGAACGGCCGCGTGCCGAACTGCGACTTTTTCATCCTCAGCGATTCGACCGATCCGAACCGCTGGATCGAGGAGGAGGCGGCGTGGCTGTCGCTCGTCCAACAGCTCGACGCGCACGGCCGGATTTTTTACCGGAAGCGCCGCGTTGGCATCAACAAGAAGGCCGGCAACGTGGCGGACTTCTGCCGCCGCTGGGGGAGCCGTTACCGCTACATGATCGTGCTCGACGCGGACAGCGTCATGGGCGGCGAAGCGGTGGAGAAGCTGGTACGGATGATGGAGCGCAATCCGCGCGTGGGCTTGATCCAGGCGGTGCCGGCGCTCGCCAACGGCGAATCGATCCTCGCGCGTGTGCAGCAGTTCGCCAGCCGGCTTTACGGCGGGCTCTTCGCGGCAGGCTTGAATTTCTGGCAGATGGGCGAGTCGAACTACTGGGGCCACAACGCGATCATCCGGTTGCAGCCCTTCATCAAGCACTGCTCGCTGCCCGAATTGCCGGGCGCCGGGCCCTTCGGCGGCCGGATCCTGAGTCACGACTACGTCGAGGCGGCGCTCATGCGGCGGGCCGGCTGGCAGGTGTGGCTCGCGACGGATCTGCCGGGCAACTATGAGGAATGTCCGCCGAATCTGGTGGAGTTTGCGAAGCGCGACCGCCGCTGGCTGCAGGGCAATCTGCAGCACACGCGGCTGATCGTCGCGCGCGGATTTCACGCGGTGAACCGCATTCACTTCCTGCTCGGAATCCTGAGCTACCTCGCGTCGCCCTTGTGGTTCCTGTTCCTGGTGATCTCCTGTGTGATCGTCTACCGGGCGCAGCCGGCGTATGGCGCGGTCGCGGCGAGTCACGCTTTGCCGGCCGGCTCCGGCCTGCAGGCGCTGGGCTTGTTCGGGGTGACGATGGGACTGTTGTTTTTGCCGAAGGTACTCGCGCTGCTGGAGCTGCGCGGCCGACCGCTCCGGCGCGCGAGCTTCGGCGGCTGGCGCAACGTGATGCTCAGCGCCGGACTGGAGACGGTGATCTTCACGTTGATCGCGCCGATCCTGATGCTGTTTCACACCAAGTTCGTTTTCCTGACGCTGGCGCGGCAAACGGTCACGTGGGGCACGCAGCGGCGCAACGCCGGCAACTCGGCGTGGTCCGAGGCGGTGCAAGCGCACATCCAGCAAACGCTGCTCGGCGTGGCGTTTTTGTTTTTCGTGTCCGGTGTGAGCTCCACGCTCGCGTGGTGGATGTCGCCGCTGCTCGCCGGCATCCTGCTGTCGATCCCGATTTCGTATGTGACCGGCACGGCCGCGCCGGGACTGGCGCTGCGCGAGGCGGGGATTTTCCTGACACCGGAGGAAACCGCGCCGCGACCCGAGCTGAGCCGTCTGGCGAACGTGCTCGCCGAGCCCGTGTCGGGACGGCCGGTGCCGGACGAATTGCTGGCGCACTACGGCGTGTTGCAGGCAGTGCTCGATCCCTACGTCAACGCCGCGCACGTGTCGCTGCTGCGCGCGAAGAGTGATCCGCCGCCGGCGACGGAGCAGCGGTTGGCGGAATTGCGCGAGCGGCTGGTGCGTGAGGGTCCGGCGGCGCTGAACTCGCGCGAGTTGCTTGCCGTGTTGGCCGACGTGGACGCGATGGTGGCGTTGCACGAAGACGTGTGGGCGGCGCCCTCGTGGCGGCTGGCCGCGTGGTGGCAGCGCGCCTTGGAGCATTATCACCTCGTCGCGCCGCCGCCACAGACGGCGTTTACGCGCGCGGCGTGAGGTGGGACCGCGGCACCGCGGCCTCGGGTGCTAGCCCGGATATTTCATGAGATATCCGCGCTCCGGGCTGACTCTGTCGGGGCTAGCCGCGCAAGGTCGCTCCGCCGCAGGCGGACGGAAATTTCGGACTGAGCTTCACTCCTGTTCATGAAGTTTCCGCGCCAGCCATTGGCGTCTCGAACTGGGCCGGGCTCGGCGTGTCCGTGGAGCGGCGCGTTCGATGATGCACGAAATCGAAATCACCGAAATCCCCCCGCTCAAGCCGGCTGAGCAAACGCTGTTGGACATGCACAGTGTCCTCAACGTGTTCAACGTGCTCTGGAGCGAGCTCACGCTGATCGGACTCGCGCTTGCGGACGATCCGGCGCATCTGCGGGAAGGGCAGGCGTTGATCGGACGGTTGGTGGCCGGGCTACGCGATCCCGTCGCGAGCCTCGAGGCGGCGCGACACATCGAATCGCACATTGCCCACGTCGCAGCGGAGATCGCGGAGAGCTTGGCGGCTCGGCCCGGAGCGGGCCGGCGCCCGGAGGTGGCGCGGTCACTCGCGAGCCTGGAGTCGGTCTTTGCCGTGCTGCGGGTGCGTGCGCGCGAGGTGCTCGCGCGCGCCGGCCGGCCCGAGCTGTGGCTCGACATGACGGTGGCGGAACTGTTGAGCGACTTCTACGAGGTGCTCGCCGCGATGCAGACCGGCAGTCACGGCCGGTTCGGGATTGTCTACAACGCGGCGGTGCAGGGGCCGAACGACTACTACGTGGACCTGCGCTTTGAGAGCGCGGTTGACGACCGGCTGCGGCTGCCGCTGGTGTTCAAGGACGCGATGCGTGACCTCGTCGCGAACGCCCGGAAATACACGGCGCCTGGCGGACAGATCACCGCCGCGTTGTTCGCGGACCACGACCGGCTGCGGCTCGCGGTGCGCGATACCGGGCGCGGCATTCCGATGGCGGAGCTGGCGAGCGTGATCGACTACGGCCGGCGTGGCAGCAACGTGAGTGACGTCCGCACCATGGGCGGGGGATTCGGGCTGACGAAGGCGTTTTTCGTCACGAAACAATTTGGCGGGCGCTTTTGGATCGCCTCGGAGCTGGGCCACGGCACGCGCGTGCGGATCGAGATCCCGCTGACGCCGCCGGCGGCCGCGGCTTCGTAGGGTAGGGCCGGCGTTCAGCGCCGGCCGGGAGCGTCGGCCCGGGCTGGTTCGCGGCTGCCGGCGAGCGGCAGCCCTACAGCGGAACGCGACGGCGGCGGCCCAGGGACCCGACCGGGCTGATCACTCTGTGGCGGGCTGATCGAGCCCGCGGCGGGTGAGCAGCGGCTGGATGTCGGGCTCGGCGCCGGCGAAATCGCGGAACAGATCGAGCGCATCCTTGCTGCCACCACGCGAGAGCACGGTGCGGCGGAGCCGGTCGCCGTTTTCGCGCGTCAGCCCGCCGTGAGCCTTGATCCACTCCACGCTCTGCGCGTCGAGCACCTCGGCCCAGATGTAGGAATAGTAGCCGGCCGAGTACCCGCCGGAGAACGTGTGGGAGAAATACGTCGTGCGATACCGCGGTGGCACCGGCGCGAACTCCACGCCGTAGCGCTGCAGCGCCGCGGTCTCGAACGCGAGCACGGCATCAGGCGCGGGCACCTCGGTTGCGCCGATCTGGTGGTAAGCCTGGTCCAGCAGCGTGGCCGCGAGGTACTCGGTCGTGGCGTGGCCTTGGTTGAACTTGTTCGCGGCCTTGACCTTCGCGACGAGCTCGGCGGGGAGTGCCGCGCCCGTCTGGTAGTGCTTCGCGAAATTCTGCAGCACCTCGGGCCACGTGGCCCACATCTCGTTCACCTGTGAGGGAAACTCGACGAAATCGCGCGGCACGCTGCTGCCGGCAAAACGCGGGTAGCTCACGTGCGAGAACATGGCGTGAAGCGCGTGGCCGAATTCGTGAAACGCGGTATTCACCTCGTCGTGGGTCAGCAATGTTGGTTGGCCGTCCGAGGGCTTGGCGATGTTGAGGTGATTCGCGACGACCGGCTTGGTGCCACGCAGGGGGTTCTGGCTGACGTAGGAACTGGCCCACGCGCCGCCGTTCTTGCTCGAGCGCGCGTAGGGATCGAAGAGGAAGATCGCGAGCTGCGAGCCGTCGGCATCGAGCACGTCAAACACGCGGACCGTGGGCTCATACACCGGCAGATCGTGACGCTCTTGGAATGAGATCCCGTAGAGCCGGCCCGCGGCGTAGAACACGCCGTCGGCCAGCACGCGGTTGAGCTCGTAGTACGGCTTGAGCTGCGACTCGTCGAAGGCGTAGCGCGCCTGCCGGACCTTCTCGGCGTAGAGCGCCCAGTCCCAGGCGGCGATCTGGAAACCGGCGTTTTCCTGGTCGGCGATCGCCTGCATGTCGGCCGCCTCGCGCCGGGCGTTGGCGACGGCCGCGGGCGCGATCTGCGCGAGCAGTTTGTTCAAGCGGTCCACGCTGCCGACGGTCTGGTCCTCGAGCTGATAGGCGGCGTGGTTCGCATAACCGAGCAAGGCGGCGCGTTCCGCGCGCTTTTTCGCGATCGCGGAGACGACCGCCCGGTTGTCGAACTCGTTGCCTCGACTGCCGCGCGCGAGCGAGGCTTCCATGATCCGCTGCCGCAACGCGCGATGCGTGAGCGTGGTCAGCGGCGCCTGACCGGTGGTGTTGACGAGCGCGAGGAGGTATTGGCCCTCGTGCCCGGCAGTTTTTGCGGCCGCCGCCGCAGCGGCGATCTGCGCGTCGGTGAGGCCGGCGAGTTCCTCGCGGGTGTCAACCAGCACGGACGAAGCATCGCGTTCCTTCAGGACATTCTGGGTGAACGTCGTCTGCAGCGTGGCGAGCTCCGCGTTGAGGGTCTTGAGCTTCGCCTTGTCGGGTTCGGAAAGCCGGGCGCCGGCGCGCACGAAATCCTGATGGTAGCGCCAGAGCAGCCGTTGCGCCTCGGCGTCGAGGCCCAACGAGGTACGCTGCTCGTAAAGCGACGCGATCCGCGTGAACAGCGCGGCGTTGAGCTTGATCGCGTCGTTGTGCGCGGCGAGCCGCGGCGCGAGCGAGCGCTGGATCTTCTGCCGCTCGGGATTCGTGTTCGCGCTGTTGAGGTTGTAGAACGTGCGGCCGGCGCGATCGAGCAGGGCGCCGGACTTCTCGAGCGCGAGAATCGTATTCTCGAACGTCGGCGACGCGGGATTATTCGCGATCGCATCCACCTCGGCGAGTTCCTCGCTCATGCCCTGCTCGAATGCCGGCAGGAAATGGTCGTCCTTGATCTGGTCGAAAGCGGGATACTGCAGCGGCAATGGGCTTTCGGTGAGCAAGGGGTTGGACGCGCCCACCGCGGCGGCCGGATCCTGCGCGCACAACAACGTGGTCGCGCCCAGCAGGGGAAACAGGCGCCATGGACGGGGAATAAGGTTCAACATGGCGCGCAGGATGCGAGGGCGGAGCGGCAACGCAAGGGACGTTCGGCGCGCGCGCCGCTGGAGCAACCCTTTGGCGGTCGCGCCCTGCGCGCCCGCGCGGACGAAACGAATCTGCGAAGTTTTTCCTGTTCCAACGCCAAAATGCGCCGACGAAGGAGGCACCGCAGTTCCTCTGCCTCTGGCTCAAGCCTCCCAACCGATCCGTCGGCGTGCGGCGGCTTTTTTGCTGGCGCGGCTTGGTGCGGCGGTCCGGCCACCTTCCAACCCGTTTTATCATGCCACTGAGAATCCTCACCGTCGACGACTCGAGGACCGTCCGCATCATCATTCGCAACGCCTTCAAGCGATTCGACTGTGAAATCATCGAGGCCGGCAACGGGCTGGAGGGGCTGGAAAAAGCGAAGAGCAAACCGGACCTCGTGCTGCTCGACATCACGATGCCGACGATGGACGGGCTTGGCATGCTCGAAGGCCTGCGGGCCAATCCCGAGTTGCAGGATCTGCCGGTGATCATGCTGACGGCCGAAGGCCAGAAGAGCACCGCGGACCAGACCGTCGCGCTCGGCAGCCGCGGCTATGTGGTGAAGCCGTTCACCAACGAGATGCTGATCCAGCAGGTCAGCAAAGTCGTGTCGCTCGTGGAAAAGCAGCCGGTGGCGAGCTAACAGACTATCGGATTTGAGCCCCGCGCCTTGATCCTGATCGAGCGGTTCGAGGCGGAAAGCAAAGCACCCGGTCGCGGGGTGCTGGTCTGAGCGAGCGCGATCAGCGTGGCGACGCTGGCTCGGACTCGGCGTCGGCAGAATCCTCGAAGCGGTCGGCCAGTGACTCGAGATAGCGCAGCAGGGTTTCCAGCGCGCGCAGCGACGGGTGGTCCGGAGCCGGCAACCGTGCGCCGACGGCGATCAACGTATCGAGCCCCTCGCGATCCACTCGTACCGCCAGCCTGCCTTCGCGCACGACGGCGCGATGCAAAGCATAGCCGAGTCGGCGGGGCGTGGTGCTCGACTGTAGGAACAGGTCGCGTTGCGCAGGCGTGAGCTTCACCGTGATGCGGCCCGTGGCCGGGATCCGCGGGCGTCGTCGCGAGTAAGGCATCCAGCATAGACTCACGCCGCGCACGCAGGTTCGCTCACGCCCGGGCTCGCCGAGCGGGGATCAAGCGGACGAATGCCACGGCTGGAACTCGCGGCCGAGCGCGAGCTCGAGTCGCACAATCCGGCCGCTGCGCGAGAACACCTCGGCGGCCAACTCGCGCGGGAGCACAGCCTCGCGGCTCGTCCGGGTGCTGCCGTCGGTGAAATGCAGCGTCAGCTGGGGCTCACCACTCGTGCGCCGGTAGACGACCGGCACGCCGCAGAACGTGAACGCGAGGGCGTCGGTGGGGAGCCGAAGCCGTTGCTCCCTCCCGGCGGCATCGGTGTAGGCGAAATCGGGTTCGGTGGACACGAATTCGTCGCCGGGGAGAAAGCGCGGGACAAAACGGAGTTCGCCGGCGTCGATCTGCACGCCGAGCTCGCCGAGCCGCGTGAGGATTTCCTCTTTCACCTGGCCGGTCATGCCGGGCTGTTGTGCGCCCGAGTGACCGGGCGTGTGTGAGTAGGGATCGGTGGGGAACGCGCCGTATTCTTCCGGCGTTTTGTTGAAGCTCAGTCCCGCGCGCACCTCGTGATATCGCTCGGCCAGTCGTGCCGCCGCGGGCGAGCGAGTGGCCTCAGCAAGCGCGAGATTCTCCTGCACGGCCAGGAGCAGTTTGGACACCATGTGCCAGTAGATGCAGCCGAGCCCTTCGTAGCCGAACATCGAGCCGCTGCGGCCGGTGAACGCGCGATGGTGGAAGACCTCCTCGTACACGGCCTTCACGCGGCCCGCGTGCTGCGCGACGGCCTGCGCCCAAGCGGGATCGGCTGCGAGGGCCTGCAGCCGCGCTTCGAGCGCGGCGCCGTTGACCAGATCCGGATGGAACCGGCAAGTGCCGCTCGCGTCCTGCACGACGAGACGATCGTCGCGCGCCTGCAGCAGATCGTGCAGCAAGGCGCAACCGGCGACCGCTTCAGAGGGAATGCGATTCCGTTCGAGGAAACCCGGGAGCTGGCGGTCGGGATAAAGCAGGTAGCTGTGCTGATCCGGGCGATAAAGCGGGCTGCGGCGGAGCGCTTCGAGCAGTGCGACCGCTTCAGACGGGGGAAGCACCCCTGAGCTGAGCACGGCGACCTGGCCTTCCAGCATCGGGGCGAGATGACGAATTTCCACGCCCGGGGGCTGCTCGGTGAACTCGAGCAGATTGTAGGCGTGATACAGCCCGTCCGGTCGCGCGTTGGCGCGGATGCTGTGATCGACGAACGCCAGCGCCGTGTCGATCAGCGCACGAATCCCGGCCGGCGTGAGCGCGGCGCGCGCGCCGCTGTCGTGCGTATAAACCTGCGTGCGGTAGGCGGTGCCGGCCTCCGCCAGCGCGTCGAGCAGGCTGCGCCGGGCGGCCGGCGTGATCGCGGCCGCGCCGAGCATGCCACGATGCCGCTCGAGTGCGCCGGCCACGGCACGTGCAAGCTGCGCGAGCGGCGCGGTCAGTGCGACCTCGTCGTCGCCCAATGCTGGCAGCAGGTGCTGCTGGAGATGGGCGAGGAATCGACGGAGGTAGCAGAGCGTGACAACCGAAACGCCGTAGCCGACGAGTGCGTTGTTGGCGTCATTCCACTCCGGCCGCTGCGTGTTCATCCAAATGCCGCCGCCGGGAACGAAGTTGGTCAGCCGCGTGAGCACGAGCAGCAGCAGTTTCTCCGTGAGATTCACGTGCCGCACCCGCCCATCGGCGTCGCGCACCAGTCGCGCGTCGGTGCCGAAGCGAGCTGCCGCGGCCTCGATGGCGCGGTGACGCTCGAGGTCGAACTCGATCGTCACATGCGGATTGCGTCGCATCGCGGCGTAGGTCGCGATCCGGTACGGCACCGCGGCATAGGTGAACAGGTCGCGCCGCAACCATGTGGTCAGCGCGCCGGGATGAAAGCGGCCCGACCACTCGAGGAACTTCAGCAGGTAAATGGTCTGGTGATCGCCCCAGTAGCCGATGGAGGACCATGGGTCGTCGTGATCCAGCAGCTCCCAGTCGATGCCCGCGTGCGACAAACGGTACGGATTGTAGCCGTCGATCGTTGAGGCGTTCACGAATTTCGCGACGATGCTCTCGAGGTAGCCGGGGAAGCTGAGACAGAGCGCCTCCCAGTTCTGGAAAATGTCGCGCCAATTGCCCTCGTGATGAAGCACCTGCTGGCCGGCGGCGTCCCGCACGCGGATGTTGAAACGGTTCCAGGGCCGACTCGGATCGCCGTGACGGCGGCTGAAGGTAAGCGGCAGAAATTCGAGTCCGAGTCGCTCCAACTCGGGGTCCTGATGCGTGGCGAGCTGCTGGAGAAACGCGGCGCGCGGTAACGACGCGGGCAGTCCGGCGAGAAACGCGGCGTGGCGCTCGGCGGTGGCGACGTTGCGTGTGCGCACGAACGCAGCGAACGGACCACACGGGATCTCGTGTCCGGAGACAAAGATCCCGCCCCGCATGAGATTGAACAGCACGTTGGCGAAGTGATGGACGGCGGTCGCCTCCGCTCCGCTCGCCTGGCGACCATCCGCCAGACCGACGATCGCGCGGAGCCGCTCGGTCGAAGCCTCGATCGCGCGCGTGACGGCTTCGGGCATGCCTCCGCACCCGAGCTGCTGCCGGCGGCGCGCGACCTCGGCCTGCGTGAGCTCGGTGTCCGCGACCATCATCCACGCCTGCTGGCTGCGGGGCGCGAGCGTCAGCGCAGCGGATACGGCGTAGGCGCCCCGAATTCCGCGGCAATGCGTCTCGCCCTGGATGCGTTCGCCCGCGTGAAACGCGGGCAG
This sequence comes from Opitutus terrae PB90-1, assembly GCF_000019965.1. Lineage (GTDB taxonomy): Bacteria > Verrucomicrobiota > Verrucomicrobiia > Opitutales > Opitutaceae > Opitutus > Opitutus terrae. The sequence continues at coordinate 1,564,434 of NC_010571.1, forward strand.
CTGCACGTCCGAAAGCAGGATGTCGGCACCCGGCAGCCCCTCGGACCAGACCACGCTGGCGCGCAGCGACTCCATCGGGATCGCTCGATCGATGATCCCCGCGGCGAGCGAGTAGACGGCGAGCGAGGTGCCCGGCAGCAGTTCGGCGGTCTTGTAGGCGTCGGTGAGGCAGCTGCTTTCGTTCTGCAATCGCGCCGGAATGCCTGGCGGCAGCACGTGCCGCAGCCCGTCGACGAGCCGCACCGAACGCGTTTCATCGGTCAGGTTCTCGAGCTGACAGCGGCGGACGAAGCCGTAATCCTGCGCGGTGGCCCAGCCGTAACGGAACGCGAGCCCGAGCTCGAGGTTGAGCTCCTCGAACCACACGCGGTCGCCCTCGATGCTCTTGTAGAGATTGCGCCGGACCACTTGCAGGTGCGGCGTGTGCTCGGCGAACGGTTCCCACAGCACCTCGCCGCCGCCCGGCAGCGCCACGCGGATCGCGGTGAAAGGACCGATCACGCCGGCACTGTCGTAGATCCGGTCGACCGTCTGGTAGGAAAACAACGCGTGATCGGCACTGGCGCGGCCGGCGGTGAGACCGCCGTTCGAGGCGAGAAAAAGCCACAGATCCGACGGACTGACGACGTTCATCAGGAACGGCGGCAGCCGGTCGCAATGTTGAAGGCGGTAAAACCGGCCTCCGAACGCGTCGACAAACGCGCCCTCACTGGTGGCGCGCGCGGGCGGTTCGGGCGAGAGGGAGATCATGGAAAAATGAGCACAGAAAATCTGGACTCCCGGCGGACGGGAATCGGAGGAAAGGCCGGAACCGGCGCCGATGAGCGGCTACGGTGTCGCCGCGCGGCGGGCCCAGGCTGCTCCAGGGCGGGTCGCGGCCGGCAGGGGGCGAACGGGGATTGACGACGAAAAAGTCATGAGACGATCGCGCCGCTCGGCGCCGGGCCGATGGTCGCGCCATCGACCAGCCGGGCCTCGACGAGGATTTTGCGGCGCGGGGAATTCGGATGCAGGATACGGCTCACCAGCCGTGCGACCGCGGAGGAGCCGATGTCGGCGTGCGGCACCGCCATCGAGGCGACCTGCGGCAGCCCGGCGGGCGGTTCGAGGCCGTCGAACCCGGTGACGGAGCAATCCTGCGGCACGCGAATGCCGCGCGCCTGCAGTTCCCGAATGAGATGGTAAGCCTGGTGATCGGCGGCGCAGACCCACGCGGTGATCCGCTCCTGCGCCATCAGTTGCACGACCCGGTCGGGAATCGCCGGTCCCAGTTCGGAGAGGTGCGGCACCTGGCGGCTGATGTTGATCGACCAATCGGGACGGAATTCGAGCCCGAGTTGAAAGAGCGCCTCGACGTAGCCGCCGAAACGCCGGATCGACCAGTGACCGCCGACGGGGTAGTCCCATGTGACGAAACCGATCCGCCGGTGTCCCTGGTCGCGGAGCCTCGTGACGAGTGTGAGAATCGCGGCGGAGTCATCCGTATCGATCGTGTCGACACCCGCGGACGCGTAGCTTTCGAGGACCGCGACGGTGGAGATCTTGCGCGAGATGACCTCGACGGCGACTTCCGGGAAAGGGTAGATCAGGACGGTGCCGCGCCAGTCGCCCGCGCGGATGTGCCGGAAAATGCTTTGACGTTTCGAGGTGGGATCGAGCAGCGCGGGTTTCTCGAAGCAGACGTCGATCGCCAGGTGCTCGATCTCGGCGCGATCGCGAATGCCCTGAAGAATGAAAGGAAAGGTGGCCATCGCCACGTTCTCGGCCGGGACGCCGATGAGTACGCCGATGGTCGCCGGCTTGCTGCCGCGGGCGCGGCGCACACCGCGGGTGGGAATTCCGCGGTAGCCCATCTCCGCGGCGAGCGCCTGCACCCGCGCGCGTGTTTCCGCGCTGATTGCAGGATGGTTCGCCAAGCTCCGGGAGACCGTGGTCCGGGAGAGGTTCAGTTGCTCAGCGAGCCGTTGCTGGTTCAGGGAGCGGGACACGGCAAAAGAGCAGTCAATCCAAGCAGAAATCCGGATGGGGCATGTGCCGCACACTGTAAAGTAACTTTGCGATTACAAGAGAAAAATATCTGTGCACAAAAACGCTACATAAGGTGCATGAAATGCGGCGGCGGGCGGCGGGATCGATGGGAATTTCCGGACATTTACCTATGAGAAACGCCCCGGTTCAGAATACAATCGCCGTCAATTCAGCATGCACGAATCTGTGCACATTTATGTTGACACGCGCGGTCACGTCGCGCCCACTACGCGCCACATTGCCACCGCGTTCAGGTGCAATCCTCCTCAACCCCGAACCGCCCCGCTGAACGTTTTCTCCGCTTCCGCCCGCCCGCCCGAGCTGCTCAACGGAGGGCGTTGGAGGCTCCAAAAACAAGTCATGTCGGACTGTTCACTGACCCAACCCACCCCGCTCGTCCTACTCATGAAAACATCGCTTGTCCCGTTCCGGCGGGATCGCCTGCCCCTCGCGCTGCTGGTGTGCGCGCTCGTCGTTCCCGCCCCCTTGATCGCCCAAACCGCAGCGCCCGCCGATAGCGCGACCACCGCGTCCGTCGCCTCGGCCTCCGCGGGGGAATCCGACGCGATCGTGCTCTCACCGTTCACCGTCACCACCGACAAGGACCGGGGCTACAAGGCGACCAATGCCACCACCGGCACGCGCTTGAACGAGTCCATCAAGGACCTGCCGATGCCGATCGCGGTCATCACGGAGAAGTTCCTGCGCGACACGGGCTCGACCGATCTACGCCAGGCGCTCTCCTACACCTCCGCGATCCAGCTGCGCAGCCAGAACGACCAGGGCACGCCCGGCGGCGCGTATCAGGGTCCTGGCGGCGTGAACAATCCCGAGGGCGCGACGGCCAATCTTTCCGGCTCCTCCTACAAGATCCGGGGCTACATTACTGACACCGTTCTGCGCGACGGCTTCCGCCGCCAGCATGCAGTCGACTCGATCAACATCGGCCGCGTCGAGGTCGCCTTCGGCCCGACCGCGCTGCTCTACGGTATCGGTTCCTTCGGCGGCATCGTGAACTATCTGCCGAAGGCCCCCGAGGCGAAGCGCTTCTCCGAGGTCGCCGTCACCTACGGCAGCTACGACTTCAAGCGCGTCACGGTCGATACGACCGGCCCGATTACCGAGAAGTGGAATTTCAACTACCGCCTCACCGGCGCGTTGCAGGATCGGGAAGACTACACCGATTATCGGAAGGAAGACCACACCTTCATCTCGCCGGCGATCATGTTCGAGCCGACCAAGACGACCAAGGTCACCGCCGACTTCGAATACGGCAAGCAGACCGACAAGGGCGTCGGCTTCCAGCGCGTCCGCGCGATGACCGGCGTCAGTGGCGGCGACCAGGGCGAGCACGCCGACTTCTACACGCTGCCCGGCACCGATCCCTACACCTTCCGTTGGAGCGGTCCGGACACCTATGTGAAAACGACCTCCAGCAACCTGCGCCTGCAGGTCGACCAGGGGATCGGCGAGCACATCCACGCCCTCGTCGGCTACAACTTCGGCAAGGCGAAGTTCAACCAGCGCGACGTCGGCGGCAATCTCGTTACCGGCCTCGGGCCGGTGAGCCTCCGCAAAACCGTCGATTTCGGCATCGCGGCCCTCGACAAGACCGGCGGCGACAGCAACACCAACGTCAAGAATGGCAAGGTCGACGACGTCGCCCTCAGCTACGGCTGGAATGACACCATCACCCAGAATTCCCACGATCAGGTCCGCGGCGAGGTCACCGGCAACCTGAAGCTGTTCGAGAATCATAAGTGGCTCGCGTTTTCCAACTCCCTCCTCGTCGGTCACTCCGAAGAGAAGCAGATCAACCTCTCCGACGCTCGCGGCACGAAGAAGGACCTCAACAACTACAGGAGCCCGCTCGACACCTCGCCGATCCGCTTCGGCACGCAGGGCGACGGCACCGCCGACATCGCGATGGAGGACAAGACCTACAAGAAGACCATCGCCTGGGACCAGTCCACCTACGCCGTCTACTCCGGCAAATTTCTCCAGGACCGCGTCATGCTGATCCTCGGCGCCCGCGATGATTACAGCGACAACTCTGTCTTCACCAACCTTCGCGACGGCACCGCCGCGACCTCCGCGCGCAGCGATAAGGAAAAGGTCCGCACCTACCAGCGTGGTATCAGCGTCGAGATCACGAAGAGCCTCTCCGCCTTCGCGCTCAAGGCCGAGGGCGTGCAGCCCAACTTCAGCGGCAACATCGACGTCAACGGCATACCGATGGGGCCGACCATCGCCAAGAGCACGGAATACGGCGTGAAGTTCGACCTGATGCACGGCCGTATCTCCGGCTCGGTCAGCTCCTTCAAGATCGACCGCTCTGGCTCCCAGTTCTTCTACTGGTGGGCCCCGACTTCGAACTACAAGAACTTCAAGACCGACAAGCCCATCGTCTACCAGATCAACGAATTTGCACCGCAGGCCTTCGGCGGCCCGAACTGGACCAATGGCGCCGGCGACGCCGCCACCGCCCAGTTCACCGCCGCGCAGAACGCCGGTGCGATCTACCAAAAGACCGTCAGCGGCAACACCAACTGGTATGTCAACGCGTCGACGGCCACGGGCGCCGCGTTCCTCGACGCCGTCTTCGACTTCACGACGGCCCACGGCATGAGCTGGCCGGGCTGGCTCTACAACGTCGACTCCGAGACCAACAACTCCTGGGATGACCGCGCCTCGGGCCCCGGTGGCAACGAATACGTGAGCGGCTCCGACCAGAGCAAGGGCTGGCAGGCCGACGTCGTGTGGACCCCGGTCGACGAACTGCAGATCGTCGCCAGCTACACCCACATCAACAAGATCATCACCTCCGCCGGCAACTTCGCCAAGTCGCCCAACCCGCAGGACCGCTGGGCCGTCTGGTATTTCCCGAACACCGATTGGGGCCTGACCGGCAAGCCAATCGCCACCGCATATGGCGATCCGAACGACACCTCCACCTGGACCGGCACCGGCTTCGGCTATGGTGAGAAGCAGGACGACACGCCCGAGCACCAGGCGTCCATCTGGGCCAACTACACCTTCAACAAGCACAGCGCGATGCAGGGCTGGTCCTTCGGCTTGGGCGGCGGCTACGAGTCGCCGCGCGAATATCAGTCCGGCATCACGCACGGCGGCGGCCAGCGCATCACGGACAAGAATGGCAACATCGTCGTCCTCAAGACGCCCGCCCGCTATGTCGCCAACGCCATGGTTCGCTACGCGTTCAAGCTCAATGAGCATGACGCCAGCGTGCAGCTCAACATCGGCAACATCTTCGACGACCGGAAACTCTACGGCCTCATCTATTCGTCGCCGCGTGAGTTCCGCCTTCAGGCCTCCTACAGCTTCTGAGGTCATGCCGGCGCGGGCGAACGGCTTCGCCCGCGCCGGGACTAGCCTTTGGTGGTCTAGGTTCAGGGTAGTTACCAGTTCGGACGACGGCACGGCCGTCGTCCGGCTTTTTCCGGCTGGGCGGCGCGCCTGCTGATCCGCCGTCCCGTCTTCTCCGCCTCATGTTTCCACGCTCCTCCGTGCTCTTCCATGGCGCCGGTCTCCTTGTGCTGACCGTCTCCGCCCTCGCCGTTACGCCGATGCGTTCCTGGTCTCTCATCGAAACCGCCCGCGACAACGACCACCGACTTACCGCGGTCGCGCTGTCAACGAACGCCCCTGCGCCCGGCACGGACGCGCCCGTGCTCCGGGCCGATCCGAACCAGCGTCGTCAGCAGATGGTCGGCTTTGGCGGCGCGCTCACGGAATCCTCCGCCTGGGTGCTCGCGCAGCTGCCAGCGGAAAAGCGGCTCGAGGTGCTGCGCCGCTACTACGATCCGCAGGAAGGCATCGGCTACACCCTCGCGCGGACGCACATCAACAGCTGCGATTTCTCGCTTTCGATCTGGTCGCTCGACGAGACGCCGGGCGACTACTACCTGCACGATTTCACGCTCGCGCCGATGCAGCGTTGGTTGATGCCGCTGTTGCGCGACGCGTATGCCATTGCGGGTGCCGACCGGTTCAAGCTGACGGCGTCGCCGTGGAGTCCGCCCGCGTGGATGAAAACGAACGGCCGGATGGACTCCGGCGGTGCGCTCCGGCCGGAGTATCGCGATGCGTGGGCGCGGTTTTACGTGAAGTTCGTCGAAGCGATGCATCGCGAGGAAAAGATTCCGGTGTGGGCGCTCACGGTGCAGAACGAGCCCGAGGCCGTGCAGGTGTGGGAGTCGTGCATCTTTTCCCCGGAAGAGGAGCGCGATTTCGTGCGCGACCATCTTGGCCCCACGTTGCAGAAGGCGGGGCTCGGCGATATGCGGCTGATCGGCTTCGACCACAACCGTGACATTTTCGAAAAGCGCGCCGCCGCGCTGTTCGGCGATCCGGCGAGCGCGCAGTACCTGTGGGGCTCGGCGATTCACTGGTATGTCAGCGAGGACTTCGCCGCCTCGTCGCGCGTGCACGCGGCGTTTCCGCAAAAACAGATTCTGTTCACCGAGGGCTGCTGGGAAGGCGGCGTGAAGCTCGGCCGGTGGGATCGCGGCGAACGCTACGCGCGCAACATGATCGGCGATTTCCGCAATTGGGTGTGTGGCTGGATCGACTGGAACATCGCACTCGACCGCACCGGCGGCCCGAATCACGTCGGAAATCTCTGCGATGCGCCGGTGATCGTCGACACCGCCACGGGTGAGGTGCACTACCAGAGTTCGTTCTACTACATCGCGCATTTCAGCCGCTTCGTCGCGCCCGGCGCGCACTGCGTCGAGTCGACGACCGCCGCGGCGGGCCTCGACACCGTTGCGTTTGTGAATCCGGATGGCTCACTCGTGTGCGTGGTGCTCAACGCGACCGACACCGCCCAGCCCTTCAATCTCACGACCGACGGCACGGCGCTCGCGTGCGAGATCCCGGCGCATGCGATCCAGACCTACGTTGGCCGGCCGTAACCTTCATCCCCGCTCGCTTTCTCGATGAATCCGCCTGTTTCCACTCCCGCGCCGGTGCCGCGTCTCAGCTTCCGGGAAAAATTCGCCTACGGCTTGGGCGACACCGCATCGAATTTCTATTTCCAGGCGTTCAATCTCTTCCTGGTCTACTACTACACCGACATCTTCGGGTTGCAGTCGACTTCGGTGGGCACGCTGATGTTCATCACGCCGATCCTGGTGGCGGTGTTGAACCCGGTGATCGGTGCGATCGCGGACCGCACGAACAGCCGCTGGGGCAAGTTCCGGCCCTACATCCTGTGGGGCGCGATTCCGTATGGACTGCTGGGCGTGCTGATGTTCGCGAATCCGAACCTCAGCACCGACGGCAAACTGATCTACGCCTACGTCACCTACACGCTCGTGCTGATCACCTATGCCGCGATCAACACGCCCTACGGCGCGCTCATGGGCGTGATGTCGCCGTCGTCGGAGGATCGCACCTCGCTTTCGACGTATCGCTTCGCGTGCGCGTTCACCGGCGCGCTGCTCATCGGCTGGCTCGTGCCGTGGTTGAAGGACGCGCTCACCGGCGTGACGGGCAACCCGGCGATCGGATTTCGGAACACCATGTGGATCTTCGCCGCCGTGTCGGTGGGCATGTTCTTCTACACCTTCGCCAACACGCGGGAGCGCGTCGCCCCGCCGCCCACGCAGAAATCCTCGTTGCGCGAGGACATCGGCGACCTGATGCGCAATCCGCCCTGGTTGATCCTTTTCTTCGTCGCGTTCCTCAACCTCACCAACGTCGGGATGCGCAGCGGCTCGGGTATCTACTACTTCAAGTATTGCGTCGGCAACGAGGCCGCGCTCGGCACCTTCAATCTCGTCGGGTTCCTCTGCTTCATCGCCGGCGCGCTCTCGACCAAGCTCCTGCTGCGTCTGTTGCCGCGGCGCGGGTTGATGATCACATGCACGGTCGTGAACGCGCTCACCATGGCAGCGTTCTACTTCGTCGATCCGCATTCGACCGTGTTGCTCTACGTGCTGAACATCGTCGGGCAGTTCGTGGCCGGGCCCACGCCCGCCATCGTGTGGTCGATGTATGCGGACACGGCCGACTACGGCGAGTGGAAGAACGGTCGCCGCGCCACCGGGCTCGTGTTCTCCGCCACCGTGTTCGCGCAGAAAGTCGGCCTCGCGATCGGTTCGGCGATGCTGGGCTGGATGCTCAGCTACTACGGTTTCGTGGCCAACGCGGCGCAATCCCCGCGCGCGATCCACGGCATCACGATCCTGTTCAGCCTGCTGCCGGCGCTCTTCGGCGGACTGAGCGGACTGGCGATCCTGTTCTATAAAATCGACGAGCCGCTCGTGAAACAGATCGAGCGCGACCTCGCCGCGCGGAAAGCCGCGCCGGCGACCGCGGTCTCCACCTCCTAGCCACCGGCTGGGATGGGGACGCGACGCCCTCTTCTCGTGTTTGCGCTGGAACCCACACTTCTGACCGTTTCGCCCATGAAACATCTTCCCTGGCTGCTCTTGTTCCTCGCCGCCGCCGGTTTCGCCGCGGCGGCAGACTCCGACTCCGCCGCCCCCGCCACCGCGTCAAAGCCCGCCGGCTGGCAGCTCGTTTGGTCCGACGAGTTCGATCGCGACGGACTGCCGGATCCCGCCCGCTGGAGTTACGACGTGGGCGGACACGGCTGGGGCAACCGCGAGCTCCAGTTCTACACCGACGCCCGCGCCGAAAATGCCCGCATCGAAAACGGGCGGTTGATCATCGAAGCGCGGCGCGAGCCCTGGCAGGAGAAGAACTACACGTCGGCGCGGCTTGTGACGAAGGGCCACGGCGACTGGCTCTATGGCCGGTTCGAGATCCGCGCCAAGCTGCCGCAGGGCGTGGGCACCTGGCCCGCGATCTGGATGCTGCCGACGACTTGGGACCTCGGTGACGGCGGCTGGCCCGACAATGGCGAGATCGATATCATGGAGCACGTCGGCTACGACCCCGGCGTCATCCACGTCTCGACGCACAGTCAGAAATACCAGTGGCAGAAAAACACGCAGCGCACGGCAACGATGAACGTGCCCGATGCGATGAGCGCGTTCCACATCTACGCGCTCGAATGGGATGGCGAGGAGATCCGCGGCTACATCGACGACCGGCATTACTTCACCTCCCGCAAAGATGGCGGCGATTGGAAGTCGTGGCCCTTCTTCCGTCCCTTCCATCTGGTGCTGAATCTGGCCATCGGCGGTGCGTGGGGCGGCGTCAAGGGCGTGGACAATTCCATTTTCCCGCAGCGGATGGAAATCGACTACGTGCGGGTCTACGAGCGGCCCCACGCGCAGCCGTGAGTGGCGCCGGATTATTGTAGGGCGGGGTCTCCTGACCCCGCCTAGGGCGAAAACCGGCGGGGTGCGGATCCGACCCAACACCTGAAGCATCGCCCGCGTTCAAACTGCTTTTCGTATGCCGTTCAAAATCCTTCCCTGGCTCCGTCGCTTCGCGCAGTGCGGCCTTTTCCTCGTTTCGGTGTTCACCCTTGCCCCCGTGGCCACCGCGTCGGTCTCGATTTATCCCCTCCGGCCCGATGATCCGCAGGCGGTCTACGCTACGCGTGAAGCATTCGGTGTTCACGCTGACGGACTCGGCGACGATTCCGCCGCGCTGCAGCGCGCAATCGATCAGGTGCAGGAAACGACGCGGCGTGGAATCGTGTTCTTGCCCGAAGGCCGCTACCGTCTCACCCGCGCGCTGCAGGTGTGGAGCGGAATCCGTTTGATTGGCTACGGGGCGAATCGGCCGGTGCTCGTGCTCGGCGCCAACACACCAGGCTACCAAGACGGCGCCGGAAAATATCTCGTCCATTTCGTGAGCGATCGACCCGCGACGCCCGATCTGCCGGTCCGCGACGCGAACCCCGGCACGTTTTACTCGGGAATCAGCAACGTCGACATCGAGATCGGGCCGGGAAATCCCGCCGCGGTCGGCGTGCGCGCGCACTTCGCGCAGCACTGCCATCTTGCGCACATGGAATTTCGGATCGGCGAAGGCCGCGCGGGTGTCGAGGAAGTCGGCAACGAGGCCGAGGACCTGCAGTTTCACGGTGGCGAGTTCGGAATCACCCTGCACAAACCGTCGCCGAGCTGGCCGTTCGTGTTGCTCGACTCATCGTTTGTCGGCCAGCGGCAGGCGGCGATCGAAACGGAGGAGGGCGGGCTCACATTGATTCGCGTGCGAATGGCGGACGTGGCGACGGCGGTGGTGGTCCGGCCGGAGCGCGCCGAGGAACTGTTCATGAAGGATTGCCGGCTCGAGCGGATCAGCGGTCCGGCGCTCGTGATCAGCGACGAGCGGAGTGCGCGCACGCAGATCAATCTGCAGAACGTGGTGTGCGCCGATGTGCCGCGGCTGGCGCGTTTCCGCGAGAGTGGCCGCGAGATCGCAGGTCGGGCGGAGCACTATCGTGTGCAGGAGTTTTCGCACGGATTGCAGGTCACTGATCTCGGCGCGATGCCGAGAATCCACACGACCAGCGTGCTCGAGCCGCTGGAGGCGCTGCCGGCGTTGGTCGAGTCCGACATTTCCCCACTGCCGCCAATGGCCAGCTGGGTGGACGTGCGCACGCTGGGCGCGAAGGGCGATGGCGTCAGCGATGACACCGCGGCCTTGCGCGCCGCGATCGCGCAGCACCGTACGATTTATCTGCCAAGTGGCCGGTATCGCGTCACCGAGCCGATTCTGCTCCGGCCCGACACGGTGCTGGTAGGGCTGAGCCCGATCACCACGCAGATCGTGATCGATGATTTCACTGCGGCGTTTCAGGGCGTGAACGGTCCGACCGAGCGGCCAAAGGTGCCGGACATTCCGGGGGTGCCTCGAGCCTGGCTGCAGCTGCCGCCGTTCGCCGGCAAGGGTGCGCCGGTTCCCTTGCTCGAGGCACCGCGCGGCGGCACGAACATCGTCACCGGCATCGGTCTCGACACTGGCGGCGTGAACAACCGCGCCGTCGCCCTGAAGTGGTGCGCCGGCGAGCGCTCGCTGGTGAACGACGTCCGCTTCCTCGGCGGGCACGGCACCTACGGCCCGGACGGTCAGTGGCTCGCGATCTACAACGACAACCGCACCGCGGATCCCGATCCGCAGCGCCGGTGGGACTCGCAGCATTGGAGCCTGTGGGTGACGGATGGCGGCGGCGGCACGTTCAAGGGGCTCTGGACGCCAAGTCCGTTTGCCGCGGCCGGGCTCTATGTTTCGCACACCTCGACGCCGGGCCGCGTCTACGCGATGTCGAGCGAGCATCATGTCCGCAACGAGGTGAAGTTGCGCGACGTCGCCAATTGGGAGTTCTATGCGCTGCAGACCGAGGAGGAGCGCGGCGAGAGTCCGCACGCGCTGCCGCTGGAGATTGACGGCTGCCGCAATCTGCTCGTGGCGAACTTTTTCATTTACCGCGTCGACCTGCCCGTGCCGTTCGAAACCGGCATTCGTGTGACTAACTCGCACGCGCTCCGCTTCCGCGGACTGCACGTCTACAGTCCGGGCAAGCTCAGCTTCGACAACACGCTCGTCGACCAGACGCACGGCGTGCAGATTCGCGCGCGCGAAATCGCGCGGCTGGACGTGTCCGGCCGGCCGCCGGCGAAACGCGCTGCGCTGCGCGTCGAGAAACTCGCGGGCGGATTCACGAGCATCGATGGCCTCGCTGCGGACGCCGCGGGCAGCGTGACCTTCGTCGATCAGGCGGCGAGCCGGATTTGGCGCTGGGCGCCAGCGGAGGGATTGTCGCTGGTGACCGATGCGATTCCGCAGCCCGTCGCACTTGCGTTCGACGCAGCGGGCAACCTGCTCGTCGTTGCGCGCCACGGAAACGTCTACGCCTTGCCGCCGAACGCCCGTGAGTCGGCGATCGCCGTGCTCACGCCCGCACCCGCGGCCGTCCGAAACGACGCGGTCTTCTGGTTGCCGGCGAACCGTTGGCGCGACGGTCACGATTGGATCGCGGCGAACACCGCCGCACCGACGCTGCACTATGTGTCGCCCGATGGCAGCGCGTTGATCCCCGCGCCGTCGTCGTATGCCAGGCTCACCGAGCCGCGCGGCGGCTGGGGCGCGGGCACGATCGATGTGGCGCGGGCCTACGCGCTGCTGCCGGCACGGGCGGGCGAGCCGGTCTACGTCGCGGATGAGTTTGGCCAGAAAACGTGGCGGTTCCGCATGCAGCCTAACGGCGCGCTCGCGGAGCCGGAATTGTTCGCCGAAGAAGGCGAGTGTGGCACGGCGGTCGATCCCGCCGGCAATGTCTACGTCTGCGCCGGAAATGTTCTTGTCTACAATCCTCACGGCGAGCTGATCGACCTCATCGAGGTGCCCGAGCGTCCGGCGGTGATCGCGTTCGGCGGAGCCGAACGGCGCACGCTGTTCATCGCGGCGCGGACCTCGCTCTACGCGTTTCGGCTGCGCTGAGCCTGTCATATTTGAAGGGCGTGGAAATGGCGTGGCGTCATGCGGCGCACACCCGTTCCCCATGTTTTCATCGCCCTCTTCCCGATTGGCGGCGATCGGCCGCGCGTTTTTCGCCGCCGCAATCGTTTTCTTCGGCGTGCAGCACCTGCTCTACGGCGAGTTCGTCACGCGGCTTCTGCCGCCGTGGCCCGCGTGGGTGCCGGCGCGCGCGTGGTGGGCTTACGCGATCGGCGTCGCGTTGCTCTTTGCGGGCGTCGCCCTCCTGCTCCCGAAATTCGCTCGCCGCACCGCGCTCGCGCTGGGCGCCGTAACGTTCCTCTCGGCGCTGTTGTTGGCGCTGCCGCCCGCGGCGCGCAACCTGAGCGTCGGGCTCGAGTGGACCAAAGCCGGCAAGGCGCTGGTGTTCGGCGGCGGCGCTTGGCTGCTCGCAGCCATGGTGCCGGGTGAGTTCGCCCGACCGGGCGACGCGAAGCTCGCCGCGGTCGGTCGCGGCTGCTTCAGCGGGTTCATGATTCTTTGCGGTATCCAGCATTTTCTGTGGGCCCGCTTCGTAGTCGCGCTGGTGCCGCAATGGATCCCCGGTGCGATGGCCTGGACCTACTTTGCCGGCGTCGCGCTCATCGCGGGTGGCGTTGGGCTGCTCGTGCCGCGCACCGCGCGACTCGCCGCCGCGCTGAGCGCACTGATGATTTTCACCTGGGTTATCGTGCTGCACCTCCCGCGGGCGCTGGCCAACCTACACGATGCGAACGAGGCCACGGCGGTTTTCGAGGCGCTCGCGTTCAGCGGACTGGCGCTGCTGCTCGCGCTGCCGCGGAGCGCGCGCGAGCCTTCGCCCACGGCATCAATCCGCCCGGACGGACTCGCCTACAGCGACGCCAGCACGCCGCCGTCGACGTAGAGGATCTGGCCGTTCACGAAATCCGACGCCCGCGAGGCGAGGAACACCGCCGCGCCCACGAGTTCCTCCGGCTTGCCCCACCGACGTGCCGGCGTGCGCAGCTTCAACCAGGCGTCGAACTGCGGGTTTTCCACGAGAGCCTGCGTCATCTCGGTGGCAAAGTACCCCGGCCCAATTCCATTGATCTGAAGCCCGTGCTCGGCCCACTCCACCGCCATCGCGCGCGTCAGCATCTTCAGCCCGCCCTTGGCCGCGGCGTAGTTGCCGGTGGTCGCGCGGCCGATTTCGCTCATCAGCGAACAGACGTTGATGATCTTGCCGGCTCGCCGCGCGATCATCCCGGGTGCGACGGCCCGCGCGACCAGGAAGGCGCTGGTAAGATTCGTGTCGAGCACCTCACGCCACTGGCTCTCGAGCATCTCGAGCAGTGGCGCGCGACGGTGAATGCCCGCGTTGTTCACCAGGATGTCGATTGGCCCGAACGTCTCCTGCACGTGCGCAATCGCGTGGGTCACGGCGCGGGCGTCCGTCACGTCGAAGACCGCGCTCGTCACGCGGGCGCCGCCGGCGCGCAGGTCTGCGGCGGCGGCTTCGACTTTCGCGGGATCGCGGCCATTCAGCACAATCGCGGCGCCGTGCTGGGCGAGTCCGCGTGCGAGCGCGAGGCCGAGTCCCTGACTGGAGCCGGTGATCAACGCGGTGCGGCCAGTGAGGTCGAAAAGAGACGAAGAGGCAGTCATGCAGGACGGACCATGCGTCGTGCCCGTCGGTTCGCCACCCGATGCCGCGCAATCCGTGATCGGCCTCAGGCCGCGGGGCAGGAACCTGCCGCGGGCCGGGCGTGCGGCTGGCGGGCGAGGTCCTGGTTCAGCTCTTCCGGTAATGGTCAGCCATCTTGTAGCGCAGCGCGTAGAGCCCGAATGCCGCTGCGGCGGCAAACGCGAAGATCGCGAAGAAGAACATCTGAAATGCCGTCACGCCGAAGCCGGTCGACCCGATAACGTGGGTGACGGTCGGGCTTCTCACGCCGGCATTCACGACGAGCACCCAGAGATTGCCGATCGTCACCGACAAGCTCCAGAAGCTCAGAATCGCACCTTTCATCGCCTGCGGCGCCTGGCTGTAGGCGAACTCGAGGCCGGTGGCGGAAACCAGCACTTCGCCGAGCGTCAGCAGCGCGTAGGGTAGCACTTGCCACGTGATCGAGAACACGTGTCCGCCGTCGAGCACGAGCTGCATCCCGCCCACGACGATCCACGATAGTCCGGCGAAAGCGATGCCGGCGCCCATCCGCCGCAGCGGCGTCGGCTCGAATCCGAACCGCCGCAGCGCCGGATAGACGACCAGGTTGTTCAACGGAATCAGCAGCATCACCAGCAGCGGATTCAGCGCCTGCATTTGCGACGACTGAAACCAGTGCGGTTTGCTCATCAGGTCGGCCTGCAGGATCCACGTCGAAGCCTTCTGGTCGAACAGCGACCAGAACGGCGTGACGAGGAAGAACAGCACGAGCACGCGCAGCACCGCCCGCACGCCATCGACGGCTTCGTCGGGATGAGTGCCCCGCGCGCGCTCGAGTTGGATCCACACGCCCGCGCCGCCGAAGCCGATGACGGCCACCAGCGCGACGCACGCGGAGATCACGAAGCCAAACGATCCTATCTTGGCGAAGGCGGCGATCGCGAGCACCAGGCCAAGTCCGGCCAACACGCGTCCTGACACGCCCGCGGCGAGCGCGGTGCGCGCTACGCGCAGGAACGAGTGCGGATTCGATGGTGCGGGTGGCACCATGACGTATTTCCGACGGCCCAGCCACAGGATCACGGTCGAGATGAACATCAGCACACCGGGCACGCCGAACGCGATCGCCGGCCCGAGCTGTTTCAGGAAAATCGGCATCAGCAGCGAGGCGAAGAACGACCCGAAGTTGATGATCCAGTAGAACGCGTCGAAAACCACCTTCGCGAGGTGCTTGTTGGACTGATCGAACTGGTCGCCGACGAAGGCGGCGACGCACGGCTTGATGCCGCCCGAGCCGAGCGCGATGAGAAAGAGCCCGCCATAGAACCCGAGCTTGTTGTCCACGAACAACGCGAGGCAGCCCTGCCCGACGCAGTAGACGAGGCTCAGCCAGAAGATCGTGTGGTATTTCCCGAAAAACCGG
This sequence comes from Opitutus terrae PB90-1, assembly GCF_000019965.1. Lineage (GTDB taxonomy): Bacteria > Verrucomicrobiota > Verrucomicrobiia > Opitutales > Opitutaceae > Opitutus > Opitutus terrae. Next base: position 1,579,916 of record NC_010571.1, read on the forward strand.
TCGGCGATCCAGCCGCCGAGCAGCGGGAAAAAGTAGACACCGATCACGAACGTGTGAAAGACGTCCTTCGCGGCGCCGGCGCGTTCGCTCTCGGGCAGATACGCGAGCAGCGACGAGACGAGGAACACCGTCAGGATGTTGCGCATCCCGTAAAAGCTGAACCGCTCGCAGCCTTCGTTGCCGATGATGTAGGGGATCTGGCGCGGAATGCGCGCGTTCGACGCCGGGACCGCGGCGCTGACTGAAGGGGTGGTCATGAAAGATTGGCCTCACGCTGGCGGAGCCCGCCCGAAGATCAAGGAGCGACCCGCCGCGACGACCTGCTACGAGGCAGCCGCGACTTGCATCGGTCGGTTCTCGTGCGCTCCGCGGTACCAGGCGCCAGAAAAAATGTTACGTATACGTGGATCCCGAAGCAGAGGCTGCAGACGTGGCCCCGCGCATGGGCGCAGGGATGGAACGGCCCGCGCGCACCAAACCGTCCCGCTGGTCACGCAGCGGGCCCACGAGATCAATCTCGGTATTCAGGTATACTTGGCGCTTTTGCCGAAGCGGAGAGAGGCGAGGGGAGCGGTGGCGCGGAAAAAGGAAGCGCTTGGCGGGATGCGCGGCCGCGGGCGGTTATGGGCATGTTCAGCAATTTTGCAGTGGCTGGTAGTGCAGCTCCTAACGCCGGCACGGGCGGGCAATGAGCTTGTCCGCAGTCGCTCTTGGCCAAGGATTGGCGGCAGCGCGGCTAGCCGCTCGCCCGCGTGCACGCGGCGCGCGTGACGTTACCCCACTCTCCATGAACCCCGCCGGCCTCACCGCCCTAGAGATCTCCCGCCGCGCGCAGCTTCGACCGATCGCCGAAGTCGCCGCCCAGCTCGGCATCGCCGCCGACGACCTGGATCTCTACGGCCGTTACCGCGCGAAGCTCTCGCTCGGACTCACGCGGCGCTTGCAGGACGCGCCGCCAGGAAAGCTCGTGCTGATGACGGCGATCACGCCGACCCCCGCCGGCGAGGGTAAGACGACCACGAGCATCGGCCTCGTCGACGCGCTGAACCGGATCGGCCGGAAGGCCGTGGTGTGCCTGCGCGAACCGGCGATCGGCCCGTGCTTCGGCATGAAAGGCGGCGGCGCCGGTGGCGGGCGCGCACAGGTCGTGCCGATGGAGGACATCAACCTCCATTTCAACGGCGACTTCCACGCGGTGACCTCCGCGCACAACCTGCTCGCGGCGATGCTCGACAGCCACCTGCACTTCGGCAACGCGCTCGGCATCGATGTGCGGCGCGTGCTCTGGCGGCGCGTGATGGACATGAACGACCGCGCCCTGCGCGAACTCGTGATCGGACTCGGCGGTGCGGGCAACTCGATGCCGCGCGAGTCGGGCTTCGACATCACGGCTGCGTCCGAGGTGATGGCGACGCTCTGTTTTGCTGAGTCGCTGCCGGACCTGAAGGAGCGGTTCGGTCGGATCGCGGTGGCGTGGAACGCGGCCCGCCGGCTGGTCACCGCGAACGACCTGAAAGCGGCGGGCGCCATGACCGTGCTGATGCGCTACGCGATCCAGCCGAACCTGGTGCAGACGCTGGAGGGCAGCCCCGCACTCATTCACGGCGGACCTTTCGGCAACATCGCGCACGGCTGCAACTCCGTCACCGCGACGAAACTCGGACTCCGGCTGGCCGAGTTCGCCGTGACGGAGGCGGGCTTCGGCGCCGATCTCGGCGCGGAGAAGTTTCTCAACATCAAATGTCGCAAGACCGGTCTGCGGCCCGATGTGGCGGTGTTGGTGGCGACGATCCGCGCGCTGAAATATCACGGGGGAGTCAAGGTGGCGGATCTCGGCCGGCCGGACGTGGCCGCGCTGACCGCGGGACTCGACAATCTGCGCAAGCACCTTGAGAACCTGCGCGCGTTCGGGCTGCCGGTGGTGGTGGCGGTGAACACGTTTCCGAGTGACACGCTCGAGGAATGGCAGGTCGTGGCGGCGGCGTGCGCAGAGCTGGGCGCTCCCGTGGCGCGCTGCGAGCATTTCACCCGGGGCGGCGAGGGCGCCGAAGATCTCGCCCGGCTGGTGGCGCAGACGGCCGCGACGCCGAGCCGGCCGATCGCGTTCACCTATGCCGACGACCTGCCGCTGCTCGAGAAGGTGCGGAGCGTTGCGCGGGCGATCTACGGCGCAGATGACGTGGTGCCAGAAGGTGCGACGGCGGAAAAGCTGCGCGGCTTCGAGGCGGCGGGTTTCGGCGCGCTGCCGGTGTGCATGGCGAAGACGCAGTATTCGTTTTCGGCGAATCCGCAGCTGCGCAACCGGCCGCGCGGGTTCAAGGTGCCGCTGCGCGACGCGCGGCTGAACGCCGGCCCCGGTTTCGTCGTGATCTACACTGGCGAAATCATGACGATGCCCGGTTTGCCCAAGGTCCCCGCCGCCGAGGCGATGGACATCGACGCGGACGGCAACACGGTGGGGTTGTTCTAGGCCGAGCCCAGCTCGACATCGACGAGAAGCAACGATACTCGACTGCGCATGAAAGCGCTCATTCGATGGGGGCTGGCAATCGCGAGTGGAACGTTGTTCGGCCGCGCGGCAGAACCGCCGGCAACCCCCGCGGCCGCGGCCTTGGCCGCGCTGGAGGCGCGCGCAGCGGCCGAGAATACCTATCCGAACATTGCGGAGAGTTTTCAGTGCGACCTCGTGCGGCTCGTCGAGAGCAATACGCTCTCGTCGGGCGAAGAGTTTTATCGCGCCGCGAGATTGGCCCCGCCCCTCACCGGGTTTCGCGAGGTGCGCGTCGAATACGAATTGATGCTCACCGCGGTGGCGAAGGACCACCTGCCGGCTGAGGCTACACTGCCGGCGGCCTGGGACTCGCTGCAACAGGCGCTCGGACGGCCATTGCGCTTCGACGCATGGCAGCTGTCCGCGAGGAATCCAGACAACGAGCAGTTTAGCCTGGAGGCGGCACCCAAGGTGATTCGCGGCGTGTGGCAAAACCCCGCGATCGCACGCGAAGCGGCAAAAAAGACAGAGGACAACGCGGAGGTGAAGGCGATCGTCGACGCCGACCAAGCAGCTCGCGGCAACTGGAGCAAGCTGTCGCAAGACGAGCTGCTGAAAATGGCAGAGCAGGATCAGCAACGGAACAAGCGGATCCGGGCGATCGTGAGCGAGGGTGGCTTGCACACGGCGGAGGATTTCGCGCGCGCCGCACTGGTGATGCAGCACAGTTCGGGTTTCGCAGGTTACCGGCTCGCGCACGAACTCGCGATCAGTGCGATGCTGCTCGGCGATCGGAAAATGGGTCGTTGGCTCGTGGCCGCAACCTACGATCGAATGCTGAACTCGGTGGGCCACGTGCAGCGGTTCGGCACGCAGGGTCGGCGAACGCTGGTGCACGGCAGTCAACCCGTGCTGGACGAAGTCGACGAGCGCGGGATCTGCGACGGCGAGCGGCAGGCGCTAGGGTGTCCCACGCTGGCAGAGAAGCGCGCGAACTTCGCGACGCGGAGAGCGAAAACTCCGTAAGCGTCGGGCGGACAGGTTCTCTGGTGGACGTTATTGCCGCACAGAAGCGGCGCTTCTGCTCTGCGCGCGCTGCTCGCCCCGGCCGCCCAAATCCGTTTAGCTCTGCGGCGTGGATGATCTTCTGGCCCGCGCACTCGGTGGGGATACCTCGCAGCTCGTCGCGGAGCAGCGGCAGGCCTTGCTGTCCCGGCTGCTCTCGCGGCTGGCGCACGAGGTGCGCAATCCGCTGAGCTCGCTCGATGTCCACGTGCAGCTGCTCGAGGAGGACCTGCATCAGCTCCCCGGCGGCACGTTGCCCAAGGCCGCGGAACGCCTGGAGATCATCCGGACCGAACTGAAGCGGCTGGACAATATCGTCCTGCAATTTCTCAGCCTCGCCGGCCCGACGACGGTGAATCGCCAGCCGGTGCAGATCGGCGAAGTGATTGACTACGTCTGCCGGCTCTTCGCGCCCGAGGCGGCGACGCGCGACATCGAGCTCAGCGCCCACGTCGACGCCGGGCTGCCGCCACTGGAAGCGGATCGCGCCCAGCTCACGCAGGCGTTGGTCAACCTCGTGATCAATGCGCTGCAGGCGGTGGAACGCCGCGGCCGCGTGGAAGTGCTGGCGCGCCGCAATGAGACGCCCGCGGCTCTCGTGGTGGAGGTGCGCGACAGCGGCGCCGGCATCGATCCCCAGCACGCCGTCGCGATGTTCGAGCCGTTTTACACGACGCGCGATCAGGGCACGGGTCTCGGACTGTGGATCGTGCACCAAATCGTGTCGGCCCACGGCGGCCGCGTGCAGGCGACGAATGCGCCGGCGGGCGGCGCGGTGTTCACGCTGCAACTGCCGGTGCCGGCGACAACCTTATGAGCGAGCCGAAGGCAAGAATCCTGGTCGTGGACGACGAGCGCGCGCTCTGCGCGGGCATTCAGGAGGCGTTGCAGCGCGAGGGGCATCAGGTCGACGCAGCCAACGATGGCGCGAGCGCGCTGCGGCTCCTGACGCAGAAGGCCTACAACCTGGTCGTCACCGATATTCGGATGCCAGAGCTCGACGGCATGCAGCTGCTGAAAGCGGCGCGGGCGCGCGGCCGCGACACGCAGTTCATCCTGATGACCGCCTTTGGCCGCGTGGAAACCGCGGTCGAGGCGATGCGCGCCGGCGCCTACGACTACCTGACGAAACCGGTGGATCTGAAACGACTGCGCGCGGTGGTGGCCAAGGCGCTCGAGCTGCAGACGGTCGTGGCGGAAAACAGCGAACTGCGACAGCGGCTGCAGCGCGCCGAGCCGGGGCTGCTGCTCGGCGAAAGCGAGCCGATGCGAAAAGTCGTCGCCATGGCCGAGGAAGTGGCCCAGAGCGACGTGACGGTGCTGATCGAAGGTGAGAGCGGCACGGGCAAGGAGCTCGTGGCGCGGCTGATTCACACGCGAAGCGCGCGAGCGAAGAAACCGTTCATTTTCGTGAACTGTGCCGCGCTCACGGAGTCGCTCGTCGAGGCCGAGCTGTTCGGCCACGCGAAGGGATCGTTCACTGGCGCGGTGGCGGACAAGCTCGGGCGATTTCACCTCGCGGACGGCGGCACGCTGTTTCTCGACGAAATCGGCGACTTGGGCGCGAAAGGGCAGGGTGACCTGTTGCGCGTGCTCGAGGATGGGGCCTTCCGGATGGTCGGCGGCACCGAGCTGCAGCGAGTGAACGTGCGCGTGATCACCGCGACGAACAAGCGGCTGCAGGAGGCGGTGGCGGCGGGGAAGTTTCGCGAGGATTTGTTCTATCGGTTGCAGATCGTGCCGATCACCGTGCCGCCGCTGCGGGAGCGTGCGGAGGACATTCCGCTGCTGATCGACGCGTTTCTCGAGCACTTCGTGCAGAAGCACAAACGGCGCCGGCGCCGGCTGTCCACCGAGGCGGTGCAGGTGTGCCGGCGGTTCCCCTGGCCGGGCAACGTGCGGCAGCTGCGCAACGTGATCGAACGGCTGGTCGTGACCTCGCCCAACGCGGTGGTCGGCGTGGAGGAGCTGCCGGACTTCCTCGTCGCGCACGATCGCAGCACGAATTTCTTCACGGTGCGCGTGGGCATGACGCTCGCGGAAGCGGAAAAGCTGTTGATCCGGCAGACGCTCTCGCAGCTCACGTCGAATCGCGAGGAGGCGGCGCAGGCGCTCGGGATCAGCCGGCGCACGCTCCAATACAAGCTGAAGCAATACGGATTGCTGGAGTGAGGTACGCGCCGCGGCCCGGCGAACCCGCCCTACGACCGCGCGCAGTCAGGCTCGCTGCCTCGCGCGGCGGATGGCGTGCGTTGCACAACGGCTCGCTGCGGCGTGCAACAATTGCCCTGCGGATGGCCATCGTCGAATCCGCGCCGGCCCGATCTGCGCAACAAGCGCCTGCATCGCGCTGAGTTGCCGAGCCCAGCCGTGAGGCGGCACGCGCGATGCAATCTCCCCAGAGCGGCCATTCCCGGCCGTGCCAAATCTAAAAACGCAATTCCATGAATCCTGAATCCAATCCTTCCGTCGCGGCGCCCGCCGCTTCCGTTGCTTCCACGCCCGTGCCAGCGCCCGTGCCCGCCGCTGCTGCCGCGCCGGTGCCGTCGGCCCCGGCGCCGATCCTGGCGCCCCGCAAGGCTCGCAAGAAAGCCAAGGGAGGTGCTACCGTCGCGCTGTAGCGCGCAGTCGTTGGCGCAACCTCGTGTTCGATAGGCGTGGCCGGTCTCTCGACCGGCCGCTTTTTTTGACGCGACCGCCGGTGGCGGACGTTGCACGGACAGCGTCGCATCGGTGCAAACTCTGCACCAACGCGCACCGAGCCGCTCTCCGCCAGTCGAATGCGGAAACGCAAACCGCGGACCACTGATGGTTTATCGATCTCGTGTGCCGCGGGCATGAGGGCTGCATAGGGGAACGCATGAGAACTCTCGTTGAGGCGATGTTGGAGGCGCAGCCGACGCTGATGCAGAAGGCGCAGAATCAGGTGACGCGCCGCACGGTGTTGAAACGGTTGGAGGAAAAAGTTCCTGCGCCCGTGCTGTCGCACTACCTGCGGATGGTCGATCAGGGCCGCAAAGGTGCGACCGTGGTGCGCAACGGCGTTTGCTCCGGGTGTCATCTGCGCGTCGCATCGGGCATTGTCGCGGCGCTGGCCCGACAGACCGACCTGCATCTTTGCGATAACTGCGGCGCCTACCTGATGCTTGCGCCGGAGGAGATGCCACAGTCGCACGCGGCCGAGCCCGCGCCCGAACCGGTGGCGGTCAAGACCCGCAAGCCGCGTGTGCGTCGCGTCGTCGAAGTCTGAACGAGAAGGACGGGAGTCATGACGCTGGCGGATTTGACCCGCGATCGGTTGTGCGTCCCCGCATGTCGGGGGCGCGACGCCACGAGCGTGTTGCTCGAACTGAGTCTCGCGTTTGCCGAGGCGGGCGTGGTGTCTGATTCGCTCTCGCTCTACAACGCCGCGCTCAACGAATACTTCCTCACCGATCGCGACGTGCTTGGGAGCGTGGCTTATCCGGTCTGCCGGCTGAGCGCGATCGAGGCGCCGGTGTTTGCCGTGGCGCGCAGCCGTGAGCCCTACACGTGGCGCGATGGGTTCTCGTCGGTGCGCTGGGTGTTCCTGATTCTCACGCCGCAGGTGCAGTCGCGCCGACTGTCGCGGCTGCTCGCGGCGATCTCCGAACTGGCCCATGACGATGCCGCGCTAGCCTCGTTGGCGCTGGCCGGCAATCGGGACGAACTGCTGGAGCGGTTGCGGACGGTGGAGCTGCCGGGCGGCGAGCCGCTGACGCCGGGCCTGGCCGCGAATCTCGATCCGGCGCTGCCGGCGACCCGGAGCTGAGGGTCGAGCGTCCTACGCTGGTCCGACGGCTGACGCTTGTTCATTTTCCAGGCGGCTGATTACCGGGAAGTATTTTGCCTTTTTGCTCCCGGCGGAGATCGACATGGCGATCGCGATGGATTCCGCGATCTCCTCGCGCGAGGCGCCTGCCTTAACGGCGCGCTTGTAATGGTACTCCAGGCACGGCAGGCAATCGGCGACCACCGAGGCCGAGACGGCGATGATTTCCTTGGTCTTTCCGTCGAGCACATTGGGCCGGTAGGCCTTGCTCGAGAACTGCTCCCACAACTCATCCATTTCATTGAGAAGGAACATGGGGAATCTCCTTGTTTCAGGGCGCTGCGTTCTGCGTTTGAATCGGCGACCGCTTCGTGATGCAGGTCGGTGCCGCATTTGTGACGCGGTCGTTGAAACGGATCAACGCTGGCGACTGCGTGTCGGGCGGGCGCCACGAGCCTGGCGCACTCACGAATGGCGTGATGTTTTCTGCGGCGGTTCAGCGCGACGAACCTGATCCAGCAGGTGATCGATCTCGGCGACCTGTGAGGCGGCCAACGGGGCCGCTTCCATCGCGGCGGCGTTTTCCCTCGCTTGGGCCGCGTTCCGGAATCCAGGGATCGGCACGACGATTGGCGACCTGCCCCACAAATACGCCAACGCCCCCTGCACCAACGTCCGACCACCCGACTGCAGGATCTCACGGACTGCGTCCAGCTGGTGCAAATACTCGGGCGCGGGCTGCGCATCACGGAAGAACTTTACCCACGGCTGCCCGCCGCCGCGCACGCTCTCAGCGCTGAAGCGGGAGTTCGCATCATAGCGGCCGCTCAACAAGCCCATTGCGAGCGGCGAGCGCGCGAGCGCTCCCCAATTACGGCGTGCGCACAGTTCCAGCGCCGGCCCGCCGGGATTGAACACGTTGGCCTCGATCTGCATCGCCCCGAACCGCGGGGCATCCACTAGGCGCTCGACTTGCGCCAAGTCGTCCGTGCTCCAGCCGTAGGTCCTGATCAGTCCTTCCTCACACAGTGACTCGAGCGCCGCCATCGCGTCATCCGCCGCGGCCGCTGACACCGTCCAGCAATGGATCAGATAGACGTCGATCACATTCGTCCGCAATCGGGTCAGTGAGGCCTGGCACGCCTGCCGGATATATCCCGGCGTTACATCCTCGCCGTCGACGTGCCTCGTCACGGGGTCGAACCGGTTGCCGAATTTGGTCGCGATCACGACCTCCGACCTACGCTGGGCGAGCGCACGACCGAGCACCTCCTCACTGTGCCCAGCTCCGTAGCAGTCCGCGGTGTCAAAAAGCGTCACGCCCGCGTCGAGCGCCGCGTGGATGGCGCGGGTCGATTCATCGTCGTCCACGTCGCCGTAGTAGCCCGGCTGCCCGCGAAAGATCATGCGGCCGCCGATCGGCCAGCAGCCGAGTCCGAGCGGGCTGACCTTCAATCCCGATTTGCCGAGGGTGCGCGATTGCTGCGGAAGCACGGTCGAGTTCATGCGCGCAGTTTCGCAGATGGACCAGGCAGGGCACAGAGCCACTTGAGCGCAATTTTCGTAGCACCACTCATCGGGTGCCACCGTGGAACGACGGCGCAGTGGAGTGGTTCATCCCCGCCCGTCGTCCGGGTCAGACGGTCCGGGTGAGGAACGGCGATCCAGGCTTGTGCGGTCGTGCCAGGCGGCTGTGGATGGCTGGGCCATGAGCCTACTTCCTACAGCCGGTGCCTCGGCCAGCCGGAGTTTTGCGATGCTCGCAACGTGCCGCTGGCTGATTGGACTCACGATGATCGTGGCCGCCCTGGGTGCGAAGGCTTCGACCAAAACCGAATGCATCTACCTCTCGGGCCGGGATGCGGCGAGTGCGGTGCCGTGGGAGTTTCGCGTGTCGGCTGGCGCGCGGGCGGGCGAGTGGGCGACGCTGCCGGTGCCGTCGAACTGGGAGCTGCACGGGTTCGGAACGCTGAGCTATCACAGCACGACGCCCAGCGAGAGCGGTGAATACCGCCATCGATTCGTCGTGCCGAAGGAATGGGCCGGAGCCCGGATCAAGCTCGTGTTCGATGGCGTGATGACGGACGCACGCGTCTCCGTGAACGGCCGGCCGGCGAGACCCGTGCACCAGGGTGGTTTTTATCGGTTCAGCTACGACGTGACCAATCTGGTCCGCTGCGGTGAGGAGAACTTGTTGGAGGTTGCGGTGTACGAGACGTCCTCGAACGACGGGGTGAATCGCGCCGAGCGGACCGGCGACTACTGGAACTTCGGTGGGATCTTTCGGCCGGTCTGGCTCGAGGTGAGCCCACCGCAGGCGATCGAGCGGCTGGCGATTGACGCGCGCGCGGACGGAGCGTTCTCGGTGGACGTGTTCGTCGAGGGTGAAGGTTCGGCCGCGCAGGTGGAGGTTCAGGTATTCGGCCGCGACGGCAGTCCGGTCGGACCGGCTTGGCGGTCGCCGTTGCACCACCCAGCAGAGTCGCAGCAGCCACGAACGTGGTCCGATCGGACCACGTTCGTGGCTCGGCTCACCGGCATGGTTGCGGCGCCCCTGACGTGGACGGCGGAGACACCGCACCTGTATGCGGCGGAAGTCCGGCTGCTCGATGCGGCTGGCACCGAGTTGCACCGCCGCCGGGCGCGGTTTGGTTTTCGCACGTTTGAGATTCGCCGCGGCGACGGGTTTTATCTCAACGGCCAGCGGATCGTGCTGCAGGGCGCGAACCGGCACTCGTTCAACGCGAGCACGGGGCGCGCGCTGTCCGAGGTCGATCATCGGGAGGACATCCGGTTGATGAAGGAGATGAATGCGACGGCCGTCCGAATGTCGCATTATCCGCCGGACGAACGGTTCCTCGAGCTCTGCGACGAGCTCGGCCTGTACGTACTCGACGAACTCGCGGGCTGGCAGAAGAGCTACGACACCGCGGTGGGACGGCAGCTGCTCGCGGCGATGGTCCAGCGCGATGTGAATCATCCGAGCGTGCTGCTGTGGGACAACGGCAACGAAGGCGGCTGGAACACCGAACTCGATGACGACTTCGCCAAGTGGGACCCGCAACGGCGGCCGGTGCTGCATCCGTGGCAAATCTTCAGCGGCGTGAACACGGCGCACTATCGGCTCTACCCGCAATTGCCGGCACTCGTCGCGGGACTCGAGACGGCGTGGCGGTACGATCCCAACGATGCCGGCAAACGCCGCGAACAACCGTTGATCTATTTGCCGACGGAGTTCCTCCACGGACTCTACGACGGCGGCGCGGGCGCCGGCATGGAGGATTATTGGACGCTGATGCGGAGCGGGAAGACGTTTGGTGGCGGATTCGTCTGGGCGTGGATGGACGAAGGCGTGCGTCGGCCCGACACCGGCGAGATCGACGTGCACGGCAACCAGGCGCCGGACGGGATTCTCGGGCCGCGACGCGAACGGGAGGCGAGTTTCTATACCTTGAAAGAGCTGTGGTCTCCGATCGCCGTCGTGGCGCCGCAAGGACGCGAGTTGTCCGATGACTTCGACGGGCGGCTGACGATCGAGAATCGTCACAGCTTCACGAACACGTCGGAGTGCCGGTTCGCGTGGGAACTGCGGCGGTTGCCGGAGTCGCGGCAGGACGAATCGAAAGCGAAACCGCAGGCCACCGGAATCGCCGCCGGTGTGGCGGTGGCGCCGCAGATCGCACCCGGCGCGAGGGGAGAGCTCCAACTCGCGCTGCCGGAGAACTGGCGCGACGCCGATGTGTTGGCGCTGCGCGTCGAGGATCCGAGCGGACGCGAGCTGTGGACCACCACGTGGGCGCTGCCGGGAGTCGAGCGGTTCGCGGGCATTGCGATGGAGGGCGCTTCACCTGATGCAGCCAAAGCGAGAAACCAGATCACGGGCGGGACGCCCGTGCCACGTGGCATGGGCGTCCCGCCCATGTCAGCAATCGAGCAGCCGGGTGCGCTGGTCGTGACGGCGAGTGAGCTCGTCGTGCGATTCGATCGGATCACCGGCGCGCTGGCCGAAATTGGCCGGAGAGACAAAAAGCTGTCGCTCGGCTCCGGGCTCCGCGCGCTGACGCAGTCATCGGTCTTGAGTTCACTGACCACGCGAGCGGAGGGTGGCGACTACGTGATCAGCTGCCGTTACGGGAATGGAGACGAGCGGGTCGCCGCTCCAGCCGGGCTGCGTTCGGTCGAGTGGCGCGTGCGCGCCGACGGCTGGATCGACTGCGCGTATCTCTACGCAGGGACGAAGGGCAGCACGTTCCAAGGCGTGGGATTCGATCTGCCGGGTGCCGAGATTCGCGGCAAGAGCTGGGTAGGCGACGGGCCTTATCGCGTGTGGCAGAATCGGCGGCGTGGGGTGACGCTCGGTGCGTGGTCGACCGCTTACAACGACACCATCACCGGCTGGCGAGGCTTCGAGTATCCCGAATTCAAGGGCTTCTTCTCGGGCGTGCGCTGGCTGACGCTGGACACGACGGCCGGTTCGCTGACAATCGTGCCACAGACGCCGGGCCTGTTCGTGCAGGTGATGCGCCCGGATCTGCCGCCGGTCGAGCTGCAGGCGAAAACGGCGCTGGCGCTGCCTGATGCCGACCTCGGCGTGCTGCACGCGATTCCGGCGATTGGCACGAAATTCAGCCGGCCGGAGGAGATGGGCCCGCAGGGGCAGACGCCCGAGGTGCAGCCGGAGTATCGGGGGGCGTTCAGCTTGAAATGGGAGTCGCCCTAGAGGGAAACTCGGATCTCGGATTTGCTCGGCGCTCGCCCTCCGGGCCGACTCTGTCGGGGCTAGCGGCGACACGGTCGCTCCGCCGCAGGCGGACGGAAATTTCGGACTAAGCTTCGCTCCTGTTCATGAAATTTCCGGGCTAGAGTTCGATGATTCCGCGCTGGACGGCGGCGGTGACGGCCTCGGTGCGGACCGCCACGTGCAGCTTGCCCATGATGTTCTTGAGGTGGTCCTTCACCGTGTATTCAGAAATCGCGAGCACGGCCGCGATTTCCTTGTTCGCCTTGCCCTTGGCGATCTCCTGCAGGACCTGGATTTCGCGACTGGTGAGTTCCTCGTAGGAACTGCGCATCGCGAGCCGAGTCGCGACGTCGTTGGGAATCCAGGGTTCGCCCGCGGCGACGGCGCGGATCGCGGGGATCAATCCTTCGCCGGTGGAGCTTTTCAGGACGTAGCCGCGCGCGCCGGCACGGAGTGCTTTGCGGATGTCTTCGTCACCGCTGAAGGCCGTCAGCACGAGAATGCGCGCGTGCGGATGATCGCGGCGGATCTGCTCGATCGCCTCCGTGCCGCTGCGCACCGGCATGCGCAAATCGAGCAACGCCACGTCCGGCTGGTGCTGCGTGAACAGCGCCACGGCTTCCGCGCCGTCGGCCGCCTGGGCGACGACGCTCATGTCGGGTTCCGCGTGGATCAACGACACCAGCCCGCTGCGGACGATGAAATGATCATCGGCCACGAGGATCCGAAGCTTGGCGGGACGACTCATCCGGAGGAGATCGTGGTTTCGACCGAAGCGGCGGCGGTTCGTTCGCTTAGCGGCTCCAGCGGCACCTCGAGTGTAAGGCTGGTGCCCTGGCCGGGTGCGCTGTCGACTTTGATGTGGCCGCCGAGCCGCTTCGCGCGCTCGGTCATGCCGAGCAGCCCGAAATGGCTTTCGGCGGCCGACGGCGCCGCGGGCACGTTGAAACCCACGCCGTCGTCCTCGATCCGCAGCCGCAATGTCGACGGGGAAAAGGTCAGCGTCGCAAGGACACGCCGGGCGCGGGCGTGCTTGGCGATATTGGTAAACGCCTCCTGTCCGATCCGGAGCACGTTTTCCTCGACGACCTCCGGTAGCGGCCGCCGATCGCCGGTGGTGCGGAAATCGATCGTCAGCGACGTGCCGTCGACGAGCTGCTCGGCGCTTTGCCGCAGCGCCTTGGCGAGGTCGAACTGCTCCAGCTCGCGGGAACGCAGGTCCCAGATCGAGCGGCGCAGGTCGACCTGACTTTGATGGAGCCAGTTGCGGGCGAGCTGCAGGTGATGCTGCGACTGCTCGCCATCGCGGCCGAAGAGTTTCGCCGCCGTGTCGAGCTGCAGCGCGATGCCGGTGAGCGTTTGTTCGAGCGTGTCGTGCAGGTCCCGGGCCAGCCGCGTTCGCTCGGCGAGCACGGCGCGGAACTGAACCTCCTCGGTCTTGCGCGCGCCCATCTCGACGTGCAGCTGCGCGGTGCGCTCCGCGACCTTCTGCTCGAGCGTATCGTGTGCTTCCTGCAACTCGCGTTGGGCGGACTCGCGCTCACGAATCACGTCACGCAGCGCGGCGTTCTTGCGCGAGACGGTGAGCAGCCAACCAATCGCGACGATCAGCACCAGGCTGACGCCGACCATGCCGATCAGCAGACGCTGGGGAGTGAACCAGCTGGGTTGCGCGACGATGCGGAACGAGGTGGGCGAGGGGAGGAGCAATTTCAACGACTGCAATCGGCCGTGCGTATCGACCGTGGAGACGCACACGCCGTCCCACTCGACCACGCTGCCGATCGGGATCACGGCGGGCGCCGGCGTGTCGGCGGCGGTTTCGCATTCGGCGGTAAAGCTGAGTTCGTCGCCCTGCATCAGCCAGGTGGTGGCCAAGCCGGAGAAGCCGCTGGCGGTTCGTGCGACCGGCCGCGTCGTTTGCTCGAGCACGCGGCCGCGCAGCGTGATCGACGCGCCGTGATGCAGCCCCTCCTTGAGCTCAGACCACGGCGCCGGCCGGACGGGCACCGGCTGTGTGGCGGCGGTTCCACGCCGCAGGACCGCATCGCGCAGCAGCGGCAGATGATGCTCGTATTCGAGAAAACCGGCCGCTTCGACCTCGTCGCCGAGCGTGAACACGTCCGTCTGATTGCTCTGGAGTTGCAGGCCGCCCGAATCGTCCTGAACGAAAATAACGTCTCCGGCTCGCTGGTAAGTCACCCGACCGCGCACATGCATGCGCGGAGCCGCGCCGCTGTCGCGGCGGTAGCCAGCCACATTTTTCAGCGGGACCGGTGGCGTTGTGAACGGATTCGTCGCTTCGGGTTCGAGGACGGTCAGATCATCCCACGTCGGCACGTAGACGGCGACGGACGTGAGGTGCCGCAGCGCGGCATTGTAGTGGGTCGCGGTGGTGCCGCGCACGCGGACCCGCGCGGCGATAAGAGCATCAGGCCGGCCGACACTCAATGGAGGCGCGCAGACCTGCAACCGGAAGCCGCCGACCGCCAGCTCGAGCGTGGTGCGCGCGGGCTCGACGACGACCGTGCGCACCAACCCCGTGATCTCGATCCGGAGCCCGTCCTCGAAGCCAGCCTCCAGGTTTTCGATCAGCACGGGCTTCGCGGCCGGCAGCGGCGCGGTGCCGAGCTTGCGCCATTCCGGAAGACTGATGATGGGCGCAAACGCGCCGGGATGGCTGACGCCGCTGACGGTCACCACGTCCCCGGGCGCCGGGCCGCTGCGCCGCAGGTTTTCCACAAACACGCCGCCGGTCTCGTCCTGCACGAAAAACTGGCCGCTCCAGTCGGACTCCGCAGCGGTGACCACACCGGTGACGGTGATGGGAAGCCGTTTGGCCGCTTGTTCGGCGGAGAGTGACAGCACGGATGCGGCGCTCGTGAGCCGCGCGGTCTCCGCCACCTGCGCGACGGCAACTCCGCCGACAAAAAGGATGGCGAGCAGAAGGGAAAGGCATCGGGGTAGCATCATGATCACGAGCAGACGGGCTGGGGCGGAGGCTCGCGCGAGGACGCCGGGACTGTAGCCGGTTATGCTCCGTTTCCAAGTCGCCTTGAGCCCCTCGAAAGAGGGATATCGGGCGCGCCGCGTCGATGGTAGATTGAGCCGTCCCGGAGCGACTACCCGCCACCCCACACCGCGGGCGACCGACGCTCGCTCTCCCCCTGCTCTAGCACCACCACACATGAAACCCCATTGTTTGTTCGTCGCGGGAGCGTTTTCCGCGGCGATGATCGTGTCCGCGACGCGGGCGCAAACGGCGAGCCCGGCCCCGACCGAGCGCGCTTCGGAAGAGGAACCCGTCGTTCTCTCGCCCTTCAAGGTCGATGCCTCGCGCGACAAGGGCTATCGCGCCACCAACTCGATCTCCGGCACGCGGCTCAACACCGCGATCAAGGATCTGCCGATGCCCATCGAGGTGATCACCGAGGAATTCCTGCGCGACACCGGTGCGCGCACGCTGCGCGATTCGCTGCGCTACAGCTCGGGCATCCTGCTGCAGACGCAGAACGACTACTCGGCGCCCGCGGGCAGTTTCTCCACCAGTCCGGGCAAGATCAATAACCCGGAGGGCATGACGGCGAGCGCGACGCAAACCAACATGAAGATCCGCGGCTTCCAGACCGAGTCGGTGCTGCGCGACGGTTTCCGCCGGCAGAACGCCACCGATTCGGTGAACATCGACCGCGTCGAGATCGCGCGCGGGCCGGCCTCGCTGCTCTACGGCGTCGGCAACTTCGGCGGCGTGGTGAACTACTTGGTGAAGCAGCCGCTGCGCGAGCGCGCCACCGAACTCTCGGCCACTTACGGCAGCGACAACTTCATGCGGGCGACGCTCGACACGACGGGTCCGATCACGGCGAACGGAAGCGTGGCGTATCGGCTGACCGGCGCGTGGCAGGACACCGGCTCCTACACGGACTTCAACGACGAGAATCACTATTTCATTTCGCCGGTCGTGAGCTGGCGGCCGTTCGAGAGCACCGAACTGGTTTTCGACGTCGAATACGGCCACCAGAAAAACATGGGCATCGGCTGGCAGACGCTCCGCGCGGTGGCGTCGCCCTACGTCAACGAGGCGTCGGGCTACAACGGCAATTTTTATCAGATCCCCGGCAGGGACGTGCGCGAATTTCGGTGGAGCGGACCGGACACCTATCGCGACGGCGAGTCGGCGAATTTTTTGGTGAAGCTCACGCAGCGGATCACCGACAATCTGCACCTGCTGGTCGGCGTGAACCGCTCGACGTTCAACTACGACCAGCTCGACAACCTCGCGCATTTCCGGCGGATCGAGGGCGATCCGGGCGACATCGCCTGGGCGGTGGCGCCGGTGACGTATGCGGGACTCTCCTCGACGCAGTCGGGCATTCCGGTCGGGCCGCAGCCGTCGGCGATCGGTTACCAATGGGAGCTGCGGCAGCAGGAGGACGTGCACGACCAGGTTCGCGCCGAGCTCAATTTTGCCGGCGAGCTGTTTAGGGATTCTTCGAAGTGGCTGCGGATGAAGCACTCGTTGCTCGGCGGATTCAGCTATACGCGGGAGACCTCCGAGTATCACACGCGCCAGACGCCAGGCGACGTGGTGAACTACCACAGTCCGGCCGACTACAGCTATTTTCGGTTTGGACAGCAGGGCAACGGCACGCCGGACCACCCGCTCGTCGAGTGGGACAACCAGGAGACCACGGTTTCAAACCCGGCGCTTTATCTGGTCTACCAGGGCCGGCTGCTGGACGACCGGCTGACGCTCATCGGCGGCACGCGGCGGGATCGGAGTTGGAACAGCGTGTGGCAGTATAATCCGCAGTATCGCTCCGACGGCACGAAAGGCGGCGACGCCGAGCGCACGGATCTGCGGAGCGACACGAACAAGGACACGACTTACCAGTGGGGCGCGAGCCTCGCGATCACGCCGAAGAAGGATCTGTCGATTTACTGGATGCGCTCCGAAGGCGTGCA
The DNA here is from genome assembly GCF_000019965.1 of Opitutus terrae PB90-1. Lineage (GTDB taxonomy): Bacteria > Verrucomicrobiota > Verrucomicrobiia > Opitutales > Opitutaceae > Opitutus > Opitutus terrae. The sequence continues at coordinate 1,596,968 of NC_010571.1, forward strand.
GCCGAACTACCAAGGCAAGCTCGATCTCTACGGACGGCCGTTGCAGGCAGCGATCGCGACGAACAAGGAGATCGGCTTGAAATTCGACCTCTTCGGCGGACGACTCTCCGGCACGATCAGCAAGTTCAAGATCGTCCGCGAACGCGGGCAGGTGGGCAGCTCGAGTCTCGTGTGGTTTGCGCCCGTGGTTTCGGGCAACCTGAAGTTCGATCCGGCGAAGGACATCGTTTACCGGGTCGACGAACTCAATCCCGTGACTAATGACTGGAACGGCGCCGCCGTCGCGTCTGCGGCGCAGTGGGACGCTGCGGTGGCCGCCGGCTCGGTTTACCAGGCGACAAACTCCGCCGGCGAGACGCACTGGTATGCGAACGCGTCCAAGCCCACCGGCGCGGCGCTGCTCGACGCGGTGTTCGCGAACGTTCACGCCCAGAAACAATACGGCTGGTGGGGCTGGATCTACGGTGGAGCCGATCCCGGCAGTCTGCCGTTCGACAACCTCGTCAACAACGCGACGATGGACGACAACGGCGCGCAGCGCGCGGTCGCCACCGGCACCGACCAGTCGAAAGGCTGGGATACGCAGATCATCTGGTCGCTGACCGACAATCTGCAGGTCGTCGCCACGTGGTCGCACATCGAGAAACGGGTGCTCAATGCACAGGCGTGGGCGAAGTATCCGTATCCGCAGGATCGCTGGGCGATCTGGTATGCCCCGATTTCGTGGGCCGCGACCGCCGGCCGGCCGCTCAGCGAAGTCTACACGGACCCGACCGACACCTCGACGTTCATCGCGTTCGGCAAAGGGCTGCCGATGGACGACACGCCGGAAAACCAGGCGACGCTGTGGGTGAACTACAAGTTCACCGAAGGCACGATGAAAGGCTGGTCGTTCGGCGCGGGCGGTTGGTGGGAGGACGAGCGTTCGATCTATCCGGCCTACGGCCAGAATGCGCTCGATAACCAAGGCAACCCGATCTTCCTCTCCACGAAGGCCCGCACCTCGGTCAACGCGATGGTGCGTTACGAATTCCTGCTGCGCGGTCGCGAGTCGAGCGTGCAGCTCAACGTCGACAACGTGCTCAACGACCGGGACCTCTACGGCTTCATCTACGCCGCACCGATCCGCTGGCAGCTGTCGTTCAATCATCGGCTCTAGCCGGCCGGCACTTTCACGTTCTCCCTGACACACACAGGCGGAAAACGGGTAGGGCGCGTTCTGCTGGCCAGTAGAACGCTCCGCGCCGTGACGATGTACCATCACCGCGGCAGCGAGATGGACTCGCCGCCCTACCTTTTCCCCTTCCAGCCACGTTCCAGCGCTCGCGTTCCGGTGGAGCCCGCCATCCCGGCGGGCCTGAGGCGCCCCGCGCAAGCTTGGCGGGGACGCCGGGCTCCACCGGGATAACGCGTCCGCCAGGACGACAGAAATTTTCCTCCAACAGGTCATTTTCCCATGTATTCACACTTCCGCTCACTCACGTTGCTGGCATCGTTTGGCGGCGCGTCGTTCGCGTTTGCCGCCGGCGTGCCCTCCGCGCAGGTTTACCTGACGCAAAAAGACGCGCCGCACCGGCTCGCGGCGACCGGAGCCTTGCGCTTCGCACCGTTGCCCCAGCCCATGGAGAAGCAGCAGTGCGTGTTTGTGGATCCGACGCACGAGTTCGAAACACTGCTCGGCATTGGCGGCGCGATCACCGACGCGGCGGCGGAGACATTCGACAAGCTGCCGGAGACGAAACGCGCGGAGCTGCTACGCGCCTACTACGATCCACGAGCCGGGATCGGTTACTCGCTCGCGCGGACCCACATCAACAGCTGCGATTTTTCCTCCGGCAGCTACACCTACGTGGCGGAGGGTGACCGCGAGCTGAAGAGCTTCGATATCGCGCCGGACCTGCGACACCGGATCCCGCTGCTGCGGGCGGCGCTGAAGACCGCCGGACCGGGGTTGACGGTTTACGCCAGCCCGTGGAGCCCACCGGCGTGGATGAAGGACAGCGGCGACATGCTGCATGGCGGCAAGCTGCGGCCGGACATGCGCGCGGCGTGGGCGAACTATTTCGTAAAGTTCATCCACGCCTATGAACAAGCGGGCGTGCCGCTCTGGGGCGTGACGGTGCAGAACGAGCCGATGGCGGTGCAGATCTGGGAGTCGTGCATCTTCACGGCGGAGGAGGAGCGCGACTTCGTGCGCGATCACCTCGGCCCGACACTGAAGGCGAGCGGGCTGGGCGGGAAGAAGATCGTCGGCTGGGACCACAACCGCACGCAACTCTACCAGCGCGCGACGACGTTGCTCAGCGATCCTGCCGCCGCGCAGTATCTGTGGGGCCTCGGGTTTCACTGGTATGTGAACGACACGTTCGAAAACGTCCGCCGCGTGCGCGATGCCTTCCCGCAAGCGCAGTTGATGATGACCGAGGGGTGCAACGGACCATTCGATTTCGCCAAGATGAACGACTGGGATCTGGCCGAAAACTACGGCCGCTCGATGATCCACGATTTCAACAACGGTGCGGTCGGTTGGACCGACTGGAACATCCTGCTCGACGAGACGGGCGGGCCGAACCACGTGGGGAACTTCTGCTTTGCGCCGGTGCATGGCGACACGCGGACGGGCGAGCTGCATTTCACGCCGGCGTTCTACTACATCGGCCATTTTTCGAAGTTCATCCGACCCGGCGCGCGGCGGATCATCGCCTCGCCGACGGTGGACCGGTTGATCGCGACGGCGTTCAAAAACACCGACGGCAGCATCGCTGTCGTGGTGATGAATCAGTCGGCCGAAGATCAGCCGTTCCACGTCTGGATGAACGGCCAGGCAGCGTCTACGCGCTGTCCGGCGCGGTCGATCATGACGGTGGTGATCGGGGTGGAGCAGTGAGCCGCAGAACGCGACCGCGCGAGAGGTGAGGGACGGCTCTCCGGAGAGCGTCCCTCCCGCCCGTTTCGGCGGGCAAAACCATCCTTATCGATCCTGGCCAAACCGCGGGCGCGTCGCCGCGGGATTCTTTTCATGATTGAATCCCGTCATATCGCGCGGTCATGCTCCGGCTCACATGCGCGTGCCCCTGCACATCGTGGAAAAACGCCGGGAGCAGCTCCGGCAGCTGATCCGCACCGACGGATTCCTTCCGATCGCCGAGATCTGCCGCCGGCTGGAAGTCTCCGAGGCGACCGCGCGCCGCGATCTGGTCGCCGTTGCCGCCTCCGGCCACATCACGCGGACGCGCGGCGGCGCGCTGGCGGACTACAACACGACGTTCGCCTCGCACGGACAGCGCGCGCATCGTGCCCGAACCGCCAAAACCCGGATCGCGGCGGCTGCCCTCGCGCGAATTCCCGCCTCCGGCACGGTGTTTCTCGACGCCGGCACGACGGTTCAGGCGATTGCGCGGCTGCTGCTCGGCCGTCAGCCGTTCACCAAACTCACCGTCGTGACCAACAGCCTGCCGCTCGCGACGATTCTTGGCGGCGCCCCCGGCCTCGAGCTGCACGTCCTCGGCGGCATGTTCCTCCATCGGCAGGCGATCCTGCTCGGCCCGCAATCGACGCGGACGCTCACCGCCTGGAAGTTCGATGCGGCGTTCCTCGGCGGCGAGGGGATGGATGCACAGGGAGTCACCAACTCGCACGCCAACATCGCCGCCTTCCAGCAGGCGGTGCTGCGGCGCGCGGCGAAAGCCTACTTTTGCCTTGATGCCACCAAGCTCGGCCGCGCCACCCCGCATCGCGTGGTCGGCTGGGATCGGTCGATTCACCTGATCACCGACGCCACCCCCGCGGCACTGGCCAGGGCGTCGATCGCTCTCCCGCTTACCCACTACATTCCCGCGAAGTAGATCCTGTCCCCGGCACCCAGCCGGCAAGGACGGCCTGTTAAGCCGCCCCTGTGGGTTTTTTCCCGCCTGGTAATGGGCCCGGTCTCTCAGCTCTGGGCCTTCAGCTCTCCGCTGCTTATATGATCGAAGCTAATCATATAATGCGCAGCTTCCGCCAAAATCCGGGGAGCCGCTGGCGTTCCTTTCTGGCAGGCTGAACCCTGCGATGTCATCCACACCGCCCGCCCCCGCTGCCCCCCACCGTGCCGAAATCGAGCACGTCGTGCGGCGGCTCCTTTACCAGCGGCTCGGTCAGCCGCTGCCACGTTCCGCCCGGGCGCCGCGACCGCTGATCGTCAACGTCAGCGCCCGGCACTGCCATCTCACCCCGCAGGCCGTCGAAACGCTTTTCGGCCGCGGTCACCAGCTCCAGCCGAAGAAATGGCTCTATCAGGCCGGCCAGTTCGCCGCCGAGGAGACCGTCACGCTCATCGGCCCGCGCAGCCGGGTCATCTCCAATCTCCGCATCCTGGGCCCCTGCCGCGATCTGAACCAGGTCGAGCTCGCCAATACCGATGCGATCTCGCTCGGTTTCGAGGCGCCGGTGCGCGCGTCCGGCGACATCAAAGGCACTCCCGGCTGCATGCTGATGGGCCCGGTCGGTTTCCTGGAGCTGCCGCAGGGCGTGATCCGCGCCGCGCCGCACGTGCACATGCACCCCGACGACGCCGCGTTTTACGGCGTGAAGCCTGGCAGTTTCATCCACCTCCGCGTCGGCGGCCCATGCGCGATGACGTTCGACCGGATGCTCGTGCGCGTTTCGCCCGATTTCAAACTCGAGGTGCACATCGACACCGATGAGGGCAACGCCTGCGGTCTCACCCCCGGCACGCCGTGCGAGCTCGTTCCCTGACTTCGGCGCCTGCCGTAACCATCGCCTGCCTTTTTCTCCTGATCGTCCCAACCCAACTCAATCCCACGTCTCATGAATGAATCCCTCGGCATGATCGAAACCAAGGGCTACGTTGGCTCCATCGAAGCCAGCGACGCCATGGTCAAAGCGGCCGGCGTCTCGCTCGCCCGCCAGGTCCAGATCGGTGGCGGCCTCGTCACCATCATCGTCAAAGGCGACGTCGGCAGCGTGAAAGCCGCCGTCGAAGCCGGCGCCGATGCCGCCAAGCGCGTCGGTGAACTCGTCTGCGCCCACGTCATCGCCCGCCCGCACGGCGAGCTGCTGAAACAATTCGGCTTGGCCTGACCCACGTAGGGCCGGCGCTCGCCGCCGGCCGCGGCTGCCGGCGAGCGGCAGCCCTACAGTTCCCCTCCTCAACTCTTATCTATCAATTGTTCGTCCAACTCCGCCGCGTTCGCGGCGCTCTCCCATGGCACAAGAAGCTCTCGGCATGATTGAAACCAAAGGCCTCTGCGCTCTCCTCGAGGCCTCCGACGCCGCCCTCAAGGCGGCCAACGTTACGATGACCGGCTACGAAGCGATTGGCTCGGGCCACGTCGCCGGATTTTTCCGCGGCGACGTCGCGTCCCTCAAAGCCGCCGTCGATGCCGGCGCCGAAGCCGCCAAGCGCGTCGGCGAGGTCATCGCGGTCCAGGTGATTCCGCGGCCGCACGACGAGCTCAGCAACCTCGGCAAGTGGCTCGCGTGATCAGCTTGGCGCATTAACGACGCCGTTTGGTTGTAGCCGGGGTCGTCGACCCCGGCACCGGGCTCAACGAGCCCGGCTACATCCGACCCTCCCTTGAAACTCCTCGTCGCCAATCTCGGCTCCACGTCGTTCAAATACCGGCTGTTTTCGCTCAACGGCGAACAGGCGGCATTGCTCGCACGCGGTGGCAGCGAACGCGTCACGGACTACGGCGCGGCGATCGATCACGCCCTGGGCGAGCTCGCTCGGGGCGGCCACGTGCAGCGCGGGGAGGAATTGGACGGCGTTGGGTTCAAGACCGTCTTCGGCGGCGAACTCACCGGCTGTGTACTCGCCGACGAGCGCGTCGAGCAGGCGCTGCTCGACACCGCCGATCTCGCACCGGCGCACAATCCGCCGTATGCCGCGGGACTGAAACTCTTCCGCGAGCGGCTGCCGTCGGTGCCGCGCGTGGCGCTGTTCGAGACCGCGTTTTATCAGTGGGTGCCGGATTATGCGCGCCGCTACGCGGTGCCCGAAGCCTGGCACGCGGCCGGCATTCGCCGCTTCGGTTTTCACGGCGCCAGTCACAAGTTCGTCGCGGAGCGCTCCGCCGAGCTGCTCGCTCGCGATGAAGTCGCCGCCGTCGCGCGCCGGCTTTACCTCGACGGTCCCCGTCCGATCGCCGGCGCGCCGCTGCGCGTGATTTCCTGCCATCTCGGCGGCTCGAGCTCCGTCACCGCGATCGTCGACGGCGTCGCGGTGGGGACGAGCATGGGCCTGAGCCCGCAATCCGGACTGGTGCAAAGCACGCGCGTGGGCGATCTCGATTCCGCCGCGCTCGGCTGCGCCATGCGCCGGCTCCAGCTCGCGCCCGCCGACGCCGAACGGCAGTTGGTAAAAGACAGCGGACTGCTCGGGCTCTCCGGCGTGAGCGGCGACCTGCGCGACATTCGCGCCGCTGCGGATCAGGGCAACGCCCGAGCCCAGCTCGCGATCGACGTCTTCATCCACAGCATCCGCCACTGGATCGGCGCGTTCTGGTTCGAACTCGGCGGCTGCGACGCGCTCGTGTTCACCGGTGGCATCGGAGAAAACAACCCCTGGCTGCGCGAGGCCGTCTGCACCGGGCTGTGCGATCTCGGTCTCTTCCTCGACCCCGACGCCAACGCGTCGTCACCGCCGGAGTTCAACCTCGCGGATCCGGATTCGCGCACGCGCGTGCTCGTCATTCCGGCGAACGAAGAACTGGTCGTCGCCCGCGAAGCCGCCCGGCTGATCGCCGCGCGAGCAATTCCGGCAGGGCCGCCGCTTGCCGCCGAGCCGCGACTGCCCGTGGACGGCAACCCTCCGACTCTTGACTCTCAACTCTCAACTCCTCGTTCAACTCTCAGCTCTAGACTCTGAGCTCCGGACTCTTCCTCAACCCTCAACTCTCAACTCCAACATCATGTCCCAACCCGCCCTCGGTCTCCTCGAAACGCGCGGTCTCACGGCGCTCGTCGCCGGTACCGACGCCATGCTCAAGTCTGCCAACGTCACGCTCGTCGGTCCGATGAAACAGGTCGGCAACGCGCTCGTGACCGCGGTTGTCACCGGCGATGTCGCCGCCGTCAAGGCCGCGACCGAAGCCGGCGCCGCCGCCGCCCGCCAATACGGCGAGGTCGTCACCGTGCAGGTGATCGCCCGGCCGCACGACGACATCGCCAGCGTTCTCCCGAAAGCGCCCGCTGCCAAAAAGTGAGGGTAGGGCGCGTTAGCCTTAACGCACCGCTCCCTTCTCGCACGCGCGACGGCGGCTTAAGGACAAGCCGCCCTACCGCCTCGCCCTCAACTCCAGTCTCCCCGGCCTTCGCCCGGTTCAGGGTCTCCGATTCTCAACCCTCAACTCGCTCCGAGCTCTCAGCTCTAGACTCTCGGCTCTCAGCTCATTCCCCATGTTCCTCGCCCGCGTCATCGGCTCCGTGGTCTCCACCAAAAAGGACGAGACCATGCGCGGCCGAAAACTCCTGCTCCTTCGTCCGATGCTGATCGACGAAGCGAATCCCGCCGCGTTCAAACCCGGCGCGAACACCGTGGTCGCGGTGGATGCCGTCGGTGCCGGCACTGGCGATCTCGTGCTGTTCTGCCAAGGTAGCTCCGCCCGCCAGGCCACCGGCATGAAGACGCTGCCGATCGACGCCGCCGTCGTCGGCCACGTCGACACCGTCGAGGTCATGGGCAAGCGGATCGCGTAACTTCAGGAGGTAGGGCGAACCGTCCCGGTGAGCCGCGGCTCGGCGAGGACGCCTCGCCCTACCAGCACTTCGCTCGCTCTCAGCTCTAGACTCTCCGCTCTAAGCTCTCATTTCCATGCCTTCCCTCCCGATCGACGAAACTCTCGTCCGCAGCGTCGTTGAAGAAGTTGTCCGCGCGTTCGCGCGCAACGGCGGCACGATCGGAACGGCTTCCGCTTCGACCGCCGCCGCTCCGTCCCGCGCTGGCGCCGGTCCCGCGCTCGTTTCGACTCGCAACTCGGGTCCGCGTTACGGCGTGTTTCAGGACGTTCCCTCCGCCGTTGCTGCCGCCCAGGCCGCCTACCTGCAGCTCTGCGTGAAAGGGGTCGCCGCGCGCGCCAAGGTCGTCGAGATCGTCAAAGCCCTCGCGACGCAAAACGCCGAGGAGTGGGGCAAGTTCGAGTTCGCCGAGACCAAGATCGGCCGGCTCGACCACAAGATCGAAAAGCTCCAGATCGTGAAACTCGTGCCCGGCGTCGAGTGGCTGCACCCCGACGCGCGCAGCGGCGATCACGGCATCACGCTCGAGGAATACACGCCGTTTGGCGTCATCGCCGCGATCCTGCCGATGACGCATTCGATCCCCACGCTGTCCGGCAACATCATCAACATCGTCGCCGCCGGCAACGCGGTGATCTTCAACCCGCACCCGGGTGGCGCGCGCTCGGCCGCGCTCGCGGTCCGCGCCTACAACGAGGCGATCACTGCCGCCACCGGCATCGAGAATCTCGTCTGCACGATCGAGCAGCCGACCCTCGAGTCGTTCGACGCGCTTTGCCAGGCGCCCGAGGTCCGCGTGCTCTGCGTCACCGGCGGCCCGGCCGTCGTCGCCGCCGCGATGAAGTCCGGCAAACGCGCGATCTGCGCCGGCCCGGGCAATCCGCCCGTGCTGGTCGACGACACCGTCAATTTCGACAAGGCTGCGCGCGATATCATTCAGGGCGCCGCCTACGACAACAACCTGCTCTGCGTCGGCGAAAAAGAGGTGTTCGTCCTCGACAAGGTCGCGGACAAGTTGATCTCCGCCTTCGCGCGCAACGGCGCCCGGCAGCTCAACAGCTCGCAGCTCGAACGGCTCACCGCCGCCGCCTTCACCAACAAGCCTGACGCCGGCGGCTGCTCGCACCCCGTGCTCAACCGCAGCTTCGTCGGCGTCGACGCCGCCGTCCTCGCGCGGCACGCCGGCACCGAGGTCCCCGCCAACACGCCGCTGCTCTTCGCCGAAACCGACGCGAATCACGCCTTCGTGATTGAGGAGCAGATGATGCCGATGATTCCGATCGTCCGCGTGAAGTCGGTCGAGGAAGGCGTCGCCGCCGCAGTGAAAGCCGAGCACGGCTACAAGCACTCCGCGATCATCCACTCGCTTAACGTTGATCACATGACGATGATGGCCCGCGCGCTCGACACGACCGTGTTCATCAAGAACGGCCCGTGCGTCGCCGGCCTCGGCCTCGGCGGCGAAGGCTATCTCAGCTACTCGATCGCCACCACCACCGGCGAGGGCATCACCACGCCACGCACCTTCACCCGCACGCGCCGCTGCGTGATGGTCGACAACCTCCGGATCTACTAAACCGCCACGCCCGCGACCGCCCACTCGTTCTCCCGCCAACTCAACTCCGACCTAACAACTGCAACCTTTTGGGGGCACTGCTTGCGGCTGCCGACGCGGCCCAAGGTCCGCACCCTACCGCCGAATTCGCCGAAACCGATCTCCGATCTCCGACCATGAACTACGCCCGTATTGACGGCACGATCGTCGCCTCCGCCTGCCATCGCAGCATGGGCGGCACGCGCACGGTCATCTGTCAGCCGATCGATGCGGAAGGCCGGGACGAAGGAGCACCGATTCTCGCGGTCGATCCGCTCGGCGCCGGCTTGCACGAGGTCGTGATCCTCTCGACCGACGGCTCGGCCACGCGCGAGTTCGTGCGCGATCCGAAATCCCCGCTCCGCAACCTGATCATCGGGATCGTCGATCCGACGGCAACGTAGGTCCGGCGCTTGCCGCCGGCCGCGGCTACCGGCAAGCGGCCGCCCTACCGCTCTCAACTCTCAACCTTAACTCTCAACCGGCTCCAGCTCTCAGCTCTAGACACTCAGCTCTCAGTAAATCTCCATGCGCCTCGGCATCGTCATCGGTCGCGTCACGCTCACGCAAAAGGAGCCCGTCTACAACGGCGGCCGTTTGCTGATCGTGCAGCCATGGACCCGCGCCGAGTTCGCCGCTGCGTCCGCCGATCGTTCTGGAGACGCGACGCCCTCGTCGCGTCCCATCGGGTCCAACATAGCCCTTCCGCTGCCGAAGGGTTCCAGCGTCATCGTCTATGACGAACTCGGCGCCGGCATCGGCAGCATCATCGGCTTCACCGAAGGCGCCGAAGCGACCATGCCCTTCACCGGCGATGCGCCCGTCGACGCCTACTGCGCCTGCATCGTCGATCAGGTGGATTATCAACCGCCAGCCGCCGCCAACCCAGTCGATAGGGCGGCTCTGTGAGCCATCCGTAGCCATTCGCGGACGCCTCGGAGAGGCGTCCCCACCTCTCTCAATCCTCATCTCTCAACTCTCAACTTTCCGATGCCACAAGTTCTCACCGCTCGCGAAGTCCAGGACCTCGTCCGCGCCGGGCAGCCCGTGCCGGAAGGCGCGCTGCTGACGCCGTCCGCCCGCGACTTCCTCGAAGATCACAAACGCACCGCCCGCGGCTCGTCGCGTCCCGCTCCTGTAGCCGGGTTCGTCGAACCCCGCTCGGCACCCTCCACCACGGGCTCATCGAGGCCGGCCACAGCAGCACTCACCGTGGTTCCGGCCGCAGGTCTCTCAACCCTCAACTCTCAACTCTCAACTTCCTCGGCCCCGGCCACGCCCGACTACGAGTTTCGCTGGACGCCCGGCTCCGATCCAAAGACGCCCGCCGAGATCGAGCGGTTCTTCCGCTCCGAGCCGATCGAAATCCTCAAGCGCAGGATCTGCGACATTGGCCGTCGGCTCTGGCTGAAGGACTACACCGACGGCAACGGCGGCAACATCACCATCCGCGTCGGTGACAACCTCGCGCTCTGCACGCCCACGCTCATCTGCAAGGGCTTCATGACGCCCGAGGACATGTGCCTCGTCGACCTCGACGGCAACCAGCTCGCCGGCACGCGCGTCCGCACGAGCGAAGCGAAGACGCATTTCGGGATCATGAAACGGCAGCCCGCCGCGAAGGCCTGCGTGCACGCGCACCCGCCACACGCCACCGCGTTCGCGATCTCCAACGCGAAGATTCCTTCGGCCCTCATTCCGGAAGCGGAGGTGTTCCTTGGCCGGATCGGCATCGCCCAGTACGAAACGCCCGGCACGCCCGCCAATGCCGAGGAAGTCGGCCGCGTCGGCGTCGATCACCAGGCGGTGCTCATGCAGAATCACGGCGTGATCGTGTGGGGCAAGGACGTCGAGGACGCCTACTGGAAAATGGAGAACATCGACGCCTATTGCCGCACGATCGCGATCGCCGCGGGGCTCGGCACAGGCCTGCATCGTTTCGGTCCCGACAAGCTCAAGGATCTCATCGCCCTCCGCCAGAAGCTCGGCATGCCGGATCCGCGCGCGAACTTAAAGGAAGCGGAACTCTGCGACGACAACAGCGAGTTTCGCCCCGCCGTCGTCTGCCAGACTCCCGCCGGCTCGCTCGCCGCGCCCGCGGGCAACGAACCCGCCGCCAATCCCGAAGTCGAAGCGCTCGTGCAGAGACTCACCGAGGAGATCCTGCGCCAGCTGCAGAACAAGTAGCGGAACGCGACACACCCCGGCGCTTCGCGCCACCCCTCTCCGGAGGGGATTGGTCGTGAATTGTCGCTTGCGATCCCCTTGAGAGGGGTGCCCGAAGGGCGGGATGTGTTGCCATCGGCCCTCCCCAGCGTCGTCGGCTCTCAACTCTCAACCCTCAACTTTTCCTCGGCCAAGCTCTCAGCTCTTGGCCTTCTTCGCATGAAACTCACCATCATCGGCGGCGGCGGCCGCGTCGGATCCAACGCGGCATTCGCGCTGCAGTGCGCCGGCATTGTTTCCGAAATCCAATTGCTCGATGCCAATGCCGAGCTCGCCGCCGGCGAGGCGCTCGATCTTCTGCACGGCTCCGCTTCGGTCGCCGACCAGCGGATCTATGCCGGTGACTACGCGCGTGCCGCCGACAGCGATATGTTCGTGGTCACCGCCGGACTGCGGCGCAAACCCGACGAGTCACGGCTGGACCTGATCAACCGCAACGTCGCGCTGTTCGACAGCATCCTCGCGTCGATCAAGCAAGCCGGCCTGCGCAAGGACGCGCTCGTCTTCGTGGTCTCCAATCCGGTCGACACGCTGACGCAGCTCGCGGTCGCGCGACTGGGCTTGCCGTCGCAGCAGGTGCTCGGGCTCGGCACGATGCTCGACACCGCGCGCTTCCGCTCGCTTATCGCCGAGCAGCTGAAACTCGCGCCGACGCAGGTGAAGGCGCTGATCCTCGGTGAACACGGTGACACCATGGTGCCAATCTGGTCGAGCGCCACCGCCGCCGGACTCCCGCTGGAAAAGATGCCGGGCGTTACGCCGAGCTTTCAGCAGCAGATTTTCGAACGCACCAAGACCAGCGGCGCCGAAGTCATTCGTCGCAAGGGCGGCGCCGGCTGGGCCGTCGCGATCACCATCGCCGAGGTCGTGCACGCGATCGCGCAGGACAAGCGCCAGCTGCTCCCCGTCTCGTCGCTGCAGCAAGGCTGCTATGGATTGCGCGACGTTGCCCTCAGTGTGCCGACGGTGGTCGGTCGTGGCGGCGTGATCTCGCACGTCGAGATTCCGCTCTGGCCGAAGGAGCAGCAGGGCCTGCAAGCCAGCGCCCGCGCATTGCAGGAAATCTGGTCGAAGGTGAGGCCACGGTAGGGCGCGTTATCCTTAACGCGCCGTGCGAATTCGCGGCGGGCTAAGGATAGCCCGCCCTACCTTTGCCCGAGCTCTCAGGCCCCCCGTCCTTCAAACAGTCTGCTCGCCGGCCGCTTGCGCTTCGGCCGTCTCACGCACTGACTAGTCGCACGCTTCCTTTCGCTTTGCCATGCCCCGCACGCCCACCACTCCCCTGCACTGCGCCGCCGTCGATCTTGGTGCCACTAGCGGCCGCGTGATCGTCGGCACCTGGGCCAGGAACAAACTCAGGCTCACGGAGGTTCACCGGTTTCCCAACACGTTCCAATCGCTTGGCGCGCACGACTACTGGAACCTTCCCGGGCTCTGGGCCGAGGTGCAGACGGGCCTCCGCCAGGCCGCCGCGCAATTCAAGCCCATCGCCTCCGTCGGCGTGGATACGTGGGGCGTCGACTACGTGCTCGTCAACGACGGGGGGCGGCTCGTTTTCCCGGCGCACGCCTATCGCGACGCGCGCACGCAGCCCGGGCTGAAACGGCTCGGCAACACCCGCGCCGCGCTCGCGCGAGTTTACGCCGCCACCGGCATCCCGAACGTTTTCTACAACTCCAGCCTGCAGCTCCAGGAGGTGGTCGCGAACTGCGCCGCGATCGAGGACCTCGCCACGCGCTGCCTCTTCCTCCCGGACTATTTCAATTATCTCCTCTCCGGTCGGATGGAGAACGAGCTCACGATCGCGAGCACCACCCAGCTTCTCGACGTCCATTCGACGAACTGGTCCCGGCAGGCGCTCGATTACTTCCGGATTCCGGCGCAGTGGTTTTCGAAACCGATCCTCGCCGGCACGAAACTAGGCCAGGTCACTTCGCTCGCCGAGTTGAAAGCCACGCAGGTCATCGCCGTCCCCAGCCACGACACCGCCGCCGCCTACGACGCTATGCCTGCCAGCCCCGACGGCACCGATCTCTTCCTCAGCTCTGGTACGTGGTCGCTCGTCGGCTTCGAAAGCGACCAACCCCTCCTTGGCGCGGAGGCGCTGGAAAAGCGCATTGCCAACGAGCGCACGGGCCGTGGCGGCTATCGTCCGCTCACGAACGTCATCGGGCTGTGGCTGCTCGAACGGACGCTCGCCGCCTTCGACAAGCGTCCGAAGAGCGGCGCCGAGTTCGACGCGCTCGCTGCCGCCGCGGCGAAACTTCCCGCGCCGAAACAGCTGCTCGACGTCAGCGATCTGGTCTTCGCGAATCCGTCCTCGATGCGCGCTGCGATCGACGCCCAGCTGAAAAAACGCGGCGCGAAACCGCCGCGCGATCTACCCGGCTACGCGCGGCTGATCTGCGATTCGCTGGGCCGCGGTCACGCCGACGCGATGCGCGCGTTCGAACGGCTCGCCGGCCGCACGTTCAAGCGGATCCTCATCGTCGGAGGCGGTTCGAAAAACCAGCTGCTCTGTCAGGCCACCGCCGATGCCGCCGGCGTGCCGGTGGTGTCGTTCTCCCTCGAGGGCACCGCCGTCGGCAACATCGCCAGCCAGCTCATCGCGCTGCGCGCGGTGAAAGACCTCGCCACCTTCCGCGCGCATCTCGCGCAATCGATCAAGCAGACAACCTACCAACCCAAGTCTAGAGCCCAGAGCTGAGAGCCTAGTGTCCAGTTCTGATTCGTTCTCGTTCTCGTAATCGTTCTCGTTCTCTCCCTTCTCAAGGCGTTGGAAAGACCAGGACGAGAAAGAGAACGAGAACGATCACGAGAACGGTTGGTTCGGCTCTCAACTCTCATCCCTCAACTCTCAACTGGATCGAGTTCTCAGCCCCCTCTCCCATGTCCTCCGCCAAAGCTATTTCCGCCGCCTACAAACTCGCCCGAGACGCCTATGCCGACCTTGGCATCGACACCGAAGCCGCCATCAAGCGCGCGCTCTCTCTCCCGATCTCGCTCCATTGCTGGCAGGCGGACGACGTGCGCGGACTCGAGACGCCGAAGCCGGGACTCGATTCTGGCGGGATCATGGCGACCGGCGGTTATCCGGGCCGGGCGCGCAATGGCGACGAGATGCGCGCCGATCTCGACCTCGTGTTGAACCTCCTTCCGGGCAAACAGCGGCTCAACCTGCACGCGTTCTACGCCGAGACCGGCGCCGCCCACGTCGATCGCGATGAGATCGAGCCGGAACATTTCGCCCGCTGGCTCGCGTGGGCAAATTCACGCCGCGTGGGGCTCGACTTCAATCCGACCTACTTCGCGCACCCGCACGCCACCTCGGGCTTCACGCTTTCGCATCCGGACAAAGCGATCCGCAAGTTCTGGATCAACCACGCGAAGGCCTCGCGCCGGATCGCGCAGCATTTCGCCAAAAATCTCGGCACTCCCTGCGTGAACAACCATTGGGTGCCGGATGGCGCCAAGGATGCGCCGGCCGACCGCTGGGCGCCGCGCGCACGCCTCGTCGAATCCTACGATGCCATTTTTGCCGACAAATCGATCAACCGGAAGCTCTGCGTCGATGCCGTCGAAGGAAAACTCTTCGGGCTCGGCAGTGAGGATTACGTCGTCGGCTCGCAGGAATTTTATTCGTCCTACGCGCAGTCACGCGATCTCGTGCTCTGCCTCGATCTCGGGCATTATCATCCGACCGAGTCGGTCGCGGACAAGGTTTCCGCGCTGATGCAGTTCCACGATCGGATTCTCCTGCACACGTCGCGGCCGATTCGCTGGGACAGCGATCACGTCGTCATCCTCGACGACTCCACGCGCAATCTCTTCCTCGAGATCGCGCGCGGCAACGCGTGGGATCGCGTCTTCGTCGCGCTGGATTTCTTCGATGCGTCGATCAACCGGATCGCCGCGTACGTGATCGGCGCGCGCGCCACCCGGCAGGCGATTTTGCTCGGGCTGCTCGATCCCTCGCAGCAGCTGCGCGAGGCCGAAACCGCCGGCCGGGGTCATGAGCGGCTCGCGCTGATGGAGCAGGCGAAAGCGCTGCCGTGGGGCGCCGTGTGGGACGAACTCTGCGTGCGCGACGACGTGCCCGCCCGCGCCGATTGGCTCGCCGCCGTCGCGCGCTATGAACGGGACGTGCTGGCGAAGCGGTAGGATCGAACCACATCGCGTCCGTCGATATTCGCCCCAGTAGGCGATGGCCGGAGCGGACGAGGGGGGCGTCCGCGCTCCCGCGCACGCGTCGTCGCAAACGACGGGTGAAATTTGTTTTTGCAGAGCCGCAGCTTGCTGCGTCCTCGCTGCGGCGATCGCCCTCAAGCGCATGGCCAGCGACGCCGCGCGACCGAGGCGGCGTTTCCGGCGAAACGCCGTGGCGCCGTCAGGGAATCTTGAACGCCTCGCGGAGCTCGTTGATCGCGCTATCGGGCATCTCCACGATGCCGCCGAGCGGACGAGCCAGCAGCAGGGCTTCGGCGGTGGCTTCGAGAACCTCGAGGCGATCGAAGGCTTCGAGCAGCGTCCGACCGACCACCAGCGCGCCTTCGTTCGCGATCAGCACGACGGGGCGCTTCGTCGCGGAAACCTCCGTCGCCAGCACGGCGGCATCCTCGACGATCCGCCGGAAGGGAAGTTCGGGCACGTCGTTGAGGACAACGTAGCTTTCCGGAATCGTGTGGGTGCTGAGCGGCACGTCCGTCACGCAGAAGGCCGAGGCGTGCGCCGGCTGGGCGTTGATGATGGCGCCGATCTCCGGGTGGCGGGCGTAGATCTCGGCGTGCAGCCGGGCCGCACGGCTCGGTTGCTGGCCGGCAGGGCAGGCATCCCCGCGCACGCGCACGATTCTGGGTGGCTGCAGTTCGAGCCGGTCGCGCCGGCGCGGCGTGATCAGGAACTCTCCCTGCGCGAGTCGCGCGGAGAACGCGCCGGCCGTGCTGATCAGCAGCCGCTGCTGGTAGGCACGCTGCACGAACCGGCAGATTTGATTCCGCAGGTCCTTCTCTTCGTTGCTTGGCGGCGCGATCGGCAGATCGCGAAACTGCGGCATCGTGTCGATGGCCAGCGTTTCGGGCGGAAGCACGCGAACCGGACCCAGCGAGGCGGCGCGAAGCAATGTCTGCGCGGCAAACTCGAGCGTCTCGAATCGCTGGAACGCATCGCGGAGATCGCGGCCGCCGATCACCACGCCATGGTTTTCCAGCAGCACGCAATCCGCACCGGCCGCAAACGTCGCCGCAATCTTGTCGCCCAACGCCTGAGTGCCGGGACATGCGTAAGGGGCGAGCGCGACCCGGCCGCAGACGGCGTGCACGTGCGATTGCACGCGCGTGTCGGGCAGCTGGCGGCAAATCGAGAACGCCACGAGCGCGCCCGGGTGCGCGTGGACAATCGCCTTGATGTCGGGCCGGCGGCGGTAGATCTCGCGGTGAAACGGAAACTCGGACGAGGGCGGATGCGTGCCTTCGCGGCGATCGTCAGGCAGGACGCGCACGATGTCGGCGGGCGTGAGCGCGCCCTTGTCCACGCGCGCCGGCGTGATCCAGATGCTGCCGTCCGGATCGCGGATCGAGAGATTCCCGCCGGACGTGGTGGTCATCCGATAGCGGTAGATCCGCTGCATGGTGGCGACGAGTTCGTCGCGAGGATGGAGCCAGGCGGAGTCCATGCGGCAAGTGAGCGCGTGGGCCGCAGCGGCGTCAAGGAGCGCCCGCGCACAATTCTTCCGCTTCCGCCCGCCTTGGCTCGACCAGGAAAAGCGTCACGAATTACGTGACACTTTCTCTGTTGTGACCGCTGGGGGCGGGTGGGGCGCTGGGCTAGCCCGGAAATTTCATGAACAGGAGGGAAGCTCAGTCCGAAATTTCCGTCCGCGGCGGAGCGACCTTGTCGCGGCTAGCCCCGACAGAGTCGGCCCTGAGGGCGGATGTTTCATGAAATATCCGGGCTAGCGGAGGAAGGCTTCGTGTAGGCCGCCGTCGACGGTGAGGATCTGGCCCGTGGTCTTCGCCAATCGCGACGAGACGAGGAGGAAATACGCCTCCGCCTGGTCCCCGGGCGTGATCGGCGCTTTCGTCAACGTCCGATCGGCATAGAACTGCGCGAGCTTGCGCACGAGCGAATCGGTCGGTTCATCGGCGGCGAACGCGATGTTGTATTTCGCGAGCGAACCGATGACGCGGTCGCGGGGAAACATGGCCGAGCCCTGCACCACGGTGGCCGGAGCCACGCCATTCACGCGAACCAGCGGAGCAAGCTCGATCGCGAGCTCGCGCACGAGGTGACTGGCGGCCGCCTTCGAGGTGTCGTAGGCGACGGAGCCTTTCTTCGCGACGACGGCATTCGCCGACGTCGTGAGCACGAGGCTGCCGCGCAGCCCCTGATCGCGCCAGGTCTTCGCCGCCTCGTCCGCGACGAGATAGCTGCCGGTCACGTTAATGTTGAACGTGAGCGCCCATTTCTCATCCGGGATGTGCCCGGTCGTGTCGCTCGGCACGAACACCCCGGCGGTGACGACGATCGCGTCGAATCCGCCGTAGGCGAGTGCCACCTGATCGAGCATGTGGCGGATCGAAGCACGGTCGGTGATGTTGGCGCCAAGTCCGAGCGCCGGACCGCAGTTGGATATACCCGAGCCGGCGACGCCGATCCCGAGTCCGAGCCGATCCGTAATTTCCTTTGCCGTCGACTGCGCGGCGCCCTCCATCAGATCGACGCAGACGAGCTGGGCGCCTTCGCGCGCGAGCCGGTGCGCCGTCTCCCTGCCGATGCCGGAGCCGGCGCCGATCACGACGGCGATCTGGCGCGCGAGTTCCTTTTCGGCGGGCATGCGCTTCAACTTCGCCTCCTCGAGCAGCCAGTACTCGATGTCGAACGCCTCCTGCTGCGGCAACGCCACGTAGCGGTCAATCGCCTCGGCACCGCGCATGACCTCGACCGCGCAATTGTAGAACTCCGCGGTGACGCGCGACTCGGATTTGTCCTTCCCCCACGCGATCATCCCGAGCCCGGGAATGAGCACGACGGTAGGATTGGGGTCGCGCATCGCGGGCGAGTTGGCGTGCTTGCAGCGATCGTAGTAGGCGGCGTAGTCGCGGCGATACTGCTCGAGCCCGGCGGCGAGTTTGCCCTTCAACGCAGCGAGGTCCTCGCTCTGCGGATTCCAGTCGACGTAAAGCGGCTTGATCTTCGTCCGCAAAAAATGATCCGGGCAGGACGTGCCGAGCTCGGCGAGCCGCGGCGCGTCGTGCGAGTTCACGAAGCGCAGGATCGGCGTGTCATCCTGAATCGTGCCGACAAACCGCCGTTCGCGCGACACCTGGCCGCGCAGCCACGGGAGCACGGCCGCGAGCGTCGCGCGGCGGCGGGGCTCGTCGAGCGTCTGGTATTTCGCGCCGCCGAAGGCCGCCGCGTCGCCGCCGCGCGCCGCGTAGCGCTCTTCGATGTAGGTGGCGGCGCGTTCAATGAAGTCGAGGGTGCGGGTGTAGCACGCCTTGTCGTCGTCGTCCCACGCGATGAAACCGTGCTGGCCCATCATGATCGCCCGAACGCCGGGCTGACGACGGACGATTTCCTGCATCGCGAGCCCGAGCTCGAAGCCCGGCCGCATCCACGGCACGTAGGCCATTGCGTCGCCGAAGATCTCGCGCGTGAGCCGCTCGCAATTCGCTGACGCGGCGATCGCGATGATCGCATTCGGATGCATGTGGTCCACATGCCGCCCGGGCAGGAACGCATGCAGCGGCGTGTCAATCGAGGAGGCACGCGGATTCAGGTTGAACGTCGCGTGCGTATACATGCCGACCATGTCGTCCTCGGCGGACGACTTCAGCCCCTTGTCCGCCCGCGTCGCGTAGAGCCGCTGCAGGTCGAGCAGCTTCGGTTGATACAGCGACGCGAAATTCTCGCGCTTGCTCGTGCGGAGGTCGCCGCCGGAGCCTTTCACCCAAAGCACCTCCACCGGTGCGCCGGTCAGCGGGTCGCGCTCGGTGAGTTTGGACGAGGTGTTGCCGCCACCGGTGTTGGTGATCCGCTGGTCCGAGCCGAGAAGATTGGAGCGGTAAACGAGCCGGGCGACCGGATCGAGCGACGCGGCGACGGTGTCATCCCAAAGATAGCTGACGTAGTGGTAGGACATGCGTGGAAAGGAAGGCGCAGCGGGGGCTGCCGGGGGGAGTTCAACGTTGTCAGGATATGAGCGGAAGCAATCGTAAAAGAGCAGCGGCCAGAGTCTGGAGTCCAGAGCTGAGAGCCTAGAGCCCAAGGCGGAAACTCCGATGCGCGTGCACGCGATCTCCAGCGTCGGACAGTGGTATTGACCGGGCTCTCAGCGCTTGGCTCCCGGCTCTGGACTCATCACGGCACTAGCTCAGCCGGTTGAGCCAGCGGATCGCGAAGGCGAGCGCGATCAAGCCGGTGACGATCATCCAAGGGATGCCTTCCAGCGAAAATTCCGCGACCGAACCGGCGAGCGCGGGCATGACCGCGCCGCCGATGCTGGCGGCGCCGGACTGGCGGCCGATCACGGTTTGCACCGACTCCGGGGCGAAGCGTCGCGGTACTTCATGCATCAGGCAGGGGTAGACCGGCGCGAAGCCGAGCCCCAGCAGGATGAGCGCGAGCGCGGCGAGCGGCGGGGTGGAGGCGACGAGGAAGAGCAACGCGCCGACGGCGGCGAGCCCGAGGCCCCAGGCGATGAGCCGGCGGTTGCCGTGTTTCTCCACCACGAACCCGACAAAAATCCGGCCGGCGGTGATCGCGCCGTAGAACGCACTTGCGCAGAGCCCGGCAGTCTCCACCGCGAACCCGCGGCCGACGGCGAGGATGGAGCCGGCCCAAAGCCCGGCCGTGCCTTCGGCGGCGACGTAGAGTGCGAAGATCACCGCCGAGAGCCAGCCGGCGCGCGAGTTGGCGTGCAGCGTGGGGATCGCGCGGTCGGCCCGGCCGGCGGAGGTGGCGAACGATCGCTCCGGAACCGCGTTCCAGAGCGAGAAAGAAAGCAGGAACACCAGCGCGAGCGAGAACTGCGCGGTGCCCAGCCAGGCGAACCCCGTCCGCCAACTGCCGGCCGTCGTCAACGCCCGGGCCATCAACAAAGGCCCGCACGTCGCTCCGATTCCCCAACAGGCGTGCAGCCAGTTCATGTGGCGGCCGGTGTAGTGCCGCGCGACGTAGCCGTTCAGCCCCGCGTCGACGGCCCCTGCGCCCAGCCCCAGCGGGACGACCGCGAGCAGGAGCCAGCCAAAATTGGGAGCGTGGGAAAACAGCATCATCCCCGAGGCCGTCAGCACGCAGCTGACGAGCATCACGGGCCCCGTCCTGAACCGGGCGATGATCCGGCCGCTGGAGAATCCCGAGAACGCGGTGAGCAGGAGCCCGACGACGCCGAGCACGCCGGCGAGGCCGATCGGCAGCGCGAGCGTGCGGTGCATCTGCGGCCACGCGACGCCCAGCGTGCCGTCGGGCAGCCCCAGACTGATGTAGCCGAGATAGATGATCGGCAGGAGGAGCAATGAGGCGCGCGCAGCGGAGAGCACGCCGAACGATTGAGCAGAAAATCACGACGGAGCAATGTTCGGCCGCGGAAGGTCGCCACGGCGCCGCGTTGCGCCGGGGCAGAGCGCCCAGGACGCGTAAGACACGGGTTTAATGGTTAAGTCATTGCTTAATTAAGAAATCACTTCACGGTGCGGCATGGAAACGCTCACGGCCCTGGCCGACCCGACCCGCCGCCGGATTGTCGAACTGCTCGCGCAGCGCGACCGCACGGCGGGAGAGATTGTGGAGGAGTTCGACCTGACGCCGCCGGCGATCTCGCAACACCTGAAAGTGCTCCGGGAAGTGGGGCTCGTGAAGGTGCGCGCGGACGGTCAGCGGCGAATTCATTCCCTCGAGGTGCAAGGCCTCGAGGAGATCGAGCGCTGGCTCGAACGCACCCGCGGTGCCTGGAGCCGGCGGCTGGATGCCTTGGAGCGCGAACTGCGAAAGGAAACACACCGAACCCGAACATGAAAACCGACACCTTGAATCAATATGGCGAGTTAACCGGTCCCGGCGAAGTGCGCTTCGTGCGGTTGCTGCCCGGACCCATCGAGCGCGTCTGGACGTATCTGACCGATCCGGAGAAGCGTGCGACTTGGTTGGCGGGCGGCCCGATGGAGCTGCGCGTGGGCGGCCGCGTCGAGCTGCTATTCCGGCATCGCAACCTGTCGCCCGACGAAACGCCGCCGGAAAAATACCGCGAGGCGCACGAAGCGGGGATGACGATGGAGGGGCGGATCACCGCGATCGAACCGCCGCGGCTGCTGAGCTACACGTGGGAAGGGGAGGGGCCGGGCGACGAGTCCGAGGTGCGCTTCGAGCTTACGCCGAAGGGCGAGCAAGTGCAGCTGTTGCTGACGCATCGCAAGCTGCGGCGGCCGCAGGGCGTGGCGAACGTCGGCGGCGGCTGGCATCTGCATCTGGCCTTTCTCGCCGCGCGGCTCGAAGGCACCACGCCGCCGGCGTTCTGGGCGAGATTCGCCGAGCTCGAGCCGGAATACCGGCAGCGCGTGGAAGCGCAACTGGCCGCGAAGTAGGCGGACGCGCAGGCCGGCCCGACGGGGCCGGCCTCAACCGCGCGCGAGAATTTCTCGCGGCGTGCATCGAGACTCGCGCTGCCCTCGCCGGCGCGCACAATCGCCGGCTCGTGAATCCCAGCATCAGCATCCGGCGGTGCCAGCCCGGGGACGAGACGGCGCTGTCCCTCGTGGCTCAGGCGGCGTTTCTTGAGGCGTTTGTGGGCGTGATCGATGGCGGAGACATTGTGCAGCACTGCCTGCGGCAGCACTCCGTTGAGAAATACGCCCACTACCTGCACGATCCGCACACCGCGGTGTGGATTGCCGAAGCGGCGCCTGGCGCCGCGCCGGTGGGTTATCTTGTGCTGACCACGCCCGACCTGCCGCTGCCGGATCTCGATGCCCGGGATCTGGAGGTGAAGCGCGTGTATCTGCTGCACCGGTTTCAGCGCGGCGGGATCGGAGCGCGGTTGATGGAGGCGGCGCGGGCGCATGCGCGCAGCGTGGGCACCCCGCGGCTACTGCTGGGCGTATACTCGAAAAACGATGCGGCGGTGGGCTTTTATGAGCGGCTGGGTTACGCGAAAGTCGGCACGCGCTCGTTCCACGTCGGCTCCGGCACGTATCACGATTTCATTTTCGCGCTGCCGGTGAACGTCGCGGCGTCGAGCGGCGGGACCTAGTCGCATCAGGCGGCGCTTTGCCGCCAGGCTCTCTCGCGTGCGGATACGGGCGACGTGGTCGTCTCGGGCGGCTGCAGGCCGAAATGCGTCAGGAGCGCCTCGCACCCCGCGGCAGTGATGGCGAGGACGCGCGTGCCGGCCCGGCGTTGCAGCCAGCCTGAGTCGAGCATGCGTTGCGCGAGCGCGGCCCCCAAAGCGCCGCCGAGGTGTTCCCGTCGTTCGCTCCAGTCGAGGCAGGCGTAGGCGAAGCGGCGCCGCGAGTTCCGCAGCGCATCCAAATCGAGGCCGAACGTTTCGAACCAGCGCGCCCCGCGCCGGGTGACCACGAAGTTGTCCCGATCGGCCGCGAGCAGTTTTCGCTCGAGCAGCGCGCGCGTGACTTCCGTGCCGAGCCAACCCGCGAGATGGTCGTAACAGAGCCGAGCCCACTGCGCCGGCGCGCGTGCGCGGTCGACGCTGGTGGGCGAGGGAGCGAGCACCATCAGCGACTCGATGCACCGGGCGACCAGCGGCGAAGCGAGCCGGAAATACTTGTGCCGTCCCTGGGCGCGTACCTGAACCAAGGCCTCGGCGAGCAACAAGCGCAGGTGCGTGGTCCCGGTGGCAGGCGTCACCCCGGCGCCGTAAGCGAGTTCCTTGGCCGTCAACGCCCGCCCCTCCATCAACAAAGCCAGCATCCGCAGCCGCGTGGGTTCGCCGATCGTTCGCGCCAGCCGGCCCAGGTCGGGTTCTGCATTCATGCTTCGACGGTCATCGAACTGACGGTGCCTGACAAATCAGTGACAGGGAAACACCGTCGCTTCCGGTCGACCGCACGACCGCGATCTGCTCTCACTGCCGAACACGATGAAAGATTTGACCCTCCTCCTGCCGAACCGACCGGGCGCGCTGGCCGAAATGGGCGAGGCGCTCGGGCGTGCAGGCGTCAGCCTCGAGGGCGGCGGGGTGTTTGTGGTGAACGGCGAGGGCGTCGCGCACTTCCTGGTCGCCGACGGCGAGCGGGCCCGAAGTGCACTCGCTGCGGCGGGGCTGCGGGTGATGGCGGTGAAGGACGTGCTGGTTCAACGGTTGCGGCAGGATCAGCCGGGACAGTTGGGGAAGTTCACCCGCCGGCTGGCGGATGCCGGGATAAACATCGAGGTGCAGTACAGCGATCATGCGCACCAACTCGTCCTCGTGGTGGATGACATGAAAAAGGCGAGGGCCGTGTCCGACGCCTGGATGCAGGAAATGTTCGGATCGGCGACGCTGAGCGAATCAACCTCTCTGCCATGAAACGACACGTCTACGAGGTTCAGATGGAATGGACGGGCAACGACGGTGAGGGCACCAAGACCTACCGCAGCTACCGGCGGGACCACGTCATCACCGTGGCGGGCAAGCCGCCCTTGGCGGGATCGAGCGATCCGGCGTTTCGCGGTGATCCCAGTCGCTATAGTCCGGAGGATCTGCTCGTCGCGAGCCTGTCGTCCTGCCACCTGTTGTGGTATCTGCACCTGTGCGCGGTGAACCAGATCGTGGTCACGGCTTATCATGACGTGGCCGAGGGGGTGATGCAGGAGAGGGAGGATGGTTCGGGCGCGTTTGCCGAGGTGGTGCTGCGACCGGCGGTGACGATCGCCGCGGGCGGAGACGTGGCAAAAGCGCACGCGCTGCATGACGAGGCGCACCGGTTCTGTTTCATCGCGAACTCGGTGAACTTTCCGGTGCGGTGCGAGCCGGAGATTGTTGCGGAGGGCGGCAGCCCAGAGTCTCAAGCTGAGAGCTGAGAGTCTAGAGCGGAGCAGGCGCGAGGTGATGGCGCGGCCGATCAGCCGAGTGTTGCGGAGAGATCGAGGACGTTGGCGGCCGGAGCAGAGCGGGCGATGAGCTCGCGTGCGAGATTGCACCAACGCGTGCAGCGGTCGAGCACCACGCTGTCGGAACTGGCGACGATCTCGCCAGTCGAGCCGAGAATCTGGTCGGGGCTGAAGGCGAGTTCGACCGTCCAGTTCCAGCCGGCGGGTTGGGCCAGCTCCAGCAGCGCGGTTTTGAGCCGGCCGCTGTTGCCGACCGGGCGATCGAGCAACCAGTGACATCGGACCACGCCGCAACGCGCGGCGGTTTCGCCGACCAACGTGGCGGCGCGGCGGGTCTCGGCGACTTCGCGATAGGTGCCGTGGAGGCTGGCCATGTCGCGGTAACAGCCGTCGCGGCCGAGCAGGATCACGCCGCCAGCGAGCGCTGCCTCGAGCGTGATCAGGAGATTGTAGCCGTCGATCCACAGCTCTGCGCCGGCGAGCGCGGCAGGCTCCACGCGATGTGTGGCCCGGCGCTCGTGTTGTTCGCGCGAGCAGGCACATCGCGCCACGGCGATTCGCTGCCGCTGCGTGAGTCCATGGCGATCACCCGTCAGTGCGAGCGAGGAGCGCAACGCATAGCCGCGGTCGAGCAGCCAGCACAACTCGCCGATCGCAGTGCGCAGCGCCGGCCAGTGCGCCGGCGCGAAAAGCTCCGCGTCCTCGGGATGCGCGCCACGATGCTGCCGTTGGTCGGGCATGCCGGCAGCATGGGCTCGTGGCCGCGAGAGACAATCGTCCGCGCGTGGGCGCGCAGTGCTATTCGCTCCTGCGGTGCTTGCCAAAAATTTCACGTATTACGTGAAAATTGCTTCGAGACGACCGCCGCGGGCACGTGCTCGCCTGACGCCGGCGAGGCGGCTAGGCCCGAGCTGCGCGGCGGCCCAAGAAACACGTTGGCAGAGGGTAGAGACCGACCGGACTGCATTTTCACGTAATACGTGAAAATGGGGTTGAAGGCGCAGGAGGAGCCGGCGGGAAGGCGGTGCGGGGAGGGGGCTCAGCGGGCGTAATTGACCCAGAGCAACCGCGCGAGAGTGAGCGTCACCATCGTGAGGAACACGGGGCGGATGAACCGCGCGCCGCGCGTCATGACCAAATGCGCGCCGAGCCGGCCGCCGATGAGCTGACCGGCAGCCATCGCCACCCCCGCGCCGAGATGCACGAGTCCGGCGACGGCGAACAGCGCGAGTGAGGCGACGTTGCTGGTGGCGTTCATCACCTTCGTCGTGGCCGTGGCGCGCGTGAAGTTTTGCCCGAGCAACAGCACCAGCGCGATGGCCCAAAACGATCCGGTGCCGGGGCCAAAGAAGCCGTCGTAGAATCCGAGCCCGAGGCCGAACACGCCGTAGAAGACGCCGGTGCTCATTTTGGGCGGATGATCTTGCGTGCCGATCGCGGGCCGAAGCAGCGTGTAGAGCAGGATTGCGGCGAGCAGCCAGGGCACGACGTGCTTCAGCAGATCGGCGTCGATTTGCTGGACGGCGAACGCGCCGAGAAAGGCGCCAATCAGCGTCGCGGTGATGCCGAACCAACATTCGGAGAGCCGGACGGCGCGGCGCTGGACGAAGTGCACCGAGGCGGAGACACTGCCGAAGCTCGATTGAAACTTGTTCGTCCCGAGCGCGAGCGGCACGGGCAGCCCGAGGTTCAGCAATGCGGGCACGGTGATCAACCCGCCGCCGCCCGCTACGGCATCCACCGTGCCGGCCACGAGGCCGACCACGAAAAGGAGCGCGTAGTGCCAGAAGCTGAGATCCATTCGCCGCGAGAATCACGGGAGCGGCCGCAGAACGGAAGCGAAGAAACGCGGGCGCCGGCGAATCCGGAGGACCCCGGACGGGAGCGGCGCCGCGTCGGCGGTCGGTGTTCGCGCTGCTTGGGTGCGCCGCCAAGGAACCGACCCCGCTGCCCGCTCACTATAGCGAATCCACAAAGATATGTAGGCCCCGATGGTAGGGCGCGCGACCGCTGGGCGCGCCGCGACCGCCAAGCGGCGGGCCCAGCGGTCTCGCCCTACCCGACGCGGCGTCAGTTCTTCAGTATAATTCAACATGCGTGCGACGTCAGTCGACGGAAAGGTTCCCCATGCCCATCCAAGTCCTCCCCATTCTCAAAGCTCTCGCCCCGCTGCTCGCGGAAGCCGGCGGCATGGTCGCCGGCCTGCGCTCGAGCGGACGGGCGGCGAATATCGAAGTGCGGACGGACAAGCTCGAACGCGAGATGCTTCGGGCCGGCGAGGTTTTGAGCGGTCTGGCGCAGCAACTGCAGGCGGTCGCGCAGGAACTGCGCGTGCAGGCAGAACTCGTGGAGGCCGCGCAAAAGCGAGCCCGGGTGATGCTGATCCTATCGGTCGTGGCGCTGGCGGCGAGCGGCGCGGCGCTGGCCGTGGCATTGGTGCGGTAAGCGCAGCTGGCGCCGCCGCGCGCCGCCGCGCGGCGTGCGCGGCTGCGCGACTTCGCGCAGGGCCCGGCGTTTCGGCAAACTCTTCGACGAGCTCAGGGTTCCGAGAGGTTCAACCGCTGGAGGCTATCCGAAACCGAGTTTCTCGCAGAGGTTCGGCGGGTCGGGCAAACCGTCCCCGCTGAGCCGGGGCCTTCGACGGGCGCGGGGGCCTTGAGTCCCTCGAGCCTGCTCGGGACCCTGAGCTTGTCGAACGGCCCGGCGAGAACGCCTCGCCCGACCAACCGCGAGTATGCGGAGGGCCTCTAGATTTCGACTGCGACGGAGAAGCCGCCGTAGAGCATGCGCTTCGCGTCGAAGGGCATGTTCTTTTCGTCGCACATTTCGGCGATGCGCGGATCCTTCATGACCTTAGCGTTCACCTGGTCGCGGTGCGCGCGGGATTTGTAGACGATCCACGAGAACACGACCGTCTCGCTCGGCTTGCAGTTCATCTGCTTCGGAAACGGCGTGCCGAATTTCACCTTCATGTCCTCTCCGACGCACTCGCGGTATTCGAGTGCGCCATGATCGCGCCAGACCTTCGACGCGGCTTTCGCCATCTTGAAGTAGGCAGCGAGGTTCTTTTTCGGCACGGGCAGCACAAAACCATCAACGTATTTGGGCATGGGAGTTCTCCTTTCGAGCGCGGGATGATCGCGATCATTCCTCTTAACGAACGGTGCCGCGCCGGCCGGACAGCCAATGACGTCAGCCCATGGGCGCAACCTGCGCGAGTGTCATCTGCCTTCGGGCGTCGCCGCCGATGAGTGCGCGGCATCGGCGGCCCCCACCGTACCCCAGTCGATCCGGCGCGTGAAGAACATCACCAGTCCAAGCGCGACAAACAGTGCCGCGGTGCCGGCGAGCAACGCGTAATCCTGCGACTGCAGCACAAAGTAGAGATAGGCGTAGGTCGCGACCAGACCGCCCAGGACCACCAGCGTGCGCCGGCCGGCGCGCAGGAACGTGTGCGTGTAGAGTGAGATCATCAGCGTGCACGCCGCCGCGGCGGTCGCATACGCCGCTCCTGTTGGCCAGAACTCGGACAGGGCGAGAAACGCGAGGAAGAACAGGCACAGCGCCGCGCCCACCAACGCATACTGCAGCCAATGGATGCGCAGCTGGGCGATGACTTCGAAGAGGAAGAACACGGTGAACGTGAGCACGAAAAACAGCGTGCCGTATTTTTGGGCGCGATGAGTCATACCGTAGCCGTCGATCGGCCGCGCGAACGTCACGCCGAAGCTCGCCGTTTTGATCCGGGCCGTGAGTTCGTCGGTGTTGACCTGCCGGTCGGTCCAGTGCTGCGGGAAACCGCGGCTCAGGTGCGAGCTCTGCCAACGCGCCTGAAATCCGGCGGGCGAGACGCTGCGTTCCACCGGCAGCGCCGCGCCATCGAATGACGGATCAGGCCACGCCGAAGCAAGCGTGACCGTCGTGGCCTTGCCGGTCGGCGCCACGGTGATCCGGCTGCTGCCCTGCGTTTCCACCGTGACGGCGAATTCCAGCGCGTCGCCACCGGTGAGGCCGCGCAGCTTCGCCACGAGCGGCAGTGCACTCGCGCTGCTGCTATCCGACGGTTCGAACGTGGCCTCGTTCCCGCCGACCTGCAGCGCGCCGACCGCACGGATGCCATGCACGTCGCTCACGCCGAGGTGAACGCGCGCCTTTTCCCAGTGCACGCGGTCCGCCTCGATGCCCGCGGCGGCGAAGTCCGGCCGCCAGCGACCGCTGAGCTGGGCGCTGGCGTGGTAGACGACGGCTTCGTAGATGCCGCGGCGGCGCACCTCCGGCGCGACTGTTCCGTTCACGGTCAGCTCCTCGGGGAGAAAATACGCCGTGGCGGAGGCAACCTCCACGTCGGCCACCTGCACGACCCGTGCGTCGACCGTTTTCGAGCGAAACACCTTCACGTTATAATCGTAAGGCACCGCCAGCACGGGCCCGAGGAGGCACTGCTCGCGGCCCCACGTGCTCGCGATCGTTTCGGTCGCGGCGGCCTGATAACTCTGTCGCTCGCGCAGCACGCCGCTCGTCATCGCGAGTGGAATGTGCAGCAGGCCGATCAGCACGCAGATGCTGGCGATCTTGAGAAACAGGTAGAGTCGGCGGCGGGCGGCATCGAGCAGGTTCGGGGCGGGGAGCGAGTTCATCGCGCCACGATGCGCCGGTTCGATGAAGCGCGTGTGAAGCGACGATGAAATTGCGGCGAAAAAGGCAGAGCGCTGAGAGCTTGGAGCTGAGGGTCTAGAGCGGAGAGCGGAGAGCCAGAGTTGAGGGTTGAGAGTTGAGAGACTCGGACGGAACGTCTGGGATAGTGCGGCGAGTTCCCTTGGCGCCGCGAGGTCTAGCAGTATTCCCGGCGCGGAGCGGAATCCGCG
This sequence comes from Opitutus terrae PB90-1, assembly GCF_000019965.1. Lineage (GTDB taxonomy): Bacteria > Verrucomicrobiota > Verrucomicrobiia > Opitutales > Opitutaceae > Opitutus > Opitutus terrae. Next base: position 1,626,437 of record NC_010571.1, read on the forward strand.
CAGTACCTACGCTGCCGGCAGGCGGAGCGTGGCGCGCGCGCCGGGAGCGTCAGCGCGGTTCGCGAGGGAAGCGGTGCCGCCGTGGAGATGCGCGACTTCGCGCACCAGCGCGAGGCCGAGCCCGGTGCTCTTGCGGGCAGTCCCCGGCCGCGGCAACGAATAGAAGCGTTCAAAGACGCGGGGCAGGGCGTAATCTGGCACGCCCGGTCCGCGATCCTCGATGACGAACTCCACGGCGCCGGCAGCGAGCCCGAGCGTCAGCGTCACCTCTCCCTCGGGCGGCGAGAAATCCAGGGCGTTCTGCAGCAGATTCACCAGCGCTTCGCGGAGCAGCACGCGCTCACCGCGAACGCGCGCCGGCGTTGGTGCCGCCTGCACCTGCAGCTGTACACCCGCGCCGGTGAAGCTGGGCTCGACGGCTTGGGCGGCTTCGTGCGCGAGGGCGGACGCGTCGAGTTCCTCGACTCGCTGCAGCGCCTTGCGCGCCTCGAGCGAGGATAGCTCGAGCAGCCGATCGATGATTTGCTGGATCCGCGCTGACTCGACGGCGATATTGCCCATGAATTTCCGGCGCTGCTCGGCGGGCATATCCTCGTGTAACAACTCGGCGGCGCCGCGGATCGCGGCGAGCGGCGCCTTCACGCCATGGGCGAGCGCCTGAGTGTAGCGCTCAGCGTGCTGCCGGCCCTCGAGCGCGTCGCGCATTTCTTCGAAGGCGCGGGCCAAATCGGCGAGCGTGCGGCCCGGCAACTTCGGCGACGCCACCGGGCGGCCGTCACGGACGGCGCGCGCATACGCGGTGAGCCGTTCGATCGGCGTGGTCACCCAGGCCGCCGTTACGAGCAGGAGCAGCAGGACAACCACCCCGCCGGCGAGTGCCGTGAGCACGACGCGCTGGCGGGCGGCGGCGACGAGCTGATTGACGCCGGTTGTCGGCTTGCCCACGGAAAGCACGCCGACGATCTGATTGCCGTCACGAATCGGCGCGGCGACGTAGATGCTCTGCGTGTTGTCATCACCTTCGACGGTGCGTGAAGAGCGTGCACCGTAGTCGCCGCGCAGCGTGCGCTTCACGTCGTTCCAGCGGGAATAGTCACGACCGATATCGCGGCCGGTGGAGTCGTAGATCACCGTGCCAGCGGCGTCGGTGACGTAGACGCGCAGATCGACGGCAGTTTTGGTCAGCGTGAAAACGCGCGCCTCAAACTGCCGGTGCTGCGCTGAAGCGAACGCGCGCTGGAGGCCCGCGGGTTCGAGCCGGCCGCCGTCGAGCTGCGTCTCGAGCACCGATGCGAGCAGCACCGAGGTGTCGACGAGCGTTTCCTCCATCGACTCGAGATAGCGCGGACGCACCTGTTCCAGCGCGCGGCGCGTGAGCATGTAGCCGCCGGCGCAGTAGACGGCCAGCAGGAGCGACAGCAGCCGGATCCGGAGGCTCACGATTCCTCCCGCAGCGAGTAACCCAGCCCGCGGTGCGTCAGAATCGGATCCGCGTCCGACGCGATGTCGCGAAGTTTGGCGCGGACGGTCTTCACGTGGGCGTCGACGGTACGATCGAGCGCGGCGCCGGGATCGGGCCAGGCCTGGGCCATCAATTGCTCGCGCGAGAAAACCCGGCCGGGCGCGGCGAGCAGCACGGCGAGCAGGCGATACTCATTGCGCGTGAGCGTGAGCGGCTGGCCGCGATAGCTGATCCGGCAGCGCTCGACATCATGCGTCCAAACCTTGGCGGTGGCGGGCGGCGCGGCGTTTGCGGCCACAGGCCCGGCCGGAGTCGGAACGGCTTGAACCCGCCGCAGCACCGCGCGGACGCGGGCGGTGAGTTCGCGCGGACTGAAAGGTTTCGTCAGGTAGTCGTCGGCGCCGAGCTCGAGTCCGACGATGCGATCCACTTCGCTCGCGCGGGCGGTGAGAAAGATGACCGGCGTTGGCGCGCGTTGCTGAATCTGGCGAAACACATCGAACCCGTTCGCGTCGGGGAGTCCGATATCGAGGATCACGAGCGCCACGGCGGGCGGGATCGTGAGCTCGGTCAGCGCGGCGCGGCCAGTCGTGACCCAGCGGGGGACGAAACCTTCCGTCTGCAGCGCGTAGACGATGGTTTCGGCGATCGGCGCTTCGTCTTCGACGACGAGAATCGCTGGGCGGGGTTCGGGCATCCACCGGTTCAATGGCGCGAGCGCGGGTCCGGTTCAAGCGCGCGTGCGTGTCAGCACCTTGCCAAGCCGGTGGGCCGAGGCACGCTGCCAGCATGAGCACAACCGAGAAAAAAACGTTCACCCTCGAGCTCGGCAGCACCGCGCCGGCGTTTCGGTTGCCCGCGACGGACGGCAAGACCTATGGACTCGAGGACTTCCAGGACGCGCGGGTACTCGTGGTGTTCTTCACCTGCAATCATTGCCCTTACGTGACCGGCTCGGACGAGAGCACCCGACAGACAGCGCAGCGGTTCGCCGCGCAAGACGTGCGATTCGTCGGGATCAACTCGAACAGCGAGCGCACCTATGCGGAGGATTCGTTCGGCCACATGGGGGAGCGGATGAAGCAGCATCGCTTCCCCTGGGTGTATCTGCGCGACGAAACGCAGGACGTGGCGCGGGCGTATGGCGCGCTGCGCACGCCGCATTTCTACGTCTTCGACGCGCAGCGGCGGCTGGTCTACACCGGTCGTGGCGTCGACAGTCCGCGCGATCCGTCGCGCATCACCGTGAACGATCTGGCGAACGCGCTGGAGGATCATCTTGCCGGCCGGCCGGTGCGGACGCCCAAGACGAATCCCATTGGCTGCAACGTGAAATGGGAGGGCAAGGACGCGCACTGGATGCCGGCCGACGCGTGCGATTTGGTTTAGCGCTTCGTGACGGCATCGTGAAAACACGTAATCGTCCGGCTGGCTTCGCTTATCGGTTCCGTCACAACGGCGGACAGTGAGCGACGGATCACCGGCTCCAGCGCATGAAGGCGTCCCTCTCATGAATCTGCCCCGACCGACAGATCAGCTGGCCGGCTGCGTGTGGTTGCCGCGGATCATCGCGAAAGCGCGGCTGCTGGCGGCAGGCGCGCTGCCGGGGGATTATGCGGCGCGGTTCTGCGCCCTCGCCGGCGTGGACGGACAATTCCTCGCGTGGTTTGGGCTGACGCGCGACGAGATTGTGGCGCTCGCGCAGCGGAGCGACGCGGATGCGGCGGAGTGGTTTCTCTCCTCGCCGGTGCGGCACGGGCGCATTGCCGAATGGAACCGCATCGCGGTGAATCTGGGCCGACCGGGTTTTCCGATGGCCGACCGGCTGCCGGTGGCGCTGGCGACGACGTATCGGCACCTGGCTGGGCGGGATCTCGAAACCGTGTTCGCGGTGCTGGCGGCAGATGAAGCGGACGAAACGCCCGCGGCGCGGGCCGACGCGGGGAATCGCACGACCGTTCCCATGAAGTAGCTACGGTGCTCAGCCTCGGCGATTCCGATCTCCGAACCTTCCTCCATGAATCCCGCAAATGCAGCTCTGCCGGCTGGAGGTGATCACGCGTGTGTGGCGTGGCGGACGCGGGTGGCGGTCGTCCTGCTGGCGGGGAACTTGGCCGCGGGCGCGGAGCCGGGCGAAAGCAGACGTACCGTCGCGGCGGAATCGCTGGCGAGAATTCAGGCGGAGGTACACTACGATCCGCAGGCGCATGTCGCCGCAGAGCAGACCGCGCTGAGTGCGAGCGACGGCGTGATCGTGCTCGAACGCATGACGATTGTGGAATCGTTCCAGAACCGTGAGCTCGCACGCGTCGTGGAGCAGACGCAGCAAAAGCGGCAGGCGGAAAAATTTTCGCTCGTGCGCGGCGGCGTGCTGTTCCAGCGGGGCCGGGTGAAGGTCGGAGGACTGGGCGAAGGTGGACCATTCAAATTTTTGCAGATCAGCTGGTGAAACGAGAGGGGATTGGCGACCACCGACGGAGCGCAGCACAGAATATCGGACGTCACCGAAAACGATGGACGCTCGAGGCACGGCAGGTTTCCCTGCGGCCGGCTGCAACCTCAAAAGCAGCTACCCATGCGCAAGACCACCGGCTGGCTCCTCGTTGTGCTCGGCGTCCTCTGGGTCGCCATCGTCCTGATTCAAGCTCCGCCCAGCGGTCCCGACGGCCTCGGCGTCAGTCGATTGCTGGGCGCGATTACCCTGCCTGTCCTTCTCGCCTTGGTCGGACTCTACCTCGCGGGTGTGATCAAGAACGCGAAATGAGAACCGGGCGTCCTCATGGATTGGAGACCGCCCGATCGGCGGCTTTCATCCGCCCAAGGCGAGTTCAGCTCCGGTCGCGATCCGCTTTTTTTCCATCTGTTCCTCCATCCACTGTTTGAATCGCGGATCGAACATCGTGTCTTTCTGGATCGTCCGCCACACGTCCTGAAAGGACTTCTTCGTCATGGCGTGGCTCATGCCTGCCGACCACATGGCCCACACCGCGGCGTCGATGTGTTCCTCTCGGGCAAGATGGAATTCTTCGCTGCACAGGTTGAAATAGGCGCGCATCGACTTCATCGCCTGGCTGCGGGTGTCCTTCTCGAGCTGCTCGAACTCAAACCCCGGCTCGTTGATGTTCTCCGGCAGGCTCATCATGATCTCCTGATACCGCCTTGTGTAGTCGGCGAAAAAGTTCAACCGGAGCTGGTCGTTGAACGTTTTCAGCTGGGTGCGGCTGGAGTCGATGGCGATGATGATACCGAGCGCGGTGACCACGGCCATGATGACCTGGATCTTGTCGCCCGTATTCATGTTCAGTTGCATGGGATGGATTGGGGACCGACGGAGGAGAAACGTCTGCACGTGCAGCGGAGGGGTGCCGGCTGGACCAGCGGCACGGGACGCGTGCGATTCCATCCGCTGGCTCACGCCCGGTCAACTGTCGCGCGGATTCATCCGCCGTTAGAATCCCGTCCTTGCCCGCTTCACCGTACTCCCTCAGTCGTTGGGTGACGAGATCGTGAGCGTGTTCGCAATAGCTTCCTTCGTTTACGTGGGGTGCGGGATGGCGCTGGGGTTTTGGGGCGTCGCAGCCATGAAGAGACGAACCGGCGCGCAGGCGAAGGAACTGATGCGATCTCCGAAGAAAGTGGTCGCGCTCGCGCGGGCAAAAGCCACTTCGAATTGGGATCCATTTAGCGAAAGCGGCGAGCGCCGCTGGCAGCTGATCTTCGGGGTCGGCTTTGCCGTGCTGGTCGGGTTGAATTTTTCCGGTCTATGACAAACTGGGCTCGTCCGCCGGCACAACCACCGCCGACAAATCAGGGAGAACTCCGATCAACCGTTCCCGTGGTTGTGGGACTGATCTCACCTCGTGGTCACCCGACCGCCGGGAAGGATGGCGTGGCAAGATGAAGCTGCTCTCGAGCGTCGTGATGGTTGCAGCCGTTCTAGCGTCCGGCTGCATCGGCCCGGGTCGTCCGCCACATGCGTATTTCCCGCCTATTGCGGAAGAGTATTACGTCTGCGGCAAATGCGGCAGCCTGCACGGGGGCATCTATGGCAAAGGACCGCTCGAACGCTTCGATACCGCCAAGGCGCCGAGGTGCTGGCATCGCTGGCGGCAGATCTCGAAACACGAGTTCCAGCGTGTGGCCGCCGAGCAGTTTCCTGGAGAGTGGGAGAAGGCCTCGCCGTATGTGAAGCGGCCATGAAGCAGGTTGATTCATGAGGACCTGGGCGAACGAAACGAGGACGTAACGGCAGGGCGGGAGACCCGTCCTGAAAAATCAAACAATGCGGGCAAGCTGCCCGCGCTACCAGAATGCGGCCGAGGGCGGCCGCGCTCCCGGAAAGCGGCGCGGCGGCGAGCGCCGGCCCTACCACGGAGCGGTTGTCTGCTCTCTGGGTGGTTTGGGGCTAGGCGGTGCGGCCACGGCTCAGCCGGACCGGCTGCCGACGGTTGCCCCACGTGCCGGGCTGGGCCTCGAAAACTCCGGCGAGCGCGCAGCCACAAGCGCGGCAGCGGTTTTCGTCCAGCGCGTAGCGGCGCAGCTCGTAGCCGTCGCGCTCGATCAGCGCGGCGCCGCAGCCCGGGCACCACGTCGTGCCTCCGTCGCGATCGCGCACGTTGCCGGTGTAGACGTGATGGAGTCCTTTCGAACGCGCGATCTCGCGGGCGCGACGCAGCGTGGTCACCGGCGTCGGCGGCGTGGCGAGCATTTTGAAATCAGGATGAAACGCGGTGAAGTGCCACGGCACGTCGGACCCAAGGTTGGCGGCTAACCAGTCGGATGCGCGGTCGAGTTCCGCGTCGCTGTCGTTTTCGCCCGGGATCAGCAGCGTCGTCACCTCGAGCCAAACAGACGTCTCGCGATGCAAATAGACCAGCGTGTCGAGGACCGGCTGCAGCTGCGCGAAGCAGAGCCGGTGATAGAAATCTTCGGAGAACCCCTTGAGATCGACGTTGGCGGCGTCCATCGCCGCGAAGAACTCTGGCCGCGCATCCGCGCCGATGTAGCCGGCGGTGACAGCGACGGTTTTGATGCCGCGCGTGCGGCAGGCGCGCGCGATGTCGATCGCGTATTCGGCGAAGATCACCGGATCGTTGTAGGTGAAAGCGACGGAGCGACAGCCCAGCCGTTGCGCCGTGGCTGCGAGTTGCTCCGGCGACGCGGCATCACCGAGCCGATCGTATTCGCGCGCCTTGCTGATGTCCCAGTTCTGGCAGAACCGGCAACCGAGATTGCAGCCGGCGGTGCCAAACGAGAGCACGCTGCTGCCGGGCAGGAAGTGGTTCAGCGGTTTCTTCTCGATCGGATCGATGCAGAAGCCGCTGCTGCGACCGTAAGTCGTGAGTTCGATCCGTTCGCCGACGCGGCGCCGGACAAAGCAGAAGCCCTGCTGGCCGTCGTGAAGTTTGCAGAACCGTGGGCACAGCCGGCATTCGACCCGGCCGTCGTCGCGCTGGATCCACCAGCGCGCGGGATGGGATGAATCTGTGACTTCCGCCGTCATCGCGTGCGTCTGCTTCCGTCCGACAGGTTAGTGCAGGTGTGCTTCCAAGCAATCGCGCGAGCGCCGCGGCGACGTAAGCAGCCTGACCTCAATTCCCCGGAAAGCTTCGCGACGGCCGATTGCCCTGGCCGGAACTATTCCTCTTCGTGAAACGCCTGCGCGGTGAATCGCTCGATCCGCACCCATTCGTCGAGCGGAATGCCCGCCTTCTGCTTCACGCAGCGCAGCTGGTCCGCCACTGAGTTGATTCCCTCGATGCCCGGCAACAGGAGCGCGCCGCGACCGTCGATGGCGGCGACGAGGACCCCGTAGCGCGCGGGATCGAGCTCCGCGAGTGATTCCACCGGCTCGATTTCGCCGAGGACGCTCACGCTGAACCGGACATGCGGCAGATCATCGATGCGCAATGGCGCGAAACGGGTGTCGTGAAACGCCGACGAGCACGCGTGCCGCCAGGTCTGCTCGATGACGTCGCCCGGATCAGGCGACCCGCGGCACCCGCGCAAGTCCCCATCGTCGGAACGAATGGTGACGAATACGCCGTGCGGCACCGCGAGTTCGCCGCTGCCGGTGAAAAGGCACGTGTCGGCGTCGCCGGCGAAGCTGGCCTCGACCGCGCGTCGGGCGAGCCGGGGTAGCTCACGGAAATCCGACAGCACGGCGTGGCCGCCTGCACGACAGGAGGCGTTCGGCTCCGCGGGGCGGTGGGCGTGATCAAACAACACCGCGACGGCGTAGCCGACGCCGAAGGGGCCCTCGTAGCTCAGCACCGTGCGGTGCTCGCTCGCGAAACCGACCGTGGCGAGGGCAACGCGTGTGGGATCGACGACATCCTCGGCCGCGTGCTCGAGCAGTTCGGTGTCGAGGTGGCGGATCGCATCGGGCGGACCGTTGCGCAACAGTCCGATAAACGCCGCGTCGAATTGCGGGCCGTCGGGATGGAAGCCGCAAGGTGCCTCCGGCATGAGGCGATGACTCATGTCGCCGCTGGCGATCACCGCGAGTCGGCGTCGCTGGGCGCGGGCGGCAGCGGCGATCGCTTCGCCGAGTCGGTCGAGCTGCGGGTCCCCCGGATCGCTCAGGCTCAACACCACGGTCGGACCCTGCCAGCCGGCGAGTTGAAGAAAACTCAGCGGCACGGTCGCACCGTGGTCGAGGGCGCCGTGTGCGATGCGCCACGTGTGCAGCCCGCGGGCGGCGGCCTCCTCGCGGAGTTGCTCCGCGAGTGCGATGTCGGCGGGCATGTCGACCTCGCTCGCGTGGAAGCCAAACCGCTCAAAGGACCCGCGCAGCCGGGGCGTGGTCCAGATGCCAAACGCGCCGGAACGTCGCGGCGAATGCGGCGAGATGATCAGGAGCGAATCCGGCTGCGCGTCGACCACCGCTTGGGCGATCCGCGCCATCGCTTCGATGGTGGCCTCGACCTGCGGAGCGCGGTCACCACCGACACCCGGCACAAGGACGGGCGCGTGGGGCATCAAGCCCGCGAAAACAATGGCCTCACTGGACATGTCGCGTACGGCGTTGCGAAGTCGATCCTTCGGGCACCACCGTCAACCGGAGCGGCTCGCACCATAACCGCCTGGACGATTCGCGCGAGTCGGATCGGCAGATTTCGGATCGGCGAGGGGCGAGATAGTCAAGGCTGGGTGAGGCCAGCCGCGATAGAGGCGTTGCGTCGGGTCGCTGATGTTGGCGCCTGGTCGGGAATCGCGAAGGCACGCCAAAAGACGCGGGAGCGCCGGCAAGATTTGCGCCGAAAACCAGATCGCGTGCCGCGGTGCGCGCGCCAAGCTGGCGGCAGCTTCGACGTCACCCCGCACTGGCATGAAGAACATCCCCGTCCTGCACGTGTGCGAGCAGAGCCTCGCCGCCGCGTATGAGAAAGCGCTGGTCGCGCTGCATGAGCAAGGCGTGCGGTTCCGCACGCAATACGACAAGCCCGGCGACCCGCAGAGTCTCGACTGCACGATGAACCTCACCGTGCTCGATCCGCTGGCGGAGCCGATGATCCACAAGGCGTTTCCCGGCGGGATCGAGGAGCTGCGCGAATATGTGATGGAGGTGAGCGGCGCGAAGGATCACTGGGTCAAAAACATGAACGACCCGAAGGACACGCGCTGGGAATACACCTACCACGGCCGGCTCGCGGCCTATGGCACGTGGCAGGAATCCCGCGACGGCCAGCCGGTGCGCGTCGGCGGCTTCAACGTGAATCAGATCGAGGCGGTGATCGCGAAGCTGGTGAAGCAGCCGTTCACGCGCCAGGCGCAGATGATCACCTGGATGCCGAACATCGATCTGGAGTGCTACGATCCGCCGTGCCTGCAATCGCTCTGGTACCGGCTGATGGAGGATGACGACGGTGTCTCGTGGCTGAACTGCAATGTGCGATTCCGCAGCAACGACGCGTGGGGCGCGAGCTTCATGAACATGTTCGGCTTCGTGATCTTCAACCGCGATGTGATCGCCGCGGAGATCGCGCGGCGTACCGGCAAGACGATCAAACTCGGCCGGCTGAACTGGCAGGCCGACTCGTATCACATCTACGGCAAGGACATCGCCGAGGCGAAGGCGCGGTTGTTCGACCGGATCCCGCGCGGACCGCTGGCGGATCGCACGTATGAGTTTTCCGACGAAGGCATCCAGGAGATGTATAACGACGCCGAGGCCGCCGTGCGCGCGAAGATCGCGGAGTACGACGCGACGCACTAAGACGAGTCCAGAGCGGAGAGCTGAGAGTCCAGAGTGGAAAGCGGAGCGTTGCGCGCGAGAGCGTCGCGCAGGTCGTCGGGCGCGGGGGTGGCTTCCTGCTACAGCGCGGTCGCCCGCGCGTGAAGGCGCGCGCAGGTGCGGTGCGCCGAAACGAACGCGCCCGCCTGCCAGCCGGTGATCGGTGAAAGCCAGTCGCCCGCGAAATAACACGGCCCGTCGGGCTCCGAAAGCGTTCGTTGCATCACGTCGTAGTCGGCGGGGTTGTCCCACGCGATCCAGGCGCCCTCGCTATACCGAACGCGGTGCCATTCGACCGAGAAGGCGTTGTCGAATTCGGCGGGATATTGCGGATGGAGCTTTGCGCCCTGCTCGAGCGCGAGACGTTCGCGTTCCGGCAACGTGAGCTCGGAAAAAATACCCTGCGGATCCGACATGTGATAGGCGCCGATCACCACGGCCTTGCCGCGCGCGCCGAAACCGTCGAACGGATAGTAGATCTGCGAAATCGGCTGCGTCGTGAGCGAGCGGCCGCCGTAGATGTCGTCGTCCTCCTCCCAGAACCGGCGCTTGAACTGCAGCGCGATCTTGCCCGCGTGTTCGCCGCGACCCTTGCGCAACGCGGCGAGCGTGGGCGCGGCGAAATCGGTCTGCAGTCGCGCCGTCAGATGCGGCGGAAGCGTGACGACGCAGAAATCGGCGAAAGCCGTCTGCGCGTCGCCACCGGCCGCAGCATCGGTATGCACCACGCGCACGCCGCCGTCGGCAGTCCGCCGGATCTCGCGTACCTCGCGGCCATAGAGGAGGGCCGGACCGAGCCGTTCGGCGAACGCATGCGCGAGCCGATCCATGCCGCCGGACGGCGTGAGCATCGTGCTCTGCTCGTTGAGCTCGTGGTCGTAGGGATGCAGGGTGCCGTAGCCGGCACGGAGAAGTTTTTCCAGCGACTCCGGCGCCGTGGGCGTGCCGGGTCCGTCGTCGTTGCCCGGCCCGACGGTGTAGCCGCGGGGGTGGTCGAGATAAGTGGGATCGAGGGAGGTGTCGCCATTGCGCGGATAAGTGAGCGACGCGTCCAGCCGTCCTTCGGCGCGCAGGTAGGCGATCAGTTTTTCGCCGTCCTCCGCCGTGAGCGGCACGTCGAGCGCGTCGCGCCGGATGACCTTGGCGAGCAATTCGCCGACGTGTCCGCGCCAGTCGGCGGAGAATTCCCGAATGCGCCGCGGCGGCTGCCCGTCGACATGAACGAACGCGGCCTCGTTGAACTGGGGGAACGGCACGAGCTCGAGACCGAATTCGCGACAATAGTCGAGTGCGGTGCGGTGGTGGTGCGAAAACCGCATCGCGCCGGCGTTGAAGAACTGCCCGGCATCGAAGCCGCAGCGCTGCGCGGGCAGTCCCAGCTCGGTTTCCGCCGTGCCGCCGCGGACGGTCCAGTTGCGGCCGCCAGGCCGCTGCCGCGCTTCGAGGAGCGAGCAATCGTAGCCGAGTTTCCGCAGTTGGTAGGCCGTGGCGAGACCCGCGGGACCGCCGCCGAGCACGAGCACGCGGCGGCCTCGGCCGCGCGGCGCCCGGCCTTCGAGTTTGAAGCCGCCGCGATCGCGCGCCAGCAACTCGAGCCCGAACATGGCGGCAAAGGCCGCGGCGCCGCCGAAGCGGGCCACGCGAGTCACAAACTGCCGGCGAGTGAGAGAGGGCATGCGGCGACCGCAATCTGTGCAGCTGGGGTGAAGCGGGCTAGCGGCGCACCTCGCTCATCAGCCCAATCAGGTTGTCGTCGGGATCGCGCACGAAAGAAATCCAGAGTTCGTGATCGGGCATGCGCGCGGTGAGCTGCGGCTCGCGCTCGCTACGCGCGCCGCGCGCAACGACGGCCGCGTGCACTGCGGGGAGATCGGCGACTTTGAAGTAGAGGATCGAATTGTGGCCCGGCTCGCCGTGGCCCTGCGGTGTGGTGAGCATGAGCCGCACGCTGCCGGCGGCGAGGAAGGCAAGCTGCGGACCGGCCTCGAACAGGAACGGCAATCCCAGCACGTCGCGATAGAATCGGGTGGCTTGCGCGACATCGCGGACGGTGAGCGCGATCTGGCCGATTTCGGAAACGGCGGCGTTCATGCAGGACTCGTGAACTAAACCGCTTCGCCGAGCAGGGCGAACGGATGACACGCGCGGCCGGCCTCCCCCGTCTCCCGAAAGGGCGACGCATTGCGTGACACTTTTGAGGGGCGGTGAGAGCGGCGCGGCGGCGGGACCGTGGGCGGCGAGCTTGACGCGCGGGGCGAGGACGATGCTGTGGGGAGCGTGAACACAACCGCGGTGCGCAGACTCGTCCTGGTGCTTGGTCTCTGGTGGTTGGGCGGCGCGACGATGGCGCACGCGGCTTCGGCCAAGTCCGCTCCGGTGCCCGCGGGCGATGACACTTACCGGATCACGCGCGAGGCGGACACCGTGTTTGCGCGATCGACGACGCCGCTGCGGTATGAGGCCGAAGGCGACGCGGCAAAATTCTGCGCGGACCAAGGCAAGCGGCTCAAGGTCCTTTCCATTGACGAAGAGAAGGGCTCACTGGTGCGCGGCGGATTTTCCCGCGTGACGCTCGTGTTCAAAGCCTTGTCGCCGGGCGATCCGGAGCTGGCGAACGAGCCTTATCGCGGCGAGGCCGCGGCGAACGAGACGCCCGGCGAACAGGCGGCGCGGTATCAGCGGATGCTGGACGAACTGCACACCGCGGGAATCCTGTCGGACAAGGAATTCAAAGCGGCGACGAAGCGGATGGACAAGGGCGGGAAATAGCCCGCGTTGCGAACGGGGACGAACAGCGGCCGGGACGGCTGCGCTTCCACGCACGCGATGTCGCCCGCCGGGGAATGCGCGCACGCCAATGGGCTTTAGGATGCGCCCTCCCATGCACGCGGAGGGCGCGCGGTGGAGATCACGCGCAAAAAAAGGAGCGCGTTGCGGAAAACGCGCTCCACCTCGTGAGTGCGAAACGCGGGTGCGTTCCGCTACGGAGAACTCACCAGCCGGCGGGAATGTCGATGACCATCAGGTCGAGGCTCTTCCCGTCGGTGAGCTGACCGGATTGGATCGCGACGCGCTTGCTGTCGGGGCTGAAGATCGGATGCGTGTGGTCGGGTCTCATCTTGTGATCGGTGGTGAGCAGCCGTTGCTGGCCGTTGCGCCGATCGATCAGGGTGACGTTGCCGGAAAAATTGTCCGCGACGGCCCAGCGACCATCGGGCGATCCGTTGCAGTGCCAGAATCCGCCGAGCCGGCCCTGGCCCATGTTCTCCTCCACCTGGCCAAGGAGCTTCATGGCATTCGTGCGGAGGTTGATCACGGCGACGCCGGTGGGATGTTCGCGCAGGTAGGGCAGGTGACCCATGATGTTGAACATGACCTCGTCGGGTCCGGCCACGGTTTCATGCGTGACCCACTCGTCGGGCGTCTCGACATACAGTGGCCGGTTGCCGGTGCCGTCGCCGCGCACGGTCCACATGCGCTGCGGGGCGTCGCCCGTGGTTTCGTGGCAGTAGATGATTTCGCCGGGCACCCAGAGGTTGGTCTGCACGTGGCCCATGCGGATATCGAGGTCGATGACCTTGGTGATCTCGCCGGTTTTCAGATCGATGCGCCGGATGCCACCGGGGCCTTTGCCGGCGTTGGCGAAACGTTCGCGGGCGGCGGCGCGTTCCTCTTTCGGATCGGTGTTCTTCGAATCGACCTGCGAGCGACCGTCGCTCGTGCGGTTCGCGTGCGTCGGCGCCGGTCGCGCGGGCGGCGGGCCCCACGTCACGCCCCAGTAGGCGCAGGACTCATCCGCATCGAGGGCGAAACCGCCGGAGTCGCGCAGCTCTGCGGGCAGCACGCACACGACCCGCTCGTAGGCGGAGGCTTCTTTGACCGTGCCGGCCATCGCGTCGGGAATGAGTTTCGCGAGATCGAGTTCGACGAGCTCGCGCGGGAGCGCGGGTTCCTCCGCGGCGCGCGGGCCGAAAGCGGGACCGCCGCGCATATAGAAAAGCCGCATCGATTTGTGGCCGAGGTTGAGGCTGCCCGTGCCCGTGCGCGGTCCGGCGGTGAGTTGGAGGATGTCGCCGGATTTTTCGTTGACGATGAACGCCTGCGAACCGCTGCCGCCGCGATCGGAGCGGAAAATGATCCACTGGCCATCGGCCGTCCACGTGGTGTGCGTCTGGTAAGGCTTGGCGTCGTTGGCCGGATCGGTCGTGAGCACGGTGATCGGCAGGCCGGTGACCTTGTCGGTCATCATGCGTTTCTCGGAGGGGAAGCGCTGGCCGACACCGGACGACTCGGCGGCGGTGGCGGTGAGCGTGAAGGCGAGCGCTGCGACGATGAGGGGGAAACGGCGGAGGAATCTCATGGAGAGTGCGTCAGGTTGGGGTGAAGAGCGCGCGGCCGAGCCGCGGCCGGTGTGGTGAGACGCAGCAAGCCCGGGATGGGTGCACCGGGCGACCACGGATGATTGTCGGACAGTTGGGCCGCGTCGCGTTCGCGGCGGGGCGGCGCGGGGCGCATCTCATTTTCCTGCAAACCCACGGGCGAGACGCCTGTGCCACGTGGCATGGGCGTCCCGCCCATGTCAGAAAAACGAGATGCGCCCCCAGCGCGTGGGTTGCGTGGGTTTGCGAATCGACAGCGGGCGGCGGGCGCGTTGGGCTGTGTCGTGCACCTGGTGGTTCGACCCCTTTACCGCTGGTGGCTGCCCGCCCTGCTCGGTCTGGTGGTGAGCGGATCTGCGCCCGCGGCCGGCGCGGCGGGCGAACACGTCATCCTGCTGCACGGGCTTGCGCGGACCGACCGATCGATGGCCCCGCTGAAAGCGGCTTTGGAACGCGACGGCTTTGTGGTCGCGAATGTCGCTTATCCGTCGCGCACGGCGAGGATCGCGGAGTTGAGCGAGCAAGCAATCGGGCCGGCGCTGGAGGAGTGCCGGCGCGAAGGCGCGACGACGGTGCACTTCGTGACGCATTCGCTCGGTGGGATCCTGGTGCGCAGTTATTTGGCGCGGCACCGCGTGCCGGAACTCGGCCACGTCGTGATGCTCGCGCCGCCGAACCAAGGCAGCGAACTGGTCGATGTGCTGGGCGGGTGGGCGCTGTTCGGATTTGTGAACGGACCGGCTGGCCGCGAGCTGGGCACGAAATCCGACTCGGTGCCGTGTCGGCTCGGCGCGGTGAATTACAGTGTCGGCGTGGTCGCGGGGAACCGGTCCATCAACTGGATCAACAGCCTGCTGATTCCCGGACCGGATGATGGCAAGGTCTCGATCGAGCGGACCAAACTCGCGGGGATGGCGGATCACCTCGTGGTGCCGGCGACGCATCCTTTCCTCATGCGCGATGCCGAGGCGATTCGGCAGACGATCCGGTTTCTGCACACCGGCCGGTTTGATCATCCCGGGGCGCCGAAGGCTGCGGCCGAGATGCCACCGCGGCAGCGTGTAACTGTGTGCGAGAATCCGGGTATTCGGGATAACGACGTACAATCATGAAAGTTCTCCTGACGCTGTTGCTGTGGGCTGTGTTGCTGGTGCTCTGCTGGCCGCTGGCGCTGCTGGTGCTGGTGGCGTGGCCGTTTCTCTGGCTGCTTTCGATTCCGTTCCGGATCGTGGCCACGTTGATGGAAGCGGTGTTGGCGCTGGTGAAGACGCTGTTGTTCCTGCCGGCGCGGCTGTTGGGCTACCGGGGATGACGGTCGCTGGCGGCCGGCGGCGAGCGCCGGCCCTACGTTGACGGAAGGCTGTTTTCGTGGTCGCACCGGGCGCGCGAGGGCGGCACGTTGCGGCGATGCACGACTGGATCGTTCTCGCGGCGGTGTTGTTCGGAACACTGGTGCTTTCGCTGGTGTTCTGGCGACGCACCATGCCGCGACTCAGCGCGAGCGACACCAGCCGGCGCACGCGGTTGTGGAACGCCCTCGGCTTCGGCGTTGTGCTGCTGGCACTGCCGGTCACCGGGCTGCTGCTCCTCGAGGAAAAATCCGTGACGCTCGTGGGCGCCATCATCGTGGGCTGGGCCATGGCGGTGCGTGCGACCGGCTGGTTCGCGGCGCGAAAGTGGCTCGTGCCCCGGCTGAAGGCGATGCAGGCATCCACGGCGAGGGAAAACCCGCCGGCGCCCGCGGCCGGCGCCGCGCCGCGAAGCGATCTACCCGCCGGCGGATCGCCGTGAAGAACTCGTCAAACGCAGCGGTTTGGCCGAGTCGGGGCGCAAACGAGTCGAGGTTGGATAGGCCGGGCTTGATCCATCCGCCGGAAGGGCCGATCTATCGAGGGGTTTTTCCGACCTGTGTATTCTTTTGCATCTGATCCGGCCGACCCCCGGCGGCGTTGGTGGCTGCGGTTGCTCGCATCGACGACTGCGGCTTTGCTGTGGATGAGCGCGGCGCCGGCCGCTGAACCGTCGGTGCCGATGGGCGGATTCATCCGCCTTTCGGAAGATGAGGGCCTGGCCCATTCCGACGTGCGCGCGATTGCGCAGGATCGGGTGGGGTTCATGTGGTTCGGGCTGCGGCTGGGGGGACTCACGCGCTACGACGGCTACGAGCTGAAAGTCTACGGT
Organism: Opitutus terrae PB90-1; assembly: GCF_000019965.1. Lineage (GTDB taxonomy): Bacteria > Verrucomicrobiota > Verrucomicrobiia > Opitutales > Opitutaceae > Opitutus > Opitutus terrae. Next base: position 1,642,695 of record NC_010571.1, read on the forward strand.
CACGATTCGGCCGATCCGCGGACCCTGGGCAGTCACATCATCTGGTCGCTGTTGGTCGATCGCGACGGCACGCTCTGGATCGGCACGGAAGGCGGGCTCGATCGGTTCGAACGCGAGTCGGATTCGTTCACGCATTTTCGGCACGTGCCCAGCCAGGCGGACAGCCTGCCGCACAACGTGGTGACCTCGATTTTTCAGGATGCGCAGGGACAGCTCTGGGTCGGCACGCGCGGCGGTTTGAGTCGGCTGGACGACGCGAAGACCGGCCGTTTCACCACCTTCCTGCGCCCGCCGGTGCTCGCGGGGAGCACGTCGACGAACACGATTCGTTCCATCGTGGAGGATCCGACGACCGGGCTGCTCTGGCTGGGCACCAGCGACGGGCTCGCGGCGTTTGATCCGCGCACCGGAGCGTTTGCCTCCTATCTCAACGACGAAACGGATCCGGAAAGTTTGACGACGAATCCGGTGAACAAGGTCCTGCGCGACGAGACCGGCACACTCTGGGCGCTCACCGAGCACGGGATGAACTCCTTCCGGCCGAGTTTCACGCGGATCGAGCATTCCTCGGTGCAGCAACCGCGGCTGAGTTTCCGCCACCACTTCCCGCCGGGCGACCGCGACGGCGCCGCCCAATTCGTGCGCGACGGTTTGGTGGACCAGCAAGGCCGTTTCTGGCTCGCGACGCGCGGCGGCGTGCTCCTGCTCGATCGGGCGTCGGGCCGGTTCACGCGGTTCGGCCACAAGCGCGGTGATCCGTCGAGCCTGAGCGACGATCTGGTGCATACCGTGTTCGAAGACCGCGCCGGGACCGTGTGGGTCGGCACGTACGCGGGCGGCGTGAACCGGCTGCGGAGCGAGACGAAACCGTTCCGTATTCACCGCAACGATCCGGCCGATCCGCGGACGCTTTCCGAGGACCGGGTCGCGGGCCTCGCGGTGGATCGCGCGGGGCGGATCTGGGCGGCGACGGTGAACGGCTTGAACCGACTCGATGCCGACGGCTGGACGCGGTTCCTCAACGATCCCGACCGTGCCGATTCGCTGCCAAACAACGATCTGGCGGTCGTGGCGGCGGCGCCGAACGGCGATCTCTGGATCGGCTCGACGTTTGCCGGCGTCATCCGTTTCGACCAGCGACATTTTCGCCGCTACCCGACGCTGCCGGTCACCGCACCCGCGCCGAGCGGGTTGCATCCCTTCACCGGGCTGCAGGTGAATTCGATCCTGCCGGACGATCACGGCGGCGTGTGGATCGGCGCGCGGGCTTACGGCTTGGACTACTATCGCGACGGACTCTTCCGGCACTACGCTCCGGAGCGAACGGGTCCGGGCCAGACCCTGCAGCCGACGCGGAACGCCGTGTTCGGGTTGATCCGGCCCGATGGCAGCCTTTGGTATGCGACGGAGGTGAGCGGGCTGGTGCGGTTCGAACCGCAGACGCAGCATTTCACCGCGTATTTGCCGCCGGTGGAACAACCCGGCGCCACGCGCAGCCTGCACTGCATCGCCGACGGAGGCGACGACGTCATCTGGCTGGGAGCGGCCGATGGCTTGCTCAAGTTCGACGTGAAGCGCCGCGAGTTCGTGGGGCAATACTCGACCAAACATGGACTCCCGCACGAATCGGTGATGACGATTGTGCGCGATCGCCGTGGCCACTTGTGGCTCGGGACGGCGAACGGGCTGGCGGAACTGGATCCGGCGACGGATCGCATCCGCAGCTATGACCGGGCGGACGGCCTGCCGACGAATGTGTTTTCGCAGCGCGCCGGGGTGCTGCGGCCGGACGGCCGGGTGTTCCTGGGCACGCGCGCCGGCATCGTGGAATTCGCGCCCGAAGAGTTGCGGGACAACCCGGTGCCGCCGGCGGTCGTGTTGACGGAACTGCGCTGGATCGGCCCGCCGCCGCTGGATGCCCGCGGCGAGCGACCGGAGCGCGTTTCGAACATCGGCGAAGACATTCGCGTGCCGCCCGGCCAGCTCGGCTTCAGCCTGCGGTTTTCCGCGCTCGATTTCGCCGCGCCGGAGAAGAACCAGTTTCGTTACCGGCTGCAGGGCTGGGAGGAAAACTGGAACCCGACGACGGCCCGCGAGCGACGCGCGACCTATACGGCGCTGCCGCCGGGCAACTACGTGTTCCAAGTGCAGGGCAGCAATGCCGACGGGGCCTGGAACAACGCCGGCGCGAGCGTGCGCGTGATCGTCGAACCGAAGCTCTGGCAAACGCTGTGGTTCCGCATCGTGATGGCGCTCGGCGGCGTGGGCCTGGTGGTGACGGGGCTGCAGTGGCGACTGCGCCGCGTCCGGCAGCACAATGTCGAACTCGAACGCCAGGTGTCGCTGCGCACCGCGCAGTTGCAGAGCGAGATGTTCGTGCGCGAACGCGCGGAGGCGGCGTTGCGCGAGTCCTACGCGGAGCTGGAAAACCGGGTGCAAGCGCGAACGGCGGAACTAGCACGCGCCAACCAGGACCTGCAGGCGGAGAGCGCCGAACGGCAGCATGTCGAGGCCCAGCTGCGGCAGGCGCAGAAGATGGAGGCCATCGGCCAGCTCGCCGGCGGCATCGCGCATGACTTCAATAATCTGCTCACCGTGATCCTGGGGCAGGGCGAATTGCTGACGGAGCCGGAGCTTTCCGCCACGGAACGCGACACGGCCGTGCGCGACATCAAGTCCGCCGCGCAGCGAGCGAGCAACCTCACGCGGCAGCTGCTGGTGTTCAGCCGTCACCAGGCCATGGCGCCGATCGCACTGGACCTGAACGAAGTCGTTGCGGGCGTGATCAAGTTGCTGCGGCACATGATCGGCGAGCGGGTGGCGCTGGAATCCTCGCTTTGCGAGGGGCCGCTCGCGACGCTGGCCGATCCCGGCATGCTTGAGCAAGTGTTGCTGAACCTGGCGGTGAACGCGCGGGATGCGATGCCGCGCGGCGGGCGGTTGTCGCTCATCACGGCGCGAGTCACCGTGGGGGCCGAGCACCGCCGGCAGCAGCCGCGCGCCAAGCCCGGCGAGTATGTGCGCGTGAGCGTGAGCGACACGGGCTGCGGAATTCCCGAGCCCGTGCTCGCGCAGATGTTCGAGCCATTCTTCACCACGAAACCGGCGGGCAAGGGCACGGGCCTGGGCCTGGCGATCTCGCTCGGCATCGTGCTGCAGCATCACGGCTGGATCGACGTGGAGACCGCGCTCGAGCGGGGCACGACGTTTCATGTTTACCTGCCGAGCCACCGCGGCGACGCGGCCGACGCGGCCGTGGAGCCCGAGGCGCGCAAGTGCGCCACCGGTTCCGGCACCGTGCTCGTGGTCGAGGACGAGGAGGCGGTGCGCACGCTGGTGCAGCGCGTTCTGACGCGGCTCGGCTATCGCGTGATCGAGGCGACCTCCGGCGCTGACGCGCTCGCGTGCTGGCGGGAACATCAGGGCGAGATCAAGGTGCTGTTGACCGATGTGGTGATGCCGGGCCACCCGGATGGGCACGAACTCGCGGCGGCGCTCGCGCTGGAGGCGCCGGCGCTCCGGATCGTGCTGATGAGCGGCTATGATCCCGGTGAGATGAACGCGAGCGGCGGCACGCTGCGTCCGCATTTGCGGAAACCGTTCACGGCAGACGAACTGTTGCGCGCGATCGAAGGCGGCGGCGAAGGCTGAACGCTTGGCGTGGGATCAGGCGACTGCGCGGTAGGGCCGTCGCTGGCCGGCGGCTGAAAGGCAAAAGCGAAATGGCGGATCGGCTTACGGCCGGCGATGAACGCCGGCCCTACGATGTCAATCTGGTGGACGGCTTCGCCGAGGATCAATTTCCCCGCAGCGGCGCGGTGCTGCGGGCGGGGCTGGCGGGAAGCGCGAAGGACTCCGGCGCGTCGGGGTGCGACGGATCGAAACCGGAGAAATCGTCGGCGAGTTGCTCGGCCAGCGGCAGGTGGGCGTCGCGGATCGCCTGCGCGACGCATTTCGCCAGCTCGTAGGCGCCGTAATTGTTGTGGTGCGTGGGATCCTTGCCGCCGTTGCTGAACGCGAGCGGCGCCTGCGTCGGCCCAAGCGCCTCGTAGAACGCGATGCTCATCCGCTCGAGATCGACCAGCGCGACATTTTCTTCCTGCGCGACGGCGCGCACGGCCGCGGGATAATCGCCCAGCGTGTTTTTAATTCGACCGGCCGCGTCGAAGTTGCGGCGCTGCATGGACGTGACGAGCACGGGTGTGGCGCCGCGCAGCCGCGCCTCGGCGATGAACGCGCGCAGGTAGGCGCGATAGGTGGTCGCGGCCACGACATAGGTCTGCGGCCACTGCTGCTTCTGATCGTTGTGGCCGAACTGAAGAAAGAGGTAATCGCCGGGCTGGATCTGGCTGAGGATCTTCGCAAGCCGCAGGCCGGACAAAAACGATTTGAGCGTCTCGCCGGACTCGGCGTGATTGGCGACCGCGACGCTAGGTTTGAAAAACCGGGGCAGCATCTGGCCCCAGCTTGCCGCCGGTTCGTGCGGCTGATCCGTCACGGTCGAATCGCCGGCGAGGAACACCGTCGGCACGGTGGCGGGCTCGATGACGATCGTGCGCACGCGCGGCGCGGGGCCGTTGCACTCGAGTGTGAGCTTGTCGTCCCAGCGCAGCAGGTCGCGCTCGCGCTCGTTCAGGAGGACGGCGCTGCCGCCTGGCGCGTTTTTTTCCGGCGGCGGCAGCCGGGGCGTGCGGAGGTTGACGATGAAGCTGCGCGTGACGAGTTCGCCGGGCCGCGTAGCCAGGTGCTCGAGCAGCAGCTGGCGCGATTCGGCTTTCAGCGTGTTGGATGACGGGGCCTGCGGATCGCCGAACGTCACCGTGACGCGGTAGTTTCCCTCCGGGACGGCGACGGAGAAATAAAACGGCGGGTTGGCCGACGGGTCCGGGGCGGTGCCGAGATCGAAACCGTAACCGCGCTCGGGCGTGAAGACGTCGGCCGCGGTGAACTGAGCCAGGTCGAATTGCCGACGAAGCGAATCAGCGGCTGGGCTCGCCGGGCTGAGCGCGAGCGTCGCGCAGACGGCGACGCAGAAGGGGAAAAGGGACGGTTTCATGGGCGTCGCGACGAAAGGATTGCGCGCCGGCCCCGTCGCGCACGTCCAAAGCCGTGCGGACAGTCGCGCCTATTCGACATCGGTGCGGAACGGCGAGGCGGGCAGGCCGGCCCGGTTGAACAAATTGCCGCGCGCGACGTTGGCCCAGCCGTAGCGAACGGCGGTCGGCTTGGCCACCTCGGGCGAAGTGACGACGACGGTTTCGCCCACGATGGTCGCCGTCGCCGGCCGGAACACGCCGTCGGCTCCGGCGATCGTGAATCCCACCAGCGGCCCGTCCTTCGCCACGAGCCCGCCGCCGATGTGCGAAAAACTCAGCACTGCCCGAGGGACGTCGATGCGACACGCGCTGAATACCGGACCCGAATACTCGAGGTTCTCGCGATAAGCCAGGGCGCGGGCCGCGAGGGCGAGCCGCGCGCCGACCGGTTCCTTGTTCGCGGGATGAATGTCGTCGGGGTCACCGACGTCGATCGTCACGACCATGGCCGTGTTTTTCGTCGCTTGCCAGGCGAGCAACTGGGCTTCGCGAATTTCCGGCGGCTGGTCCTTGAACGGCGCGATTTGAACGAAGAGGAAGGGGAACCGCCCCCGGTGCCATTGGTCGCGCCAATCGGCGATCATCGCCGGAAACAACGTGCGATACTGGCGCGCGCGGTCGGCATTGGATTCGCCCTGATAGAACACGGCCCCGCGAATCGCGTAGGGAATCAGCGGCGCGATCATGCCGTTGAACAACACGGTCGGCGCGTTCGGCCCCGCGGTCGGATCCTGCGGCGGCCGCGGACGATCATCGAGCGTGGCGGCGAAACGGGCGAGCCACGGGCCCTGCAGCGAGACCGGCGTGAATGCGCCGTCGACCGGCGCCACCTCGAGCGGCAGGTTCGCATCCCAGATGCCGCCGAACCCGCCTGTATCGAGCACGCGGATCGCGATGACATTGTCCAGGCGCTTCAGCGCCGTGCCCGGGACGCGATAGACGCGGGGCAAATCGTAGAGGCCGGTGCGGCCGACGAGCTGGCCGTTCACCCAGGTGGTGTCGGCGTCATCGATTGCGCTGAGCCGTAGCTCGACGTCGCCGCCGTTCCAGTTCGCCGGCAGATCGAAGCTGCGGCGGAGCCAGACGAGTCCGTCGAACCCATCATGTCCCGCCTGCTCCCACGCGCCGGGACATGGCAGATTTTCCCAACCGGTGGTGTCGTGCGCCGGGTCGGCCCAGGACGCGCCGGCGCTGCCGGGATCGTTGGCGCGATACCAGGCGTCGAGTTGCTCCTCGTAGTGCCGGCGTGCTTTGGCGGGATCACGGCCGGCGACGCGCAACAGCGAGAGAAGCTCGGCGAAATCCGGCAGCTTGCCCAAACCCTCGCGACTGGTCCACGCCTCCGCGGGCGTGCCGCCCCACGAGCTGTGGATGATCCCGATGGGCACGCCGAGCCGGGCGTGGAGATCGCGCGCGAAGAAGTAGCCGACCGCGGTGAAATCGACGACCGTGTCCGGCGAGCACACCGTCCAGCTCATGTCCGCGGTGCGCTGAGGTTCGAGGGCGAGGTGTTGGCGGACGTAGAGCTGCCGGATCAGCGGATGCTTGGCGGCGGCAGCTTCCTGCTCCCAACCGACGATCGGTTTCTGGCCCGGACGCAGCCCGAGCTGTCGTTCCATGTTGGATTGACCGCCGCAGAGCCATACCTCGCCGACGAGAACGTCGTGGAATTTTCGAGTTTCGAGTTTCGATTTTGGATCACCGGAGGAGACGACGAACTCGCGGGGCTCGGCACTGGCTGGGAGCGGCGCGAATTCCATCCGCCATTCGCCGGCGGCGTTGGCGGTGGTGCTGCGTTGCTGCCCCGCGAACTCCACCGTGACCTTCTCGCCGGGCGCGGCGGTGCCCCACACGGGCAGCTTCACGTTTTGCTGCAGGACCATGTGGTCGCCGAACGGACTGGCGAGTTGAATGGCGGCGGGGGCGTTGGTGATCAGCAGCAACGCGACACCGAGGGGACGCAGGCAAGCGGGCGTTCGCATAGGAGGTGCGGCCAGTCGAACGCCCACACGACAAACTGGCGATGCTCAAAAGCTGGGCCGGGAGCGGCAGGAGTGGTGGGGCGGCCCGCGCCGCGACGAGCTCCGATCAATCCAACGAAGGAGTCGCCAGCGAGACGTCGGATTCCACGACCACCGGCGGGCCATATTCGACCACCCCGCGCCGCACGCGGCGACAGACGACGTCCGGCGCGCGCATGTCGCGACCGAAGCTGGGTGCGGCGGTGAGGATGAGCGCTGGCAACGTATCGACCATCGAAACACCGCTGGTGTTGACGGTGAGACTGGTGCGCCACACCAACTGCCGCCGGCCCTGGCGATGGCTCGCGAGATCGTACGCCGAGACGACCGCAAAGTAGACGCCGAGGTTCGCCTGATCGGCGAGAAATTCAACGTCGGCAGTGTGGTCGGTGAGAAAATCGCCGAACGAAATCCGGCGGGAGACGCTGGACTCGAAACGACGGCCGCCGACGAGCTTCGCGCGTTCGAGAAAGTGCCGGCGGGACAACTCGGGAAACATCACCCGCATCTCGCGATCCATCGCGTGGTGCGATCCCCAGTGGAAGATGAGGAGCAGCGACGCGGGGTGCTGAGCCGTCGCGGGCTGATAGCCATTGGTGGTGAGCGCGTGACGCAGCACCTGGCCAAGGTAGTTCGCCGCGGGCGGGCGCTCGCCCATGTGGTCACCGCGCTCGGTGAATCCGCCGTTGTGACCGACATAGTAGACCGGTTCTTCCGGCGTCGCGGTGGGCAGCGAACGGCCGAGGTCGGTGACCTCGCTGAACACGGTCATCTCGAGTTCCGGGTTCTGCTGAAAGGATTTCGGAAGCAGCCAGAATCCGCGCCAGCCCGATTCGGGCGACGGGTCATGCATCGAGGGTAGTGCCAGCCGGGAGTCGCTGGCTTTGGCGCTGCTCGGCGATGCGGTGAGACACAGGGCAAGGAAAGCAAAGGTCGAACGCATGATGATCCAAAGTGACGCTGCGACGGGTTGATCGGTAACACCCTGACGCTGTGCGGGCAAGCGGATGCGCGGGCGGCGGGTGGAGCCGTCCACGGGTGGGACGCCCGGGCCCGTTCGGATCGGTTACTCGTAGCGGTAGAGCGCCACGCGCTGGAGCGTGGGACCATCCGGTCCGAAGCGGAGCCCGCTACCGGACTGATTCTCCGCGGCGGCCTCGGCGAGGTGGTAATTCAGCACGATATCGTCGCCGTTCATCTTGCGTCCTGGTATCCAGCGCCCATCGCGCATGGCGCCGGTTTCGGCAGCCGCGATGCCGTCGATCGCGGGGCCCGGCGTGCGCGGGGCAAACGTCACCTGCACGTCCTGCCCGGCGATCAGGAATTCGTCGGCGCCGAGCGCGAATGTCAGCGCGAAACCCAATTCGGTCGCGGGCGCGCCGCTGCGGTTCTGGCGCAGCGCAAAGCGCAACGTATGGTCGCCCAGCGCAATTTCCCGTGCGGGTGCGTCCTTGGTGAGCCGCACCGCGGCGATCGTGCCGCGCGCCTGATGCGCAAGGATCCAGGGGCTCAGGTCGCGCAGCACGGCGTAGCCGCGCGCCAGCGGGAGCGTTTCGAGTGCGCCGCCGGACGCCGCGCCGGTCGGCTGAGCGGGCGCCAGACGTTCCAGCCGATCGATCGCGAACGGCGAATAGCCGAGCGACGCGTGCGCGCCGATGCAGTAGAACGCGTTCGCGACGCCCTGTTCGTTGCCACGCGATTCGGGCACGAAGAGCGGATTGTCCGCGCGGTGGAACGCGGCGACGTGTTCGGCGAAATTCAGCAGGTAGATGTCGGGCGCGTGGAAATCGATCGCAGACGCGCCGGTTGGGCCGGGCTCACCGCAGGCCGCTTTCCAGACATCGAGCGAAAGTGGCTGCGGACCACCGCTGGGATAATCGCCGGGAGCGCGGTCCTCGGGCTGCACGATCCAGGTGTTGGTGAACACCGGCAGCGGGTGCACGGCTTTGCCGGAGGCGGCCATCGTCCCCATGAACCGACCGTACTGCCAAGCCATGAAGAGCTCGTCGGTCGCGGGGCCGTCGCCGAAAACCTCGGTCCACGTGCCGGTCGTTTTGCCGCCGGCGGTTGACCAAAGCTGGGCGAGCGCGGGCGAGAGCGAGCTGCGGTGCGCGGTGAGGTACGTCATCAACTCCGCGGGCACGGCGGCAGCGAAGGCGGCATTGGCGGCGTCGCTACGGTCGCGCGAATCGCCCAGCACGCCGACCTCGTTCTGCAGCTGGATCATCAAGACGGTGTGGTGCTCAGCGTCGACGCGCGCGACGTGTTGCAGGAAACGCACGTAGGCGCGCGTGTCGGCGCGCTCCGCCTCGGCGCTGAAGGGCGAGAGGATTTCGACTGATCGGCCTGACGCGATCCGAACGCGAGGGAAGCGCGTTTGATCGCGCTTCACCCACGCGGGCGCGAAGCTCGAGAGTCCGTTCTTCCACGAGCCGAACCACAGGAAACAGATTCGCAAGTGGTGCGTGCGCGCACCGGCCAGCAGGCGATCGACGAGGCTGAAGTCAAACTGGCCTTCGACGGGCTCCACCCAATCCCACGCCACCGGCACGAGCACGGTGTTGAGATTGAGCCGTGCAAGATTGGGCCAAACCGCGTCCAGGGTGTCCGGATCCGAGGAGGCGGTGTTGGTGATCTCGCCACCGAGGATCAGATACGGCTGGCCGTCGACAATCAGCTGGGTGGCGGCACCGCGGGTTTCGAGATGGGGCAGCGGCGCGGCCACGGCGCGGAAGGCAGCGAACGCTACGAACAAGCCGACAAAAAGCAGGCGGGGTTTCATGGGAAGAGGTGAACGAACGTAACGGTGGGCGAACGGAGAAAATGTTGCTTGGACTGGGGACGCGATGCCCGCGTCGCGTCTCGAACCCGTCGACGAGGGCGGGGCCGCTCCATGGGCGATACCCCTCGGGCTGCCGTGGGAGTGCGCGCCGATCAATCGGTTATTTGAACTGGATGTCCCAAATCTTCGAGCGGCGCGCGGTGCCGTCGGGCCCGGTAAGGTCGAGAATCACCACGTAGCTGCCGGGCTTGGCGTAGGCGTGCTGCGGGTGTTGTTCGGTCGAAGTCGTGCCGTCACCAAAATCCCAATGCCACGAGGTGATCCGGCCGACGGACTCGTCCTTGAACGCGGCGAGCCGGCGGTCCATGTCGACGATGCTCCACGACCATTGGGCGGCGAGCTTCGGCTGGAGCGCGGGCTCGAGTGGCATGAGCTTGAACGCGCAGAGTTCGGAGGCGTCGCCGTAGGCGGTGCGCTGGGGCGAGAGCGTCCAGAACCCGCGCGGCGTTTTCCCGTCGTAGTCGATCACGATCCAGCTGAGCCCGATGATCTTGCTCTCGCTGAGGACCGATTCGACTGCGCGGGCCGGACCTTCGGGACCGGCGTAGTCGAAGGGGGTGACCCAGAATTCGAGCGTGAGTTTGCCCGGCTCGCCGGGTTTGAACGCGAACGACTGCGCGGCGTTGGCCCAGGGGAGTTCCTTGATCCACGTCGGCGCGCCCCACGCGAGCGCCCAATCCTTGTTCACCGCGGGCGTGAAGACGTGGTAGTTCTGCGCGTGCACGCCGTGAATCGCCCAGTTCGCAGCGTCGACGCTGATGCGGTCGTCGGGGGTCGCCGCGGCGGCGCCGACGTGTTCCGGCGTCCACAGCTCCTTGTGACCGCGGTCCACCAACAGTCCGCCCGAGGCGTCGCCATCGACGATGATTTCGAACGTGTCGTTGCGCAGTCCGGGATCGGCGAAGTCCCAGAAATCGTCCTCCGCCTCGTAAAGGAAGTAGAGCCGGTTCAGCCCCTTGACCCAGCCGACGCGCACGCGAACGGCGAGGGTCTTGTCGCCGGCGGCCGGCGGCTGTTTGCCGAAATTCTTGAGCTGATCCCTGCCGACCACGTAACTCTCCGGAACCATCGCCCAATCGGCAGCATCGCCGTCGACGCGGGGAATCCGGTCGGCCGGGAATTGGAAGATGGGGTAGGTGATGTCGGGCTTTTGGAGCGCGGCACTGGACAGCGCGACGAGTGCGAACGCGAAGGCGCCGAGCAAACGGGGAACGAAATTCATGGGGCAGCGAACGGTACGGTTAGTCATGCAGGACGCAGCCGGCGCGGCGAAGGTGCGCGCGTGCGAACCGTCCGGGTGGAGCGGAGGAGGGGCCGCCCGCTATGGGAATTGCCTCGTGACACCGGGACCATCCTGCCGCAAAAGAAATTCCGCCGATGAAGGTCCCAATGATTTTGTGGGTGTGCTCTGTGGCGCTGTGCGCTTGCACGTCCGTGCCAACTACTCATCGGTCGGTGTTTCCAGAATCGACGGCCACTACCTATAAAGCGTCCGATGGCTCGACGTGGGTATTGCACGAAGCGGGATCTGCCCCGGATGGGAGTTACTGGATGAGATTCACGCCAGGGGTTGTGGAGAAGAAGAAATGGAATGAGTTGCTCGGGTTCGGTTTCGGCCATGAGAGGTTTTCTTTGGAAAGTGTGCGGAAGAACTTCGAGGCCGTGAAAGCGTATGACTCTGGCGCGACCTACAACGTTGAAGGGACGCCGGAGTCTTTTGTCTTGAAGCATCATCTCCCGCAACGCGGCGAGAATGGCCTCACGCGGGTTGTTCGGACGCCGGAAGGTTACTACTACGCCTCGTATCAGGAACGTTATGGCGAGAGCGGCGCAGACAAGCTTAGCCGGTGGACGCGTTTCATCTCAGAACTGCCAGACCAATCACTGCTCCCTGCGGCCGGGACCCGCACGCCTCAAGTGGGTGTGAGTAAACGGTAACTGGAGGGCTTCGGCGGCTGTAAGTGCGTGGGAAAGAAGCGGGCGGGAGGCCTGCGCTCCTATGCCGGCGGCGCTCCCGGCTACACCCAACGCGTGAATGGAGCCGCGACGCCTTCGTCCCGGCCGAGAGCACCGGTGGAGAAGCGACGCGACGAGGGCGTCGCGCCCCGCTCACTGGGAGTGATGCCCGCGCCACATTGGAGGCCAATGAGAAATTCTGTGCGCTTTGCCGCCTCGCGGCCATAGAAAGGGTGGATGACACCGACGGACACGGAACTTCTGCATCGCTACAGCGCGCAGCGTTCGGAGGCGGCATTCGCCGAGCTGGTGCAGCGATACATCGACGTGGTTTATCATACCGCCCTCCGCCAAAGCGGCGGGCGCCGAGATGTCGCGGAAGACATCACGCAAGCCGTGTTCGTATTGGTGGCCCAGAAGGCCGGCCGACTGCAGGGCCACGAGATGTTGGCCGGCTGGCTGCACACCGCGACGCGCTATGTCGCCAAAGATCATCGTCGGGCCGAGGCGCGCCGGTTGATCCGCGAAAGGGAGGCGAACGCCATGCACGATGATCCGAGGAGGGCGGAGGTGGAATGGGATCGGGTGCGGCCAGTGCTTGACGACGCGCTCAGCGAATTGAAGCCGGCGGATCGCGAAGCGGTGCTGTTACGGTACTTCATGGGAATATCGCTGGCCGAGGTGGGCGCGCGGCTGAGTGTTTCCGAAAACGCCGCGCGGATGCGGATCGACCGCGCGCTCGAGCGGCTGCGGGCGCGACTGGCTCGTCGGGGTGTCACCTCGACGACGACAGCACTTGGTGCCGTGCTCGCGAATTCCGCTGCGGCGGGTGCGCCGGCGAACCTGGCGTCCAGCATCACCATCGCGGCGCTCTCCGGGACCGCGACGGGAACAGGAGGTGCGGGTCTCGCAGGGCTTTTGATTTCGATGAACAACACCAAAGTGATTGTGGGTCTCGCGGCTGCGCTGAGCATGGGTGGAGTGGGCACCTCCCTTTGGCAGGCGGCGACAGTACGGGAGGTCGAGAGCGCGCTGGCGAACGTCAGTCGCGAGCGAGATGCCCTGCAAGCGCGCTTGGGCGCAATAGAGAAGGGGGCACAAGCGCCAGACCAAATCCGGGCCGGCGGCGTCGCGCCCTCGCGAGGCACCGTCGCGAACGGCGCGACCGAGAGCGGTGTGGGATCCGCTGCAACGCGAGCCACCAAGGGGGCCACGACAGCACCTGCGGTTCAGCAGCCGGCGAAGAGCTCCATTCTTCAGATGCTTAACCGTAATCCTGCCTTCCGAGACGCGGAGCTGCAGCGCCAACGCGCGAACATGGGGTTGAAGTATGGTCCATTCTATCGTTCCTTGCGGCTCTCTTCCGGGCAGATCGCTGAGTTCGAGGACGCGATGTGCGAGTGGCTGCAAACCAATATGGAAACGACGGCGCTTGCCGCCGAGCAGGGGCTGCGCGAAACGGACCCAAAGCTGGCCGGTTTGGTGAAGCCGGCGATGGACAGCCTGACGGCCCGGCTCAGGTCGGCGATCGGCGAAGAGGGACTGATGCAACTAGGCCCGTATGAACAGAGCAGCGATGCCCATGAGACGATCAGCCTGCTGGCCGGCAACCTTTACTACACCGATGTGCCACTGAGCGCCGCTCAAGCGGAGCAGCTCATCCGAATCGTCGCGGCGAATACCGGGCAGATGAAGGTGACCGGGATAGTTGGGAAACCCCGCGAGCTGAATTGGGAGACGATCCTCACCCAAGCGCAGGGGGTGCTTGCACCGGTGCAGCTTGCGACTCTCCAGCGGCTCGCGGACCGAAGCCGCTACCAGCGAATGGTCGAGGCGCTGGCCAGCGGCGCGGAAGTGGAAGCAAGCGGCGTACCGACTGCGGACTCCTCGTCAGGAGTCACAACCGCGGGCGGTGGCTGATCCCGCAGGGCCCGCTGGCGCTTTTCAGCACGGCAGCGATCCGAACGGCTAGTCGAGCCATCCCCGATCAGGTGCGGATCGAATGCACGGGCTCGTTGCGGGAACTCGTGGTGTTGGACGACTGGTCGCTGATCACGACGATCGTTGAGTTCGGAACGGCCGCGTGAGCGGCGGCCCTACAGGACGCAGGCATCCTCGACGTAATCTGTTGGGACCGGGCAAGACGCCCGGGCCACAACGAGTCAGTGCGCGGCGGGGAAGGTGATCTTCGGCGCGGGCGGAAGCGGCGCGGATTCGTCGAGGTAAAAACTCGGATGCGGCGGCTGGTTGTAGGCGACGTTCTGCCACGCGATCGCGAGCCGGTAAACCGGATCGTGCATCAACGTGACCAGCCGGTGCTTCGTCGGAATCGTCGAAGTGTAGATCCGCAGTTCGCGATTGTCGCGCGTCCGCCAGATGACTTCTTCGCGCCAATCACCCCACAGATCAGCGCTGACGGCCGGCGTGGCCTTCGTACCGTTGTTCGACGTGCAGGCGTGCGCGACCAGCAGCGGCTCGATCTCCTCGCGTTCCCAGTTCCATTTCACGATTCGATTCTGATCGAGCAGTTCGTGGAGCAGGTCGCCGTCCCACAGAATGCCGAAATTGCAGGGGAAACCGCGCGGACGTTTTTCCAGGATGCGGTTGCCGGCCGCATCGAACACGCCGTCCATGCCGGCGCCCGCGGCCCAGCATTCGGCGCCCGGGTAACGCGGATCGATGTTGAACGCGTTGCCGCGGCCCGGCCCTTCGCCTTTGTCGCCGCCGGAATCGGCGGCCTTGACCGAAGGCACCGTGAAAATCGGCCGGCCCGTGCGCGCATCGCGCACGCTCATGCCCTGCGCGTCAAAGCGTTCCTGGATGTCGAAGATCTCGAGCCCAGGATTTGCGGGCGTGAGATCGGAAACGTGGATCACGTCGCCGTGGCCCCAGCCGGTCGAGTAGAGCCCGCGGCCGCTATCGTCGATGACGGCAGCGCCGTAGATGATTTCGTCGCGGCCGTCCTCGTCTACATCGGCGACGGAGAGGTTGTGATTGCCCTGTCCACGATAGCGCTCGTTGCCCGGCGTGCCATCGTCGCTGTCGAACACCCACCGCTGGGTCAGCTTGCCGTCGCGCCAGTCCCACGCGGCGAGTACGGCGCGGGTGTAATAGCCGCGGCACATGACCAGGCTCGGCCGCTCGCCGTCGAGGTACGCGACACAGGCGAGATAGCGATCGCTACGGTTGCCGTAGCCGTCGCCCCAGATCGCCTTCAACTCATCGCCGGTCGGCTCGAGCTTGGTCGGATGCCGCGGCGGAACGTAATCCGTCGTCGCTAGCGCCGCGCCGGTGCGACCATCGAAGATCGTGAGAAACTCCGGGCCCTGGAGGATGTGGCCCTGCGCGTTGCGATGGTCGGCGTTCGGATCGCCAATGATTTTGCCGGTGCCGTCGATCGTGCCGTCAGCGGTCTTGCAGGCGACCTCGGCGCGGCCGTCGCTGTCGAGGTCGTAGACCATGAACTGCGTGTAATGCGCCCCTTCGCGAATGTTTTTCCCGAGATTGATCGTCCAGAGCAGCCGGCCCGCGAGCGTGTAGGCCTGCAGCAGCGTTTCGCCGGTGACACCGGAGCGCGAGTTGTCCTGCGGATTCTGCTCCTGTTTCAGCACGATCTCGTAGTCGCCATCGCCGTCCAGGTCGCCGAGCGAGGCGTCGCCGGGCGTGTAGCCGGCGGGCGTCTGCAATGGCACGGAATGATATGGCAGCGGCGACGCGCCGGCGGGCAGCGTGAAGCCGCGGTCGGGTTCCGCCTCAGCGCCCGCGTTGACGGCACGCACGGTGTAGGTCGTCTCGCGATCGAGCGCAGCGTGCCGATCGACAAACCACGTGACGTCCGCGAGCGGCGCCGCGTTGAGCTTCACCGTACCGGCAACAGGATCGGGCCGGGAGCCGAACGGCCCGACGTCATTCGCGGCGCCGGCGCGCGGCGCCGTCGTGCGGTAGACATTGAAAGCAACGCCGGCGGGATCGCTTGCGAGCAGCCGCCAGCTCACGAAGACACTGCCGTCGGCTTCGTGCACCGCGACGACGCCGCGCGAAAGCTTTTCCATAATGCGCGCGGGCGAAGTGGGGGAGGCTGGCGCGATGGCGGCGAGCGCGGACGCGGCGAGCAAAAACACGAGAGAGCGGAGATTCATATTACTCAGGAGAATGAAATTTATAGCCGGCCCCGGTGAGGCCGGGCCGGGGTCACCGACCCCGGCTACAGAAACGCGCCGTATCTCATCGACCGGTGGCGCGCTCGAAATGCACGCCACCGTCGTGGATGACCGAGTCGGCGCCCTTGCCTTGACGCAGTGCGATCAACTCGGCGCCGGCCAGCAGTACGGGGCCGTAGCCGTGCGCGGCGAACACGCTTGTCGGCCGGTAGTAGTAGAACATCGGATCGAAACCCATGCCGGTGCCGACGCAGGTGCCTTCGACCTGACCGATGGCGTTGACCTGTTGCGCGACGGCGTTCCAGCCGAGCGTGACCATCGGGCCGTAGGCCTTCGCGTCGATCCAGCCGCGGTTGATCCCGCGCGCGGCGGCGTAGACGAACATCGCCGAGGCGGAGGTCTCTAGGTAGGAATCGTTGCGATCGAGCAGCTGGTGCCAGAGTCCGTCACCGCCCTGCGTGGCGGCGAGTCCGGCGAGATGCGCGCGGTATTGCTGGAGCACCGCCTCACGGCCCGGATGGTTCTCCGGCAGCACGTCGAGCAGTTCGGCCATCGCGACGATCGCCCAGCCGTTCGCGCGCGCCCAGTGGAACGCCGGGTGCGGATCCATTTCCTGCACCCAGCCGTGCCGGTAGAGGTTTTTCTCCGGCACAAACATCCGCGCGGAGAACTGGACGATCTGCTTCACCGCATCGTCGAAATACTTCGTCTCACCGGTGAGCGCGCCCATCTGCGCGAGCGCGGGCACGCTCATGTAGAGATCGTCGAGCCAGAGCGAATTGGGCATCGGCCGGTTGCGCGCGAGCGTGCCGTCGGCGAGCCGGAATTGTTTCGTGGCGATGAACTCCAGGTAGTTGTCGATCCACGGACGGAGCGCGTCGGGCGCGACGCCGGCGCGGGCGGCCTTGATCATCGCGGCTGCCATGGCGCCGGAGTCGTCGAGCGAGCGCGGGTCGATCACCTGTCGCAGCGCGATCCCGCGCTCACGTGGTGGCAGGTCCGCGGGCGCCGTCTGCTGCTTCAGGTGCGCGGCGAGCGTGGTGATCGCCTGCAGTCGCGTAGCGACGTAGTCGCGATAGCGGTTGTCTCCCGTGGCCGCGGCGGTCTGCACCATGCCGGCGTAGGTGACGCCCCATTCATAGCTGGTGAGCAGGAAGTCGGTGCGCTCGAGCCGAGGTTGGGCGGGGAGTTGCGCGAGATCGGTGACCGGCTGCTTCGTGGCCGCATCGATGACGCGCACGGAGGAGGCACCCTCGAGATAAGTGAGCACGCGGTCGAGGACGGACTTGATTTGCTCCGGCGTCGCGGGCTCGTAAGGCACCGGATACGCGGGCGCGATCCGGCCGGACTGCAGCTGGGCGAGCCGTGCCGGTTCGGGCGACACGGTGGGCGTGGTCGTCACCGTGGCGGACGAGGCGGGCAGGGATTGAGCATGCGCGAGCGTGAGGCAGCCGGCGCAAAGAAGGACGAGGCGGAATGAACTCATGGAAGGAAACCGGGGGTGGGGTTGACGAAGGGGATTACTTGCGGGTCGTGAGCAGATCGCGCGCGCGGAGCCATTCCGCGGCGCGCGCCGGCCAGTTGGAGGACGTGCCGAGGCCGTCGAGCATGCCCATGCCGTGACTGCCGCGCTCGAAGGCGTAGAACTCGGCGGGCACTTTGGCGCGCGTCAGCGCTTGGAAGAAACGAATGCTGTTCTCGATTGGAACGGACTGATCCGCCTGCGTGTGAATCAGCAGTGTCGGTGGGGTGGCGGTTGTGACCTGTTTTTCCAGCGACATGAGTTCACGCAGCTCGGCGGGGGGATGCTTGCCGATGAGCGCCTCGCGCGAGCCGACGTGCGTGACCGGATCATCCATGCTGATGACCGGATACATCAGGATCAGGAAATCCGGCCGCGCGGAGACGGCGTCGAGTGGCGCGCCGGTTTTGCCCGCAGGATGATCGAACAAAGTGCCGGCGCTGGCGCTGAGGTGTCCGCCGGCCGAGCTGCCCATTACGCCGATGCGGGTGGCATCGATCTTGAATTCGGCGGCGCGCGAACGCACGAGCCGGACCGCGCGCAACACATCCTGGAGCGGCGCGGGATGACCGAACTCCGCCATCCGGTATTTCAGCACGAAGGACGTGACGCCGAGCGTGCTGAGCCAGTTCGCGTATTGCACCCCCTCGCGCTGGGTCGAGAGCCGGACGTAGCCGCCGCCGGGGCAGATGATGACGGCGGTGCCGTTGGGCCGGTCCACGGCGGGCGGGAAGACGGTGAGCGTGGGCTCGGAGACGTTGGAGATCCGGCCCTCTTCGAGGCGTTCGGGGCCGAGTTCCGGCTTGGCGTTGGGGACGCCCTCGGGCCAGAGCGGCAGGACGAGATTCTCGGCGGAGGCGGACACGGTGAGCGCGGCGGAGAGGGAGGCGAGCATGAGAAGAGGGGTGAGGCGCATGGTCGGGATGTTTTTGTGGGCCGGCTTCGGCGAGGCCGGGCCGGGGTCAGCGACCCCGGCTACAGGGTCGGATCTGATTTCTGTAGAGGCGTGAGCTTGACGGGGCCGAGCAGCCCGGAGTTGCGCGGCAACCAGCGCGCGGCCGTGAACTGCCGATCCGGGCCGACGTTTTCGCGAAAACGCGCGGGGAAATTCGCGTTGTAGAAAATTTTCCACGAGGCGCCTCGGCGGTCGAGGTCGGCGATGCGGTTGGCGGCGAGATTGGTGACGTCGATCTCGAGGGCGTTTTCGTCGCGCCATTCGTTCGCCGGGATCACGACTCGCCACGGCGGCTGAATCAGGACGCCGAGTTCGCGGCCATTCAGCGTCACGCGCGCGCTGTCGCCGACGGTGCCGAGATCGAGCTCCCACGCCGGCGCGTCGCCCGAGGGACGCGCGAAGCGCCGCGTGTAGACGGCAGTGCCGGAGAACGCTCGGCCGGCCTCGCCGGCAAAGTCGGTCCACGAGGTGAGCGCGTGAAGTTGCGCGGCGGCGGGAAGCGCGGGGCCGCCGGCCGTGAACGTCACTGACCAGTCGCCGGTGAGCAGGTGCGGTTCGCCGGCGCGCTGCCAGTAGTGCCAGGCGGGACCGGCGACGGGTGTGGCGTGGAGCTGAACGACGCAGGATTCGCCGGGTGCGAGTTGGAGGTAGATTTCAGTGGGAGCGCGGGAGGCTCGCGCGCCGTCTGAATGAGCGGGCGGGATGCTCGCGCTCCCAGTCGGACCGGACGAGTGGATCGCCGCGAGGCCGGCGTTGCCGGTCATGGGGTCGAAGAGCGCGGCCGCGGCGGCGGGTGATTGCAGCGGGATCCAGCGGTCGATCGGTTGGTTGCTACGGTTGACGAGGAAATAGAGCGCGCCGGCGTCGGTCCGACGGCGGACGAATTCGAGTCCGAACGGGCGAAGTGATTCACGCGCGATCCCGGGACAACGATCGAGCAATTCGCGAATGCCCGGGCCGAGCAGGAACTGGCCGCCGTCCAGCTTGGCCGCGCTGAGGACGTCGCTGGGTGCGAGCTGGGTTTGAATCTTCTGCAGGAGTTGCTCGAAACGTCCCGACGCGTTGAGCCCCGCCAACCCGGGCGCGCTGCGGGGAAGATGATCGACGAAGAGAATGGTCGCGCCCTGCGCAGCGAGTTCCACCAGGCGCGCCAGCGTCGCCTCGGGCATGAACGTGGTTTGCGGCACCACGATCGCGCGGTCGGGCGTGATCTTTTGCAGTTGCCGATCGGACACATAGTCGAAACCGACACCGGCTTCGTGCAGCGCGGCGGCGGTGGCGGCGAGCGAACCGGACGGATCGCGGCCGCCGTGGCCGAAGTGCGGCATCCGGCCATTGCCGCGTTCCGCCCAGCGGTCGTGGATATTATAATAGAGCAGGACGTCCTCGTCCGGCGTGCCGGACTGCAGGAACGATTGCGCGCGGGCGACGTAGGCGTTGAGCGCGGTGAAATCGCGCCAGAACGGGTTCAGCGGATTCAGTTCGACTGACGCGTAGAAATTGAACCCGGGCCACGCGGCGTCGAGCGGTGAGAGCGCGGTGCCGTGGTAGCAAACGTGATTGATGCCGGCCAACAGGAATTCGTCGGTATTCTGCTTCAGTTCGGCGAGCGTGGTGAGGAAGTGCTCGTTGAGCCACGTGGCGGTTTCGGCCGACGCGAGCGGCTTGCCGCTGACGTGCGCGGCGGAAGAGGCGAGCTTCATAGCCAGGAAGCCGTTGCCCTCCTGCTCGGGAATGTCGCTCGCGGCGTAGAGATCGAGGATGTTCGCCGGCGAGTTGTGCGCCTGGTTGCGGATCAACGCCCCGTGCTGGTGCGCCCACTCGCGCCACGGATTCGTGAATTCGTCGAGGAGCAGGTCGGAGATCGTTTCGCGGTAGTCGCTGCGCACGCGCGCGCTGAAGTCGTTCTCGGTGGTGGCGAGCAGCTCCGGCAGGTGCGCGCGTAGGTCGTAGCCGCGGCGTTTTTGGAATTCCTCCAGAAAACGCGGCGTCCAGTTCGCTTCGCCGTCGGCGTCGTCGACCTCGTAGGAATCGTTGAAGAACGCGCGCAGCCGTGGCGCCGAATCCGCACCGGCCGCGGAAGGAAGGTCACTTAACAGGTGACCTTCGGCGAATGCGGCGTCGAAGCGGGCGAGGTAGGCGCGCAGCGCGGTAGAGGAGAAGTGATCGAGCGCGAAGCCCTCGCCGCCGGGGGCGGCGCGCTCGACCATCTTGCCGTGCGGACCTGCGAACAGCGCGTAGAGCGTCCACGTGCCCGCGTCGGCGGGCGCGGTCCAGTCGAGCGAGCCGTCGGCGCGGACGCGTGAGGTGAGGTCGAGCGGAGTGGGTGCGACGCCGGCGAGGGCGAGCGGGAAAGCCATGAGCGACACCAGCCGCATCGGTTTTGGAAACCGCACTTGATCGAGTGCGAGCTCCTGAAGGTTTGCGTTGGCGGTGATCGGCTCGCGTAGTTCCTCGAGCTTCACCGGCCGCGGACCGGCGACACGCACGAGCCCGGTGGCGGTGAGCCGGACAGGTTCGCCCAATCGTTCGCCGGGTTTTATTTCATAAACGCGATGCGCGAGCGTGTGGGCGACGTCTTCGGGCTGGAGCCACGGCCCGCCAAACGGCCAGCCGGTGCCGGTGGCGAGATCGATGCCCAGTCCGAGTCGGCGTGATTCGACGAGCGTGTGCCGCAGCAACTCCATCCAACGCGGTGAAAGAAACGGTACGAACCGATCCTCGTATCCGCGCACGCCATAGATCGGCGTGATCTCGAGGCCGCCAAGACCGGCGGCGGCGCAGGCTTCCAGTTGGGCAGTGACCGATTTTTCGTCGGCGATGTTGCCGAACCACCACCAGCGAGACCACGGCTTCGTCTCGCGGTGCACCTCGGGCCAGGCGAGCGGTTGCGCGGCGGCCGGCGGCGGAGCCGCCGGAGTCTCCGGCGCGGCCGCGGCGGACTCGAGCAGCGCTGGGGCGCCGAGGAGGATGGCGGCAAGGAAGCGACGGTGCATGGGGGAAAGACGGGGGACGGCGTCTCGGACGCGGGAGCGGCAGACGATCTGCAGCCGGGCACGTCGCGCAACTCGGCGTGCGTCGGACGGTCCACGGATGGCTCTCGTGCGAGCCGGGGCGACGGGCGCTCTTGAGGCTTTGGTCGCGACGAAGGGGCGTTGCCGCTCCAGGGCGCAGCAAGCCTGCGCCCCTCCGATTCACGGCGCGGACCGCGGCAACTATTCGGTGCCGCCGCGCAGCCATTTCGGCGCGGCGGCGAACCAAAGCACGGCGCCGACCAGCATCAGCGCCTTCATCGGGCCGTCGGCCAATGCGCCGGCGGCGAAGAGCACGGCGGGGCCTACGGTCAGCAACAGAGCGAACAAGGCGAGGAGACGCGCGATCTTCATGCTGAAATGGGACGAGGTTGGCGGAGCAGCGTCTTCGAGAACACCACATACAGGAGTCCGCAGGTGATCCACACCGGCACGGTCATGTAGGAGGCGAAGACGTGGTGGACCTTGTAGAAATAGAAGAAGGCGGCGACCGGAAGAATCCACGCCAGCAGCGCGGCCAGATTAAAGGAGGAGCGCGCTGCCTCGGCCCAGTCCCGCGTGATCCCGAGCCGCTTGGCGAAATAGTGATCGATGACGATGATGGCGCCGACGGGCGCGAGGACGGTGCCGTAGATGCCGACGAAATCGAGCAGCTTCATCGCGAAGGCGGGGAACAGGCCGGCGATCGTGGCGATGGCGCCGGCGATGATCGTGCCGGTGTTGCGCGAAATCTTCGGCAGCACGCCCTGGAAAGCGAGACCGGCGCGGTAGATCGTCGGGTTGGCGGTGGTCCAGCCGGCGATCACGACGCAGATCAGCCCGGCCCAGCCGGTCGCGGCGAACACCATCGGCCCCGGCGCGTTCGAGGCGCTGCTGCCGCGCTGCTGGAGCTCGAGCGCGAAGAGCAGTGAGGCGCAGATCCACGCGACGTAGTGACCGAGGAACATGCCGGCGCTGGCCGCCCAACCGGAGGAGGGCTTGCGGGCGTAACGCAGGATGGAGAGGTCGGACATGCCGAGGTGCATGGCGGCGTTGCAGAGCCACGCGAACAGCACGATGCCGACGAACCCGATGCGCGTTTGCCCGGCGATCGGCACGCCGGTCCAAATGGTGGAAACATCGAGCGAGCTGAGCTTCGGCAGCGTGGTCAATCCGCACGCCACGAAGACGAGGAACATCCAGGGGGCGGCGAGATGGCCGACGCGCGCGACGAAGCTGTAGCCGCGCACCGCGACGATCGTCTGCAGCGAACCGAGGATCACCACGAGCACGCACCAGGCGAGTCCCGTCGGCATCATGTCGGTGAACGCGGGCATCTTCACGCCGGGGAACGGCACGCCGACCGCCGTGGCGGACACGGTCACCATCGCGCCGGCGAGGAAACAGAAGAGCACGCCGTTCGCCACGTTGTAGAGGGAGACGAGCCGGCGGCCGCAAATTTTCTCGAGCTTGTAGTAAAGGGTCACGCGCAGGTCCGTGGCGATCGGAGCGGTCAGAAAACGCCACGTGAGCACCGCGAGGATGTTGCCCAGCAGCAGGCCGAGGATGACGTCGATGGCCGTGGCGCCCCACGCGATGAAGAGCGGCCCGAGCATGAACTCCGTGCCCGCGGTGTGTTCGCCGGCATACATGCCCCAGAACGACGTCGGCCCTTTCAGCGCCGAATCGGGGACGCGTTCGCGCTCGTATTCGTTGACCGCGGCGGGCGGGGTGGGGGTCGAAACATCAGCCATGGAGGGGCGGGGTTGGGGCGCAGGGCGAAAGCCACGACGCCGACTGGCCCCGTGATGCCACACAACCGGGGGAGGCTGTCAAACCCTACGCAAGTGTGGCCCGCGGAAATGATCGAATTCGATCAATTGAAGCCTGCCGTCGAGCGGCGCGCGCGGCGTGGACCGCGGAAACGTCCAGCCAAGTCGGACTGTCTGAGGCGCGCTCCGATTGTTGCGCTGTCCGTGACACCGCTACGTTGCAGTCATACTTCGCCCAACCACCCCTTCCGTCGTTGGCCCCGCGCGCGGCTGACTCGTCAAGCTTTCTTCCTTCACCCGTCGGTACGCGGCCTAACCCCTAGCAAACCCAACAAACACCATGACCACGAAAGTTCCTCCGCCGAATTCCGGAGTCCGATGCCTGCTGGCATCGATGCTGACCCTGTCGCTCACGTCGCTTGGTTTCGCGCAACAGACCCCACCGCCGCCGGCAACCGCGGCGCAGCCGGGGGACGATGATGTCATCGTGCTCTCGCCATTCGAGGTCGACGCCTCGAAGGACAAAGGCTACTACGCCGAGAACACCCTCGCCGGCAGCCGCATGAACACCAACATCGCGGACCTCGGTGCCTCGATCTCGGTGATCACGAAGCAGCAGATCGAGGACACGGCTTCGGTCGACATCAACGACGTGTTCCGTTACGAGATCAACACGGAGGGATCCTCCACCTACACGCCCGCGCAGCAGTCGATGCGGAGCGACGGCGTGATTGACGTGAACGCCGGCGTGACGCCGGGCAACAACGGCATCGCCTCGACCAATGCCACCGCCAACCGCATCCGCGGCTTGGGCACGCCCAGCACGGCGATCAACTTCTACCCGTCGATCTCGGCGGTGCCGATGGACGCCTACAACATCGACTCGCTGGAAATCAACCGCGGTCCGAATTCGATGCTCTTCGGCATGGGCAGCCCGGCCGGCATCGTGAATCTGAACTATGCCCGCGCGGTGCTGAACCGCGATTTCGCCCGCGTGCAGTTGCGCTTCGACGATCGCGAGTCCTATCGCGCCTCGCTCTCGTTCAACCAGGTGCTGTGGAAGGACAAGCTCGCCGTCCACGGCGCGCTGCTGTACGACGACCGGCAGTTCGAGCGCAAGCCGTCGTATGACATCACCCGCCGGCAATACGCCACGCTCACCTTCAAGCCGCTGGCGAAGACGACGATTCGCGCCAGCGTGGAAGGCTACTCCAACGACAGCCGGCGCCCGAACTCTCTCACGCCGCGCGATTTTGTGACGGAGTGGAAGAACGCCGGCAGCCCGATCTACGATTCCGTGACCAAGCAGGTCACCGTCAACGGCACGGCGCGCGGCCTGTACTGGCCCGCCGGCCAGTCGGCCTCGGCCTTCGCCACGCAGGTGACGAACGATACCCGCGCGGCCATCGAGGCCAGCCCCGGCTACAACCCCGCGCTCTGGAACGCGGCGCGCACCCAGTACGCCGGCGTCAACATCAACAGCGAAGCCGCGCTGAACAACACCGGCGGCATCGTCAACGGCGCGGCACAGAACGTCCTCTTCGTGCCGGGTATCACCTGGGTCAACCAGGCCCGCACGATCCAGCGGATCTCCAATGGCTCGCTGGTCGACTGGTTCCAGCCCTTGGGCAACCAGCAGTATCTCACGGCGTGGGGCACGGCCACGAATCCGGCGGCGAATCCCGCGACCTATCCCACCAAGGCCAACATCTGGGCCAACCCGACCTGGGCCGACATCCACAACCGCTACTTCACGGGCTCGACCGGCACCAGCGCGTTGTACACCAAGCCGCTTGTCGGCGGCTACAAGTATCCGGGTGTCACTGACAAGTCGATCTACGACTGGGAAAACATCAATCTGCTGCAGATGAATTATGCGGAGCAGAAGAATGCGACGTATAACGTCGAAATCGAGCAGGAGATCACCGACGACCTGTTCCTCAACCTCGGCTGGTTCCGCCAGGATTTCGAGGCGATGTCGCACTACCCGGTGTCGCAGTTGAATGTGGCGACGCTGTTCGTCGACACCAACGCGCGGCTGCCGAACGGCTCGCCGAATCCCTACGTCGGCCAGGTGTACCTTGAGGATATCGATCCGGACCGGTTCCGCGATGCCGAGGAGGATGACCACTACCGCGCGATGCTGGCCTACACGCCTGATTTCCGGCAGAAAGACGGCTGGCTGAAGTGGCTCGGTCATCATCAACTGCTCGGCCTCTGGTCCAAGCAGGACACCACCACGAGCAAGATCCGCCAGCGGCTGCACTACGTCGCGGCGGGCAACGAGGCGGGCAAATTCCGCTGGCTGCGCAACTCGAACAACGACGCCAGCGGCAATCCGACCGGCTGGAACCGCCAGACGACCTCCTACCGGCATATGTACTACCTGTCGAACCCCGGCGATCCGGCCGGCGCAGTGACGACCTCTTCCGGTCAGTGGGATCACACCACGTACACGGGCGGCATCCAGGTGTACGACTATGCCACCAGTGCGTTCACGAGCATCCCGATGACCGCCGAGTACATCGACTTCGATGCGACGACGGGTGCCAACCAGCGCGAACTCGAGTCGCTGAGCGCCGGCATGACCAACTACCTGTGGAATGACCGACTGATCACGACGTTCGGCGTTCGTCGCGACGACTATCGCGCCCGCACTACGACGACTGGTACCATCAAGAATCCCGACGGCAGTGTGACGCCGGCCCTGACCAACCAGCAGAAGTGGATCAACGGTATTCATCAGACCGATCTCGTGCTCCACCGGTTCGGACCGTGGGACGAGCTCTCGGGCAACACCACGACGAAGGGCGCCGTGCTCAAGCCGTTCAAGAACTGGCACTCCATCGAGAGCCGCGCGAACTCGGGTTCGCAGTTCTGGCAGTTCGTCCGCGATTTCGGCATCAGCTACAACGAGTCCGACAACTTCAACCCGCCGCCATCGGCGCAGGTCGACGCGTTTGGCAATCCGCTGCCGAAGCCGACCGGCGAAGGCCGGGACATCGGCTTCCAGTTCTCGATGCTCGACAACAAGCTGTTCGCCCGCGTGACCTGGTTCGAGGCGACCAACCAGAACGAGCGGTTCAGCCCTGGTTCGTCGATCAGCCGTTTGACCGGCAATGTCGACACCACGCTGTTCCGCAACTGGGCCCGGACAATCTCCATGATCAACATGGGCATGGATCCGCGACTCGACGGTTTCGGCCAGAATCTCTCGACCCAGCAGGAAGAGCAGGTCAAGGCCGCCGCGGAGAAAATCTGGCAGCTGCCGTACGACTACTACAGCAACGTCGGCAACATCTACGCCACCGGCAATCGCGAAGCCAAGGGTGTCGAGATGGTCGTGAACTACAATCCGGTGCCGAACTGGACGATCAAGCTGACCGGCGGCAAGCAGAACACGGTCAACTCCGACGTCTTGAAGGAGTTTGATGCCTGGTATGCGGTGCGCGCGCCGATCTGGCAGGCCGCCAAGGCTTCGACCTACCTGCTGCCGCAGTATCAGAACCTCGCCAGCTACACCAATGCGGGTGGCCGCGAGGTGGACCTGACGAACTTCCTGACCAGCTACGGCTTTGAATCGGCGGTCCGGTTGGACGATCAGTTCGGCAACACGAACGTTCAAAACTACTACAACGTGAACGTGCAGCCGCAGTATGCGCTGGCCCGCGATCTCAACGGCCAGTCCGCCCCGAACCAGCGCAAGTATCGCGGCGCCCTGCTGACCAGCTACAGTTTCGACAACGACCGCTTCCGCGGCTGGTTCGTCGGCGGCAGCCAGCGCTGGGAGGACCGCTCGGTCATCGGCTACTACGGCAAGTCCAGCGGCGCCAACGCCACGCCGGGCTACCTCGATCTGTCGGACATCAGCCGTCCGATCTACGACAGCGCCAACTGGTACACCGACGTGTGGGTCGGCTATCAGCGCAAGATCATGAACGGCAAGGTGGGCATGAAGCTCCAGCTGAATGTCTATGACATCTTCGAGAGCGGCGGGCTGCAGGTGACGCAGGTCAACTATGACGGTTCGCCCTATGCGTTCCGCATCAAGGATCCGCGCCAGTTCGTGCTGACCGCGACGTTCGACTTCTAGTTCGTGCTCTGCAGCAGTTCGATCGTTACTGCTGCGCTTAGTTAATCCAAAAAACCGAGAGCTCTCCCCGTGTCTGGGGGAGAGCTCTTGTTTTTTGCGCGTCTGACCAACGGCGGGCGCGAACGACGCCAAGTGTCTCGATCCAACCACCGTGCTGCAGGTAGGGCGAGGCGTCCTCGCCAACGTGTGCGCCGTCGCCTTGGCGAAGGCGGAGCCGCGGCTGACCGGGGACGGTTCGCCCTACCGCGGATGCGACGACACGGGTCGTTAACTTCGACCGTTCGCTCATGCCCCCTTTTTCTGCCGCGGGGCGCGGGCCTACCGCCCGTAGGTTTGCAGAAGCAGCGATGCGCTCCCGACGCCAGTCTTGAGTCTCGGAGATTGCGACGTCAGCGCTTGCGTCCAAGCCTCTGCGCGTATGCCTGACGCCCGCTCCTCTGCTCCGCCGCTGCCCGCCCGGCGCGGGGGCGCGCGTCGCTGGCTGGGGTTCGGCGCGGCGCTGCTGGCGCTGGTGGCGTTCGTCTATGCGCCGACGTTGTCCGCGCCGTTTCACTTGGACGACGCGGAGTCGATCGTGGGCAATGCGACGCTCCGCGATTTCTGGTCGTTCGCGTGGGCGAAGCCGCCGGCCACCGGCGGCGAGACGGTGAGCGGCCGGCCGGTGCTCAACTTCACGTTTGCGCTCAACCAAGCCTGGGGCGGACTCGACGTGCGTGGTTATCATGTCGTCAACGTCCTGATCCACGCGCTCGCCGCGCTCGTGCTGTTTGGCGTGGTGCGGCGAGGCCTCGCCTTGGCCCGCGGCCGCGCCGCGAAGAGCGCGGTCGCTCCTGTCTCCGCGACGACGCTGGCCGGCGAATGTTCGTACTACGAACATTGGCGGGAGAGTGGGATCGCGTTTTTCGTGGCGGCGCTGTGGGCGGTACATCCGCTGCAAACGAGCGCGGTAAGCTATGTCGCACAACGCGCCGAGTCGCTGGCGGGGCTGTTTTATTTGCTGGTGCTGTATGGGTTCATCCGCGGCGCGGAAGCGGCTGGCTCCGGCGGTGGTGCCGTGGTTCAGGTTCACAGGCGCGATGCCCGTGCCCCGGCAACGGGTGCACGATGGTTCACGTTCTCGGTTGCAGCCTGTCTGCTCGGCGTGGGCACGAAAGAGACGATCGTCACGGCGCCGCTCGTGGTGCTGCTCGCGGATCGCGCATTCGTGACCGGCGGCTTTGCTGCGGCGTGGCGCGCGCGCCGGCGGTATTACCTCGCGCTTGCTGCCACTTGGCTCGTGCTCGGCGCGTTGGTGGTGGCAAATCGCGGCCGTGGCGGTTCGGCGGGATTCGGTGCGAGCATCACCTCATGGGAATATCTGGTGACGCAGGCCGGGGCGGTCGGGCACTACTTGCAATTGGTGTTTTGGCCGACGGGGCAGGTATTCGACTACGGCGTGGCGCTCGCGCCGCTGGCGGCGGTGTGGCCGCAAGCGCTGCTCCTGCTCGGGCTCGCGGGCGTGGGGTTCTGGCTGCTCGCGCGCAACCAGGCGGGTGGTTTTCTGATCGCGAGCTTTTTCCTTCTCTTGGCGCCGAGCTCGAGTCTCGTGCCGATCGCCACGCAGACTGTGGCCGAGCATCGGATGTATTTGGCGTCGGCGGTGGTGATCGCGGCGGTCGCGTTCGGATGCTGGCGCGCGATGCAGCGGCTGGCCTCGTCGCGGACTGGCGCTTGGGTCACGAGTGCCGCTCTGGGAGCGGCGGTCCTGGCGCTGGGAGTGGCGGCCCATGGGCGCAACCAGCTCTATCGCTCGGAGCTCGCGCTCTGGCAGGACACGGTGGCGAAACGGCCGGACAATCCCCGCGCTCATCACAACTTCGGACTGGCGCTCGCCGCCGCCGGGCGGAGCGACGAAGCGATGGCCGAGTTTCGTCGCGCGATCGCGCTGCAGCCGAACCATGTTTTTGCGCATACCCAGCTCGCATTGGCGTTGCTCGATCGCGGCGAACCGGAGGCGGCGAGCGCGCATTTCCGCGCCGCGTTGGCGGCTGATCCGAGCTATGCCGCGGCGCGGGTGAATCTCGGCCGCGCGCTGGCGCGGCTCGGTCGCACCGACGAGGCCGCGACGGAATACGAGGCGGTGCTCCGCGCTGAGCCGGGGGCCGTCGATGCGGGCACCAATCTCGCTGCGCTACTGCTGGCACGCGGTGAGACCGAGCGCGCGGCCGCGCTGCTCGCCGCGGCAACCGCCGCGGCCCCCGCGCTGGCGGAACCACATTACCACTACGGGCTCGCGCTCGAGCAGTTGGGTCGGATCGCTGAGGCCGAAAGCGCGTTGCGTCAGGCCACCGAGCTGAAGCCGGACTGGGCCGAGCCGTGGCTGGCCCTGGGGAACGTGCTCGCGCGGCGCGGCGAGGCGGAGCCGGCGGAGCGCGCCTATCGTTCCGCGCTCCACCTCGCACCGCGAACCGCGGCGGCGCACTATGGCTTGGGCAACCTGCTCGCGCAGCGGCGCAATTTTCGCGCAGCGATGGAAGAGTTCCAGGCGGTGCTGGCAATCGATCCCGCCCATGTGCCGGCGCGCAACAATCTCGGCAACTGCCAGCTCGTGACCGGTCAGCTGCGCGAAGCCGTCGCGACGTACGAGGAAGTGTTGCGGGCGCGACCGAACGATGCCGCCGTCGAGCGGAACCTCGCCCTCGCGCGGGAACTGCTGCGCAGCGGCGGGCACGGGCCCTAGACCCGGACATCTCTCGCGCGGTTCTCTGACGCCGTGGGAGCGCTTTACGCCGCGATGGAATGTCGCGCGGGCGCGGATCGCGGCATAAAGCCGCGCCTACAGCAGGATCCAGGAGGCCGGGCGCGAGTAGGTGAAATATCCCAGCGATGTGGTTGCGCCCAGCTTGCCGCGCTGGAAGGTGCGTCCGCGACCTGGGCGGACGCACTGGACTCGATCCAGGGCGTAGCAAGACTGCGCCCCTGCGAATAGAGACGGAACCTGTCCTGCACGCGACACGCGTTCGCACGGCTCAGGCCGGCATCGTGCGTTCCTCCGGTCGGACACTGTATTCGCGCACTGGTGTGACCCCCGGTGGCAGCGGCCGGATGAACCGGTCAACGAGTTTTTTCCGCCATGTCGTGGGCGAGAAGTGATGTACGTGGCGGCAATCGCGACAGAGATGACTGGCGCTGGCGTAGCCGCAGTGTCGCGCTACATCCTCGAGCGTGAGGCTCGTGCGGCCCATGAGTTCCTTCGCCTTGTCCAGCCGCAGCCGGCAGAACACCGATTTCGGACCCGAGCGGCGCGATTGCCAGAACAGCCGGCGCAGGTGGCTAGGGGAAACGTGAATCGCATCCGCGACCTGTTTCACGGTCGGATTATGCATCAGGTGCTCGAGATACCAGGCGACGGCGCGCTCGGTCTTAAAGTGAGCGAGATCGGTGAGCGCCAGCGTTGGCGTGGCCATCGGGGAATCTTTGAGCAGCAGCAGCGCGAGGTCGATCAGCCGCCGTTGAAACACCAGCTGGCTGAGCGTGTTGGGCTGGCGGAACGCCGGCTCGAGATCGTTTGCGATCGCCGCCACGCGCTTGATCTCCACATCGGGGAGATCCTTGGCGAGCCAGCCGCCGTTCTGGCGGGCGATTTCGTCAAGCGGATAAGGCACACTGCTGAAATGGAGCGCGAGCCGCGTGTAGCTTTCGTCGTGGTAGTTGGCCCAGGCATGGGAACACTCCGGGGCGAAAACCCAGAGCCTGCGCTCGTGAAACGTCGCGCGCTCCCAGTCAGAAAACCGCAAGCCGCAGCGGCCGGCAACGACTGCGTAAAATTCCCAATTCGTGCGGGTGTTGCAGTGCATGCTGCTCTTCCAACGAATCGGACCCTGGGCGAAGTAGCGCAGCATGAGCGTCAGCGGTTCGGGCCCACACCCGTAGCCCGACGCCCCCGGCGCGCAAGGGGCGTGCAATTGAACAGTCCGACTGACGCGGTTCCGTCGGCACAAAGAACGGGCCGGCACACGGTGTGCCGGCCCGGGAGGGTTCTGGCGCAGATCGACGGGCGCCTGCGCCGCGCTGAAGGTAATCCGAGAATTTTCTGGGCGGCCCAGCGCCCTCGTAGGGCCGGCGCTCGCCGCCGGCCGAGAACGCGTTTGCGCTGGATGGGGGTTTGCGGCTGCCGGCGAGCGGCAGCCCTACGACCCAAACGGTGCGGTTTTTGCGACCGGTTCTAGAACGTGTAGGTGAACGACCCCTTGATGTTGCGCGGATCGCCGACGACCGCGGACGTGCGGCTGCCCGCGGCTAGGATGTAATCCTTGTCGAACGCGTTCGCGACCATGAACCGGACGCTCCAATTCGGGCGTTTGTAGCTGAACCCGATGTTCACGAGCGTGCGCCCGGCCACCAGGAACGAAGGCTGTTGCGGCACGAGCCCGATGCCGCGGATTGGCATGGTGGTGGTATAGGCGTTCACGTTTTCGCCGGCGACATCGCCCTTGTACTCGACGCCGACGTTGATCCCGAAGCCAGTGAGCGGGCCGCTGGTGAACTGGTAGTCGAGATAGAGGGCGCCGGCTTTGTCCGGGACGCCGCGCACCCGCACGTCGGTGATCGGCTGGCGCTCCTTGAACGAGGTGTAGTTGCCCAGGATCGTGAGATTCTTGACCGGCGAGTAGGTGGCTTCGAACTCCCAGCCCTTGGAGGCGAGGTCGAGATAGATCGGGTTCTGGAGCAGGTTGGCCTCGGCCTGGCGGCCTTGGGCGACCAGCGTGTAGTACTCGCTGTTCGGCACCCCGTAGTTCTGCTGGGAGATCTTGAAATGCGCGAACGATGCGGTGAGCCGACCCGCGAGTGCCGAGGTTTTGACGCCAAACTCGTCCTGGCTGCCGGACGTCGGGCGGAACTGCTGCACCGTCACCGGCGTGGCGTGGTAGGCATCCGGTCCGAACGTGGTCGTCTTCTCGAGATAGGTGCCGGCGGAGAGTTCGCCCGGCATGGCCCCGCCGGTGGTGTTGCGGCTGGCGAAGAGCGAGATCTGCTTGATCGGCTTGATGACGAGACCGAGCGTCTTCGCGTTGGTGGTGATCGCGTAGGTGGGCGCGGTGTTGAGGATCGTCGCGTTCAGCGCCGTCAATGTGTTGTCGGTGCGCGACAAATTCCCATAAAACCGCGACACGCCGGCGGAAACCTGAATGCGGTCGTTCCATGCCTTGAAGGTTTCGAACAGGAAGGCCTGCAGCGTGTATTGGCGCGACGTCAGATCGCCGCCGCTCTGCACGCTGGTGGGATTTGGCAGGCTGAAATCGGCCGGCCGGATCTGCGGGAAGACATACGGCGGATAAGTGATCGCGTTCAGGTTGTTGTTGGCGACATCGCCCCGTGGCGCCGCACCCCAGCTCAGGAACCGTACCTTGGAGAAATCGGCGGCCAAGCCGCCGAGCGTCGTGGACTTGAACCAGGCGCCGTCGAATTGCGCGGCGTAGTCGTTCTTGAGGTGGGCCTCCTCGTACTCGAGATCCACCTTGCCGTTGTTGCGCGTGTAGATCCACGTCGAAGGATCGGTGATCGGCACGGCGGTGCTCACGGCGGAGACGGTACCGTCGCCGTTGGCGACGGTGCTCCAGTTTACGCCGGGTTCGTACATGCCCGTCGTGGGGTTGCGGCTGCCGCCGCCCGTCCGGCCGGCGGCGGTACCGGTGGACAACGCCGAACCGGTGCCTCCTGGGTCGATGCGGCGCACATGGTCGGCCATGACGTACAGACGGGAGGTCACGTGGCTGCCCATCGTCGTACGCAGCTCCGCGCTTAGCCGCTCGGTCGAGCGATGGCGGTTGTCATCGGAGTTCCCGAACGACCAGTCGCGCGGCAGCCCGCGCGCGATCACGGCGGTCTGGTTGCTACCCACGCTGGGATCGATCGGCAGGCCGGCGAGATTGGTTTCGCGGTTCTGGAGGAAGTCGGCTTTCACGACCAGCTTCATGACCGGCGAGAGTTCGACGGAGAACGACGGCGAGATTTCGTAGCCGTTCCGGAAGTGGTTCTTGATGTACAATTGGTCGTTGCGCCAGATCCCGAACACCAGCCGGAACGCCATCTTGTTCTGTTCGTTCAACACGCGGTTCACATCGACGCCGAAGTCGTTGCCGTTGTATTGCGCGAGATTGAGGGTGACGGAAGCAGCGTCCTTGGACATCGGCTCCTTCGTGATCGGGTTCATCACGCCGCCGGGGCTGCCGCCGGGCACCAGGATCGCGTTCGGGCCCTTGATGACTTCGATGCGGTCGAGGTTGAACTGCGGAATCGACATGCTGTAGCCCGACCCGCCGGAGATCACGCTGCCGTCGATGAACTCCTGCGAGACCTGAAAACCGCGAATGGTGTAGCGATCGCCGCCCCAGGGGAGTGTCGACTCGACCACCGGCGTCACATACTTCGCGGCGTCGAGCATGCGGAAGCTCATCGAGTCCTTCATGAATTCCGCGGTCACGACGGAGACGGTCTGTGGGATGTCCTGCACGAGCATGGCCACGCGGGAGGTCGAGAGCGCCTGCCCGGAGAGATACGGGTTGGCGCGCTTTTCACTGATCACGAACTGCGGGAGTTCGACGACTTCGTCGGCGACAGCGGGCGCCGCCGTCGGCGGATTGGCTTGGGCGCGGACCAGGCACGGCAGCAAAGCAGCCAGCCCGGCGCACGCTAACGCGATACGGTGGTTCGTTCGGTTCATGGCGTATTGGGGTGTTGGGTATTGGGTCAGCACGGAAGCCGACCCAACCACGTAACGCGTCCGTCCGTCGGCCTGTAAAGGGAGCAGGCCGCTCCGAAAATGTCACAAAACGCTCATGCCTCGCGAAGCCGCACCCCCAGGCCGCCGGACCTGCGCGGCTGCTCCCCAGTCCCGCACGGCAGCGGACGCGGGCGCCCGCGGAGGTTTCAATCGACTGTCGTTCCGCGAGCCGGCTGCGGACGACCCGAGTAACCGGCGCCATCCCGAACTGTCCGAAGGTGCTTGGCCGCGAGGGTGGTTGAATCGAGGTTTGCGGCCGGCATGCTTGCCGGTCCGGGCCGCGCGCGGCATGACTTCCCCCGGTCACCCGAGCAGCCTCGATTCAATCCCCATTTCCATGCGCTTCGGCAGCCTTCATCTTTTCGACCTCTTGGTGGTTCTCGCGTATCTGCTGGCCGTGATCTGGATCGGCCGCCGCGCGTCCGCCGGCACCAACAGCGAGGAGGGGTTCTTCCTCGCCGGCCGCAAGCTCGGCAAGCTCTACCAGTTCTTCCTCAACTTCGGCAACGCGACCGAGCCGCAGGGCGCGGTGAGCACCGCGAGCTTCGTCTACCAGCAGGGCGCGCCGGGTTCCTGGCTCTCGTTCCAGACGGTTTTCATGAACCCGTACTTCTGGTTCATGAACGTGTGGTATCGCCGCGTGCGGCTCACGACGCTCTCCGACTTGTTCGAGGATCGCTACGCCAGCCGCGGGCTCAGCCTCTTCTACGCGATTTTCCAGATTCTGGTCGCGTGCGTGTTCATTGGCTTTGGCAACGTCACCGCCTACAAGATCGCCTCGTCGCTCGTCGTGAAGCAGCAGGTGGAGTGGACCGTCGAGGACCGCGTGTCGGTCGAGGGTTACAACCAGCTGAAGCAGCTCGAGCGCACCGCCGCGCAGACGGAGCTCACGACGGCGCAGCAGGTCGAGCTGGCGAACCTGCGCGACCGCAACGCGCGCGGCGAACTGCACAGCTACATCACCGTGCTCAACGACGTGCTGTTCTACACGGTCTTCTCGATCGTGGTCGGCACCTACATCGTGCTGGGCGGCATGGCTGCCGCGGCGGTGAACGAGGGCCTGCAGAGCGTGTTGATCATCGTCTTCTCGCTGTTGCTCATACCGACCGGACTGTACGCGATCGGCGGCTGGTCGCAGCTGCACCTCAAGGTGCCACCGCACATGTTCGATCTGTTCGGCTCGGGCGCGGCGGAACAGTTCTCCGTGCTCAGTCTGATCGGCATCCTGCTGGTGAGCATCGTGCAGAATAGCGGGCTCAGTCACAACATGGGCATCTGCGGCTCGGCGAAGAACGAGTTCGCGGCGCGCTCCGGCGTCTCCGGCACGTACCTGAAACGGCTCATGATCATCATGTGGTCGTTCGCCGGCTTGATCGCGGTGGCGATGTTCGGCGTGGGCGGGCTCTCCGATCCCGACGCGACCTGGGGCGCGATGTCCAACCGGCTGCTCGGTCCCGGGCTGATCGGTTTGATGCTCGCCGGCGTGCTCGCGGGCACGATGTCGACGCTCGCCGCCAAGGCGCTCGCGATCTCGTCGCTGTTCGTCCGCAACGTTTACCGGCAGATCTGGCCGGGCATCTCCCAAAAGCAGGGCGTGTTCTACGCGCGCTGCACGATCGTCGCGGTGCTCGCGCTCGGCGCCATCTCCGCGTGGCTGATGGGCGACTTCCTCTCGATCGTGAATCTCGTGCTCACGGTCAACCTGCCGTTCGGCGCCGCCGTGCTGCTGACGTATTTCTGGCGGCGCACCTCCGTGCAGGCGGTCTGGGCGTGCGTGGTCCTGTCGACGCTCACGATCCTCGTGATTCCGTGGACGGCCTCACATCTGCCGGGGGTGGGAGACAACCAAAACCTCACCCAGATGAGTGCGGCGCCCAACGGCCGGCCGGCGCCGGTGTATTTCGGCCGCGTCGTGCGAGCCGAGGCGGACAACCCTGCCAGCCCGTTGATCGCGTCGGGGGGATTGAACCGCTTCAACCTCGAATGCTGGATCCTCGGCAAGGCGGGGCTCGACGTGGTGCACATGTCGCCGACGCAGCGGCTGACGGCGCAGTTCTTCTTCGACGCGCTGTTCCCGTTCGCCGTGCTGATTCTGGTGAGCTTGGTCACGCCCCGCACCGATCCGCAGCGCGTCGCGTTCTTCTACGGCAAGATGAAGACGCCGGTGGGGGACACGCCCGAGCTGGAAGTGGCGACGATGGAGGAAACCCGGCGCAATCCGTCGCGGTTCGACCACACGAAGTTGTTCCCGCGTTCCAACTGGGAATTCACGAAATGGGACAAGGTCGACACCGTGGGCTTCCTGATCTGCTGCGTGATTTCGTTCGCGATCGTCGGTCTGTTCATCGGGTTGTTGCGCTGGGCGGCGAGTGGATGACGGGGTGGGAGCGCGGGCGTCTCGCCCGCGTTCTCGAATTGCGGGCGAGACGCCCGCGCTCCCAGGAAACAGTCGAGCGCTAGCCGGTTGTCGCGGTCAAACCTCCTCACCTATGCAGCTCTTGCACCTTCGCCGACTGCTCGCCTTCGTGCTGGTCCTGCTGCTCGCGTCGGCACTCCGCGCCGCGGACACGGCGTTTCTCTTCACCTATTTCACCGGCAACGGCGAGGACGGGCTCCACCTCGCGTGGAGCGAGGACGGCTATCGCTGGACCGCACTCGATCGCGGCCGGAGCGTCCTGTTTCCGTCCGTCGGCAAGGATCGGCTGATGCGCGATCCCTGTGTCACGCGTGGACCCGGCGGAACCTACCATCTCGTGTGGACCTCGGGCTGGTGGGACAACGCCATCGGCTACGCGTCGACGCGCGACTTCCTGACCTGGTCGGAGCAGAAGGCGATTCCGGTGATGGCGCACGAACCGACCGTGCGGAACTCCTGGGCACCGGAGGTGGCGTGGGACGCGCAGCGGGAGCAGTTCATCATTTTCTGGGCGTCGACGATTCCGGGAAAGTTTCCGGAAACGGCGGGTTCGTCGGAGGACGCGCTCAACCATCGGATCTACGCCACGACGACGAAGGACTGGCAGGCGTTCACGCCGACGCGGCTGTTCGTGGAACCGGGGTTCAACGTGATCGACGCGACGCTGCTGCCGGCGCGGGACGGCGGCTGGTGGATGATCGCGAAGGATGAAACACAAAAGCCGCCAAAGAAACACCTGCGGCTCGCGCACGCGACGGACATCGAGGGCCCGTGGCGCGAGTTCGGTGCGCCGTTTACGCGCGACTGGGTGGAAGGGCCCACGGCGATCCGGGTCGGTGACGACGTGCTGGTGTATTTCGACGTTTACCGCGAGCGGCACTATGGCGCGCTGCGTTCGCGCGACCTGAAAACCTGGGAGGATGTAACCGACCAGATCGCGCTGCCCGCCGGCGCGCGGCACGGCACGATGATCGAGGTTCCGCGGGCGTTGATCGATCGGCTGCGCGACGCGAAACCGGAGGTCGAGCACCTCGTGCGCTTCGACGCGCCGGCGCGCCACTTCACGGCGGCGACACCGTTGGGAAATGGCCGGCTGGGGCTGATGCCCTTCGGCGGCGTGGACGAGGAGCGGGTCGTGTTGAACGAAGCCGGCATGTGGTCAGGTTCGCCGCAGGATGCCGACCGGCCGAATGCCGCGGCGGCGCTGCCGGAGATCCGGCGGCTGTTGCTCGCCGGCCAGAACGCCGAGGCCGAGAAAGTCGTGGCGGAAAATTTCACGTGCGCGGGCGCGGGATCGGGCCGCGGTCGTGGCGCGAACGTGCCCTACGGCAGCTATCAGGTGCTGGGCGAGCTGAGGCTGGCGTTCGCGTCCTCGGCGAGTGGGACGGAGGTGACGAACTACGCGCGCGAACTCGACCTCGCGGACGCGGTGAGTCGCGTCAGCTACGAGCGCGACGGCGTTCGGTTTGAGCGCGAGGCCTTCGTGAGCGCTCCCGACGAAGTCGCTGTGATCCGGCTAACGGCGAACAAGCGCGGCGCGATCTCCTTCGAGTTGGCGCTGGAGCGACCGGAGCGGGCGACGACCCGCGTGCTGGAGGGTGGACGGCTGCTGATGAGCGGCCGGTTGAGCGACGGCCGCGGCGGCGAGAATGTCGGGTTTGCCACCATCGCGCGGATCGTGAATCGCGGCGGTTCGGTGGAATCCGGCGACGGGGTGCTGCGCGTCCGCGCTGCCGACGAGGTGCTCGTGCTCGTCACGGCGGCGACGGACATCAAGAGCTTCGCGGGTCGGAAAGTGGAGGACGCCGCGGCGACGGCCATGGCGGACATGGATCGGAGCGCGCAGAAAAGTTTCGGCGCGCTGCGCGCCGCGCATCTGGCGCACTATCGCGGGCTGTTTGATCGCGTGCTGCTGCGGCTGAGCGAGGACGGAACGGAGGGAGGGCGGCGAGTCCCCTCGCCGCCGCAAATGACGACGGACGATCGCGGCGCGGAACGGAATCCGCGCCCTACCACCCAAGCCCGTCTCGTAGCCCAGGCGGCCGGCGCGAACGATCCCGGGCTCGCGCAGCTCTACTTTGATTTCGGCCGCTACCTGCTGATCTCGTCGACCCGGCCGGATGGATTTCCGCCCAACCTGCAGGGGATCTGGGCCGACGGTGTGCAGACACCGTGGAACGGCGACTGGCATCTGAACATCAACGTGCAGATGAATTTCTGGCCGGCGGAGATCTGCGGTTTGCCCGAGCTGCACGACTCGCTGTTCTCGTTCACGCAGTCGCTGACCGAGCCGGGCGCGCGGACGGCGCGCGCCTACTACGGCGCGCGCGGCTGGGTGGCGCACGTGCTCGCGAACCCATGGGGCTTCACCTCGCCCGGCGAAGGCGCCAGCTGGGGCGCGACAACGACGGGCTCGGCGTGGCTGTGCCAGCACTTGTGGGACCACTACCTGTTTACCGGCGATCGCGCGTTTCTCGAGCGTGCTTATCCGATGATGAAAGGCTCGGCCGAATTTTATCTCGATATGCTGATCGAGGAGCCAACGCATGGCTGGCTCGTGACTGCGCCCGCGAATTCACCGGAGAATGAATTCGTGCTGGCCGATGGCACGAAGGCGCACGTGTGCCTGGGCCCGACCTTCGACAACCAAATCCTGCGGTCTCTCTTCACCGCCACGGCGGAGGCGGCGCGCGTGCTCGACGTCGACGCGGAGCTGCAGCGCGAGCTCGGCGCAAAGACCGCGCGGTTGCCGCCGACGCGGATCGCGCCGGATGGGCGCGTGATGGAATGGCTGGAAAACTATGGCGAGGCGGATCCGCACCATCGGCACATCTCCCACCTCTGGGGACTTTATCCGGGCGACGAGATCTCGGTGGCCGGCACGCCCGAGCTCGCCGCGGCGGCGCGCAAGACGCTCGATGCGCGCGGGGACGGCGGCACCGGTTGGTGCCTGGCGCACAAGCTGACACTCTGGGCGCGACTCCACGACGGTGCGCGCGCCGCTGATCTGCTGCGGTCGCTACTGAAGCCCGCAGTCGGCGCCGATCAGATCACGACGACCGGTGGCGGCACCTACCCGAATCTTTTTGATGCTCATCCCCCGTTTCAGATCGACGGCAATTTCGGCGGCACGGCGGGCATCGCCGAACTGCTCCTGCAAAGCCGGGCACTGCCCGCCGCGGGTTCCGCTGACCAATCCGGTGTTACAGGTGTCTCACCGGATCGGTCGGCTCAGTCAGCCGGGTGGGAGATCGAGTTGTTGCCCGCGCTACCGCCGACGTGGCGCGGGGGCGAGGTGCGTGGACTGCGGGCCCGGGGCGGATTCGTCGTCGATCTGCGCTGGCGCGACGGCGCGCTCGAACGCGCGGTGATTCACAGCTTGCGCGGCGAATCGGCGCAGATCCGACTGGGCCGCCGGCTCGAAACGTTGCCGACGATTGCGATCGGGGCAGCCGTGGAACTCAATGCCGACCTGAAACCGATCACCCCGTGAATCCTGGATTCTGATCTTCCCATGAAAACGCTCCTCGCAATTAGCCTCATGGCTTGCGCCCTGTTCGGGCCGGCCGTTTTCGCGGCGTCCGATGCGCCGCGCGAACGGGTTTCGTTCGACGCCGGATGGAAATTCATCAAGGGCGACACGCCTTACGCGGGCGGCTCGCTCGATTACGAACGGATCAAGGACTGGGTGCTGCCGACGGGCGACGAGCTGCTCAACCAGCCGCCGGTGCGCGCGCCGCGCCGGCCGCGCGATCCGGAGCGCGAGGTGAAGTTTGCCCACGTCGATTTTGATGACCGCAGCTGGCGCTCGGTCGACCTGCCGCACGACTGGGGTATCGAGGCACCCTTCCAGCAGGACCTGTCCGGCGATACGGGCAAGCTGCCGTGGTTCGGCGTCGCGTGGTATCGGAAAACCTTTACGCTGCCGGCCGAGGACGCGGGGCGCCGCATTGCGCTCGAGCTCGACGGCGCGATGTCCTACGCGCTCGTGTGGTGCAACGGCGCCTTCGTCGGCGGCTGGCCCTACGGCTACACCTCGTGGCGCGTCGACCTGACGCCGCACCTGAAACCCGGCGGATCGAACGTGATCGCGATCCGGTTGGACAACCCGAACTGGTCGTCGCGCTGGTATCCGGGTGGCGGACTCTACCGCCATACCTGGCTGACGAAGACCGCGCCCGTGCACGTCGCGCCCTGGGGCGTGTTCGTCACCACACCGGAGGTGAGCGCGGAGTCGGCGCTCGTCGACGTGGCGGTGACGCTGGCGAACGACACCGACGCGCGCGCCGACGTGCGGGTGGGCGTGAGACTCTTCGCGGCCGATCCGCAGGGCCGGGCGGTCGGTGCGCCGGTGGCGAGCAGCGAGCCGCGCGCGCTCCGCGCGGTGCCGGGCAAAGCCGTGAAGCTGGCGCACACGTTCCGCGTGGCGCAGCCCCGGCGCTGGAGCCTGCGCGAGCGCCATCGCTATGTCGCCGAGACGACGGTGCTCGAAGGCGATCGCGTGATCGATCGCATCGAGACGCCGTTCGGCATTCGCACGATCGCGCACACGCCGAACCACGGCTTTCTGCTGAATGGCGAGCGCGTGCCGCTGCGCGGGGTGTGCAATCACCACGATCTCGGCGCGCTCGGCAGCGCGATCAACGAACGCGCGCTCGAGCGGCAGCTCGAGATCCTGCAGGCGATGGGCGGCAACGCGATTCGCACCAGTCACAATCCGCCCGCCCCCGAGCTGCTCGAGCTCTGCGACCGCATGGGCTTTCTCGTCATGGTCGAGGCGTTCGATTGCTGGCAGGCGGGCAAGACGCCCGACGACTACAGCCGGGTGTTCCACGACTGGCACGAAAAGGATCTGCGCGCGATGATCCGCCGCGATCGCAATCACCCCTGCGTGATCCAGTGGAG
This sequence comes from Opitutus terrae PB90-1, assembly GCF_000019965.1. GTDB lineage: Bacteria > Verrucomicrobiota > Verrucomicrobiia > Opitutales > Opitutaceae > Opitutus > Opitutus terrae. The sequence continues at coordinate 1,684,207 of NC_010571.1, forward strand.
CATCGGCAACGAGATTCGCGAGCAGTGGGAGCCGGACGGCTGGCGGCTGGCGGCGCATCTGGCCGGCATCGTGCGCGAGGAGGATCGCACGCGCGCGGTCGCAGCCGGGTTCAATGCTATTGTTTCCGGTTACAACGGCTTTCAAAGCGTCGTCGACCTCGTGGGCTACAACTACAAGCCCGCGGAATATGCCAAGCTGCGCGCCACGCATCCGCAGATCGTGCAGCAGGGCGCGGAGACTGCGTCGACCATCAGCTCGCGCGGCGAGTACTTCTTCCCGGTCAGCGAGGACAAGGCGCAAGGCCGCGCGGACTTTCAGGTGAGCTCCTATGACCTCTACACGCCGCCGTGGGCGACGACGCCCGACACGGAGTGGAAGGCGCAGGACGAGAATCCGTTCGTGCTCGGCGAATTCGTGTGGACCGGGTTCGACTATCTCGGCGAGCCGACGCCGTATAACGCCGACGTCACAAATCTGCTGAACTTCTCCGACGCGGCCGGTCGCGCGAAAATGCAGCAGGAGCTCGACGCGCTCGGCAAAATTCGCGTGCCGTCGCGCAGCAGCTATTTCGGGATCATCGATCTCGCCGGTTTCCCGAAGGATCGTTTTTACCTCTATCAGGCGCGCTGGCGGCCGGAGTTGCCGATGGCGCACATCCTGCCGCATTGGAACTGGCCGGAACGCGTCGGGCAGGTCACGCCGGTGTTTGTCTACAGCTCGGGCGACGAGGCGGAGTTGTTCCTCAACGGCAAATCGCTCGGCCGGCAGAAACGCGGGCCGGGCGAATATCGCTTCCGCTGGAACGACGTCGTCTACCAGCCCGGCGAGCTGAAAGTGGTCACCTACAAGAACGGCAAGCCGTGGGCGGACGCCGTGCAGCGCACGACGGGCGCGGCGGCGAAGCTGCTCGCGCAGCCCGATCGCGCGGCGCTGCGCGCGGACGGCCGCGATCTGTCGTTCGTCACGATCACCGTCGCGGACCGGGACGGCCTGCTCGTGCCGCGGTCGAAGAACAAGCTCACGTTCAGCATCACCGGGCCGGCGACGATCGCCGCCGTCGACAACGGCGACGCGACGAGCTTCGAGCCGTTCCAAGCCCGCGAGCGCTCGGCCTACAATGGACTCGCGCTGGTGATCCTGCGTACGAAACCGGGCGAGAGCGGGCCGATCACCCTGCGCGCCGAGTCGACCGGACTGGCGCCAATCGAGGTGACGTTGAAGAGTGAATGATGAAGCCCGCACCGCTTCTTGTAGGGCTGCCGCCTGCCGGCAGCCTCGGCCGGCGGCGAGCGCCGGCCCCACAAACCATACCGCTGCGCACGACAAATCCGTGGCGTTCACCTCGCCGAGCTTTCCAACAATGAACTCCCGTCTCCTCTCCCTTCTCGCCCAGATTCTCGGCGGGCTCACCTGCGGGCTCGCCCTGGCGGCGTTTGCACAAACCCAATCTCCCGCGCCTGCCACGCCGGCGCCTGATCTCGCGAAAAATCCCGCGGCGGTCGCGACACCGCTGAATCCGGCGTTGCCGACCGTGTTCATCGCGGGCGATTCGACGGCGGCGAAGAACAATGCCGATCCGGTGCAGGGCTGGGGCGTGCCGTTCGCCGACTACTTCGATCCGGCGAAGCTCAACGTGGCGAATCGCGCGCGCGGCGGTCGTAGCAGCCGGACGTTTATCACCGAAGGCTTGTGGGACCAGTTGCTCGCGGAGGTGAAGGCCGGCGATTTCGTGCTGATCCAGTTTGGTCACAACGACGGCGGAGCGATCAACGAGGAGCCGCCAGGCTCGACGCGACCGCTGCGCGCGCGCGGCTCGCTGCCGGGTGTGGGCGAGGAGTCGCAGGAGATCGACAACGTGCTCACGAAAAAACACGAGGTGGTGCACACGTTCGGTTGGTATCTGCGCAAGATGATCGCGGACCTGCAGGCGAAGGGCGCGACGCCGATCGTGCTGTCGCCCACGGTGCGCGCCATTTGGAAGGACGGGAAAGTTGAGCGCGGCGCGCCCAACGCGCATCGCGCGTGGAGCCGCGAGGTCGCGCAATCGGCCGGGGTCGCGTTTGTCGACGTCACCCGGATCATCGCCGACCGTTACCAGCAGCTGGGCGAAGCGCAGGTGAAGGCGTTGTTCGGGCCGGATCACACGCACACGAACGTTGCCGGCGCCGAGCTGACGGCGGCCAGCGTGGTCGCGGGATTGAAGGGGCTGCGCCAGGGACCCTGGGCGCCGTTTCTCTCGGCGAAAGGCCAGGCCGTCGAAGCGGACGCGATCGGCTGGCTCAACCTGCCCGAGCCGGCGAATCCCGAACTGCCGTCGCTCGTGCTGATCGGCGACTCGACGGTGCGCAACGGCCGCGGCGACGGCGACAAGGGCCAGTGGGGCTGGGGCGAGCCGCTAGCCGGATTGGTCGATCCGGCGAAACTGAACGTCGTGAACCGCGCGATCGGCGGCTTGAGCAGCCGGACCTTTTTGACGCAGGGACACTGGGAGCGCGCACTCACGCTGATGAAACGCGGCGATTTTTTGATCATGCAGTTCGGGCACAACGACAGCGCGGCGTTGAACGACACCTCGCGCGCTCGCGGCACGATCAAGGGCGTGGGTGAGGAGACGGAGAAGATCGACAATCTGCTGACGAAAAAACACGAGGTGGTTCACACGTATGGCTGGTATCTGCGGCATTACGTGCGCGAGGCGAAGGAGCGCGGGATCACGCCGATCATCTGTTCGCCCGTTCCGCGCAAGACATGGAAGGAGGGCCGCATCGTGCGCTCCGCCGACAGTTATGCCGGCTGGGCCAAGCAGGTCGCGGAACGGGAGGGCGTGGCCTTCATCGATCTCAACGAACTCGTCGCGCAGCGCTACGACCAGCTCGGCGCGGAGAAAGTCGACGCGCTGTTTGCGGACGAGCACACGCACACCAGCCGGCTGGGTGCGGAACTGAACGCCGCGATCGTGGCGGAGGCGCTGCGCGCGATGCCAGACGTGCGGCTGAAGGAGGGGTTGCAGTCGCTGTAGACCACCTCGGTGAGGTGGCGGGCCACGTCCCCAGCGACTTGGCCTACCGTCTCGCGTGAGGACCACGGCGGCGCGGGAGGCGCCGCGCTACTGCCGGAAAGTCAGTTGTCGACGCCAGCGGCGGTCGTCTCGGCCGCGACGGGCGGCCGAAGCGTCGGCCCTTCGATCAGCTTGGCGGGAATGGTCGTCAGCGAAGGCTCGCCGGGGATGCCAAACTCGTTGTGGAGAAGCTGTCCGATCACGAGCTCGGCACAACGCGCGCCGAGTTGATGCGTCTGCAAATCGAGCGCCGCGCACGGTTCGGTGACGCGCAGTGAATTGAGGCAGACGAAACTGTGCGTCTTCGGCACGTCGGCGCCGCACTCCTTCATCCAGCTCATCGCCTCGGGGAAATGGCCGAGCACGACGTCGGGATCGTATTTCTTGAACCAGGTCTCGAAATCGGCGCGGGTGATGGAGGTCCGGCGCAGTGCGGGCACCGCGGTGATTTTTGGCAGGTATTTCTGCAGCGCGAGAAACGCGCCTTCCCAGCGGAACTGCAGCCGCTCGTCGAGGTGGATGTCCATAAACAACCCCGGGCGCCGATAGCCGCGTGCGTGCAGCTCGTGCAGCAGCGCCACCATGGAGCGATAGTGATCCGAACAGACGCAGTGCAGCGCGGGATGGTCGATGAAATAGTCGGCGTAGACCGCGGTGTAGCGGTCCCAGCTCAAGCCAGTGAGATCCGGAAAGCCGGACGCGGGCAGGACGATGAGCCCCTGGATCCCGCGCGTGTGGAGGATCGTGTCGAGCCGGTTCAACCGCATGCCTTGCGGGCCAATCTCGAAGCGCTCGACCTTGAAGCCGAGATCGTTGGCGCGCTCGGAAATTCCGGAGAGCAGGCTCTCGTTGTAGCGAATAACGTGCGCGGGGCGGATGGGCTCGACCATCTCAATGGCCGCGAGCACGCCGCGAAACTTCTGCCCGCGTGAACGCCGCAGCAGTGACATGACGGCGCCGGTCAGCGGATTGCGCTCGTAACCGGCCGCCTTCGCGGCGGCACGCACGCGCGCGACGGTATCAGGGTTGACGCGCGGCGAACCGCGCAACGCGTCCGAGACGGTCGTCCGCGAGAGCCCGAGGGAGCGGGCCAACGTGCGCAGAGTGGGGGCAGCCATGGGGAACAGCGCCACCATTCGACTTCGCGGCGGGAGTTCAATGCAAATTCGACCAGTCCGAATTTTTTGGGGCCGCGCCGCACTGCATCCATCGCGCGCGGCCCCAACGACGGTCGAGGGCCTTGGCCGCGGCCGTTCAAACTGTCCCGGAACTCGCCCGGTCGCCTTTCCCGGCGCGGCTCGCACCGTGAAGCAACGTTTCACCCCTTCGCCCCGATGATTCGCAAAGCGTTCGTCATGTCCGTCAATGCCGGCTGCGAGGCCGAGTACGAGCGGCGCCATCGCCCGATTTGGGCCGAGCTCGCGCAGGTGCTCAAAGCGCACGGTGTCCATAACTACTCGATCTTCCTGCATCCGCAGACCCGGCAGCTCTTCGGTTATGTGGAGATCGAGGATGAGGCGCGTTGGGCGGCGATCGCCCGCACGCCGGAATGCCAGCGCTGGTGGAAACACATGGGCGACGTGATGCCCAGCAATCCCGATTTCAGTCCGGTCTCCGCGGACCTGCGCGAGGTATTTCACCTCGACTAGTTCCCGGGAGCGCGACCGCCCGCGGTCGCTCCGAGGAATTGCGGCCGAGGGTGGCCGCGCTCCCAAACTCCGATCTTCGACTCCCCGTTACCCATGTCCCACCTCACTCGTCGCCAATTTGTACAGAAAACCGCGCTCGCCGCCGTGGCGGCGCAACTCGCCACGTCCCTGCGCGCGCAAGTCAACGCCGCCCCCGCCGGCGCCGTGCCCGTGAAAGCGTCCGTGAAGCCGGGCGTTGCCGAAGCGCGCTGGCTCGATGGTTCGACGCCGAAGGTGCAACCCGGAGCCACCTGGGGCGTGGCCTGGCCGCGCGGACAGCACCCGGCGGGAACGACCTTCGCGCTACGCGCCGACGGCGCGGCGCTGCCGGTGCAGAGCTGGCCGCTGGCGACGTGGCCGGACGGATCATTCAAATGGACCGCCCACGCTTTGCCGGCGAACACCCCGGGCGCGTCCTTCGAACTGGCGGCCGGCACGCCGGCCGAACTGCCGCAGCCGCTGCGGGCGAGCGAATCCGCCGACGCGATCGCGATCGACACCGGCGTGATCCAGGTTCGGGTGGCGCGCGCGGGCCGCGAGCTGATTCCGCTGATCACGCGCGACGGTCGCGAGATCCTGCAGCACGGCCGGCTGGTGTTGTTGCGACAGGACGCGGCGGAAGCGGGGGCGGATCCCGAGCCCTTCGCCGGCGAGATTGGCGCGGTGACGCTTGAGCAGTCGGGTCCTGTGCGGGCGGTGGTGAAGATCGAGGGCCGGCACGCGGCGGAGCAAGGCGGTCGCGCCTGGCTGCCGTTCGTGGTGCGGCTGTATTTCTACGCGGGCGGCGACGCGATCCGCGTGATGCACACGATCATCTACGACGGCGACGAGCGGAAGGATTTCATCCGCGGACTGGGATTGCGGTTCGATGTGCCGCTCCGTGGGGAACTGCACGACCGGCACGTGCGGTTCTCCGGGCAGGAGGCGGGATTGTTCACCGAAGCGGTGCGCGGGCTCACGGGGCTGCGCCGCGACGCGGGCGCGGCGGTGAAGAATGCGCAGCGTGCAGGCGAAGCGACCCCACCACTCGAGGCTTGGCCGAAGAACGTGAGCAGCCGGCTGCATTACGTGCCGGCGTTCGGCGACTGGACGGTGTTCCAGCCCAACGCGGACGGATTCGAGATCCGCAAGCGGACCAAGCCGGGCTACACCTGGATCAGCGCGGCGCGCGGTCAGCGTGCCGGCGGGATGGGTTATGTCGGCACGCCGACGGGCGGCGTGGCTTTCGGCATCCGCAATTTCTGGCAGAGCCATCCGGCGCAACTCGACATTCGCGGTGCCGCGGGTGAGCGCGCCGAAGTCACCGCCTGGGTGTGGGCCCCGGAGGCCGGGCCGATGGATTTGCGCGGCTATCACGACAGTCTCGGCGAGGACACCTACGACAAACAGCTCGAGGCGATGGAAATCACCTACGAGGATTACGAGCCGGGCTTCGACAAACCGGAGGGCGTGGCGCGCACGAGCGAATTGTATCTGTTCGCGCTGGCGGCGACGCCGCGCGGCGCCCAGCTCGCCGCGCTCGCCGACGTGGTGCGCACACCGCCGGTCGTGATGGCGACGCCCGCGACGCTGCATGTGGCCGGAGTGTTCGGCGGACTGTGGTCGCCGGTGGATCGTTCGACGCCGGAGCGGGCCGCGATCGAGGACCAGCTCGATTGGTATTTCGACTATTATCAACAGCAGCGCGAGGAGCGCCGCTGGTACGGCTATTGGAACTACGGCGACGTGATGCACAGCTACGACGTCGATCGCCACGAATGGAAATACGACGTCGGCGGGTTCGCGTGGGACAACTCGGAGTTGTCCACCGACATCTGGCTCTGGCTGCTTTTCCTGCGCAGCGGCCGCGCGGACATCTTCCGTTTCGCCGAGGCGTTGACGCGGCACACGGGCGAGGTCGACGTGCATCATCAGGGCCGGTTCGCGCCGCTGGGCTCGCGGCACAACGTGCTCCACTGGGGCTGCAGCGCGAAGCAACTGCGGATCAGCACGGCGTTGAACCGACGCTACTATTACTATCTCACCGGTGACGAGCGGTTCGGCGATCTCATGCGCGAGCAGATCGAGGCGGCGCGGGCGCTGGCCATGATCCAGGCCAACCGCAAGGTCGCGCGCGATCGCGTGACGCCGCCGGATCCGAACGCGAAGGAAGTCTACGCCGGATTCGGCACGGACTGGGGCTCGCTCGCGGGCGCGTGGCTGACCGAGTGGGAGCGCACCGGCGATCCGAAGATGCGCGACCGGCTGCTCGCGAGCATGCGCACGATCGCGGCGCAGCCGCAGGGATTTTTCACCGGTGGCGCGCGGCTGCAACTGGCCACCGGCGCGTTCGCGAAAAGCGACAACGAGCGACCAAACGTCTCGCACCTGAGTGCGGTGTTCGGGCTCGTCGAAGTTTGTGCCGAGCTGGTGCAGCTGCTCGACGTGCCGGAGTTCAAGCAGGCGTGGCTCGATTATTGCAGACTCTACAACGCGCCCGGCGAGGAGCAGGCGCAGCGTTTCGGCCAGCCGCTGCGCGGCATCAGCCTGCAGCAGGGGCACTCGCGGCTCACCGCGTTTGCGGCGGTGCAGCAACGCGAGCCGACGCTGGCGCAGCGCGCGTGGTCGGAGTTCTTCCGGGGGGAGGGTGGCGAGGGCCGCACGCGCAACCAGCGACTCGAGGTCCACGAGGTGCGCGGGCCCGAGGTGCTGCGACCGGTGCACGAAGCCCGGTTTGTCTCCACCAACGGCAGCGCGCAGTGGGGCCTGGCGGCGATCGAGTGCCTGGCGCTGGTGGGCGATCAGCTTGGCGCTCACAAATAAGCCGATGTTCGCGCATTAGCCTCTGACCATGCACAACTTGGGTGATTGTAACCCGCGATCACCCCGACTCATGACGGTCGCATTCCTACGGTCAGAATCCGCGGGCGATTGTATCAAATCCGATTCGGCGGCGTGATGCTCGCCCGGCCCGTTTTCGCGCCGTACCCCCATGTTTACCTCGCTCCGATCGTCCTTAGGAAAACTGCCGTTGCGGTGGGGCGCCGTGGCGCCGCGGCCATGCCGCCGGCGGCGATCCGGATCCGAGGTCCGCGCTGACGCCCGCACGGCGATCTACCCCTAATTCCCACCTCCATGGGTTTCTATTTCGAAGATCATCTCAGCATGGCCGCGCAAGCAGGCCTGCAGGTGGAGCGGACGCTCGATACGATCGTGCGTCGCTATCGCGGGCACAACCCGCCGCATCTCCCGAGCTACCGGCCTTACCAGCGGCGCGGCATCATGCGCGGCAAGGACTACCGCTACGTGGCGGATTTCAACGCGGAGTTTCCCGACGCGCCCGACGGCGCGCTGGCGTACGCCTGGGGCCGGATCTGGTCGGAGGGACGCAGCGAAATCAAGTTCGACGTCTCGTGTCACTGTCCCACGCACGTCTACCAGGCCGGGGCGTGCGTCTTTCAGTCGACGATTTTTGAGGAGCGGTATCCAGAGAGCCGGCACCGGTTGAATCTTACGCTCGAGCCGGGCTGGAATCATCTCGTGCTGCGGTTCAAGAAAACGCGCGCCGGTTTCGGCGGCGTGTTCGGCACGTGGCTGGGCAAGCTGCCGTATTATTTCCTGATGCCGACGCCGGAACGCGCGGGGCACGAGGGCTGGATCTTCACCGGGCCGCTGCGCCAGGAGCTCGCGGTGATTCCGGGCGCGGAGACGAGCGAGGCGGCGACCGGCGTGACGTGGCATCCGCAGCAGGGATGGAGTGCGGCGGAGAAGAAGCTTGGCCAGTGCCGGCGGATCTTCGGTCTCGTGCCGGGCGGCTGCGCGGTGGGCTGGACGCGCGCACAGTTTCTGCGGCCGGGCCGCGGCGAATATGTGCTGACCGGTGAGTGCCGCGCGCCGATCACGGTCACGATCGCGGACGAGATTGTACTGTCGACGCGCAAGCCCGGCCGGTTCGAGGCGAAGGTGCGGGTGCCGTTCGGCATCTGGGACGTGATGGTCCGCGCGGCGTGTCGCGGGCAGGATTGGGGCTACGAGCTGACGATCAAGGACGGTCGGGCGCCGGTGAATCTCCTGAGCCCGTGCCAGCTGCAGGGCCCGGCGAATCCGTGGATGTACCTCGGTCCGCTGGCGGCGGACCAGGAGTTCGAGCTGCGGAGCCTGCGTGATCTCAACAAGCTCGCGCCGGGCCTGCAGGGCGACGTGTATTGGCGGCTCGATGCGCCCGACACCTGGGTGCGGCCCTATAACGACAATCCGCTCTACGGCCGCTGGAACTATCCGCTGGGCGTGACGCTGTACGGCCTCCTCCAGGCCTCGCGACTGCTCGGTTCGGGCGAGACGCAGCGGTACATCGTCGATCACATCCAGTTTTGCTGCGACCTGTTCGACTACGCGATGTGGGACCGCCAGCAATATGGCGGCGCGACCAACGTGCACCATCTGCTCACGAGCATCGACAGTCTCGACGACTGCGGCTCGTTCGGTTCGTGCGTGCTGGAGGTGGCCAAGTATTTCGAGCTGCACGGCGCGCGGGAGATTTCGGACTACGTGGCGGATTTCATCACCAACCACCAGGTGCGGCTGCCGGACGGCACGTTCTTCCGGAAGGACCTGATGCACGAGTTCCATGAGGACACGCTCTGGGCCGACGACCTGTACATGAGCGTGCCGTTCCTGTGTCGTTACTATCAGCTCACCGGCGAGGCGCGCTACATCGACGATGCGGCGCGACAGTTCCTCGGGTTCAAGGAGCGGCTCTATCTGCCGGACCAGAAGCTGATGGCGCACGTCTACGATTTCAGCCGCAAGATGGCCACCGGCGTCCCTTGGGGCCGCGGCAACGGCTGGGTGATTTTCTCGCTGTCCGAGCTCCTCGCGGTGCTGCCGTCGGATCACGCGCTGCGGCCAGAGCTGCTGGCGATGTTCCGCGAGCTCTCCGCCGGTTATCTGGCGCAGCAGGGCGCGTCGGGCATGTGGCACCAGGTGCTGAACGAGCACGATTCGTATCCGGAGACCTCGTGCACCTCGATGTTCGTGTACGGGTTCGCGCGCGGCGTGCAGTATGGCTGGCTCGAGCAGCCGGAGCCGTATGTGCGCGCAGTCTTCCGCGCCTGGGAGGCGCTGAACCGGATCTCGATTGACCGGCAGGGCAACATCCATGGCGTGTGCCGCGGTTCGGAATTCTCGTTCACGTCCGACTACTACAAGAAGGACCTGCTCTGGAATCTGAACGACACGCACGGCATCGGCATCGTGCTGCTGGCGGGGGTCGAGGTGCTGCGGCTGACCCAGCACCTGCAGAAAACCGAGTCGGCGAGTGCAGCGGTCGTGAAGGCGCCGCCGAAAAAATCGGCGCGGCGCAGCTCGCGTCCCGCGCTTGGCACCGCGGCGAAATAAGCGGCGGGCGGAGCTGGATCGCGACTTCGTCGGACACCGCTGGCGGCGCATTGACCGGCGGATGCGAAAACGGCGCCGCAAGCTGCGCCCCTACGGTCCTGACGCGCGGCCGCGGGCGTGGGAGACCCTCGCCCTACACAGACGCATCAGGCGCGCTGCCAGGTGTCGCGCATAAACGCGACGGTGTGGGCGATCGTGGACGGATGCGTGTTCTCCAGCAGCACGGGCACGTCCCGCGGCTGAGCTTTCAACCAGCGCATCCAGCGCTCCTGGTGCAGCGCGCCGCGGCCGGCGGGATGCTCGTGAAATTTGCCGGCGTCCACCGTGAAATCCTTCGCGTGCACGATCCGGATCCGGTCGCCCAGCAGCTGGTGCGCCTCGTCCATGATCTCATCCTGCCGCTGGTGGTTCGTGCTCCAGAGCAGGTTCACCGGATCGTAGATGACCTGAACGCTGCGCGAGTCGACGGCTTCCAACAGTCGCTTGAGCCGCGGCGGCGAGGAGATCACGTAGCGTTCGACCGCCTCGATGCCGACGATCGCGCCGCATTTTTCCGCCTCGTCGGCGAGTTCGCGCACGCTGGCCACCACGAGGTCGAAGGCCTCGTCGCCCGCATTCTCGGGATGACGCGAGAAATCGGAGTTCAATGAACCGGTTTCCGTGCCGACGATCGGACCGCCAAAATCGCGGGCGAGCCGCAGATAGGCTTTGAACCGTTCCAGCTGCGCGCGACGGTGAGATTCGTTGCGGTCAGCCAAGTTGATGTAGCAGCCGAGCACGGAGATCTCCACGCCGTGCCGCTGGAAGGCCGTGTGTACGCGACGGGCGAATTCGGGCGTGAGCCGCGCGGTCGAGCCGTCGCAACCTGCGATCGCCTTGGGCGGTGCGAGTTGCACGCAGGACAAGCCGTGGCGGGCGATGGTCGCCGCCAGTTCGTCGGGAGGAAGTTGACCGAAATCGTGAGCGCGGACGCCGAGGTTCATGCGCGAAAGGTGGGTGCGCCGTGCGGACTACCCGCGCTCGGCGCACCGTCGACGATGCCCGTGCGGTGCATCGTGGCGAAAGCGACTCGTCCGGACAGTCTGGACAAACCAGGCGCCGGGGCTGGCCGCAGTGACGGCAAGGTCGCCGGACTCGTTGAGCCCGGGCTCGGGTCAGCGATCTAGGCTACAGCGGCGCCCCGGGCACAGGCTGATCTCACTCCCATTCGAGCACGACCAGCGACACGGCCTGCCGCGGCAGCGCGAAATGCAGCGTCGCCACACCACTCTCGACGGCGACGGAAGCAGGCGACTCAGCCAGCTGCGCGAGCTGGCTGGCCCGTTGCAGTGCATCGTACTGCTGTTGGTTCGGCGCCAGCGGGGTGCCCATCCGCTTCCACTCGGCGAAGGCGTTGCTGTGCGTCGCATCGATTCGAGCGTGACTCACGCGGGCGGTGCGGAGCGTGTCGGGCAGACCGCGCACGGCGAACTCCACCGCGGCATCGGGGCCGGCGACGTCGTCATCGTGGTAATGCCATAGCACGACCGCGACCTGATGCGCGTCGCGACTGGCGAACGCGCCCACATCCGGCGCGCGGCGGACGCCCTGCCGGAGAATGTCGTCGAGGGGGATCGCGCCCGAGCTTTCCGCCGCGACGCGCTCGGTGCCGAGCCGGCTGAACATCCGAAAGACGTTCAGCACGGGCAGGGCGATGCCGTTGCTGGAGAGCACGCGCTGGCCGGCGAAATACGGCTGATCCTCGAACTCGAACGCCCAGGTGAGCACGCCCTCGAGATTCACGCCGTGCTTCGCCGCCAAATCGTATTTGCGCGCGAAACTCGCCGCCGTGTAGCTCGAGTACACGGTGCCGCTGCGATACGTGAACTGCCCGCCCATGCACGCGGCGCAGCCCTCGGGATCGGACTCGCCGATCACGATCGGCTTCGCCTTCAGCTCCGGATAGGACGCAACGATCGCGAAGCCCTCGTCGAGCGTGCGCAGGTGCGGCGCGATGCCCATCCGAATGTGCCCGTCGACGAACGCCGGCGAGCCTTTGGCGTGAAACGAAATGAAATCGAGCGGCGTGCCGGTCTCGCCGGTCGCATGATTTTTCCCGCGCAGGCAGTGCTCGAGGAACTCGTGCATCCGCGGGCCGCCGTGTCCGGCGAAATCGGGTCCGCCGACCCGCGCCGTGGGCAGTGCGCGGCGGACCGCGGCGATCGCGTAGTCATGCAGTTTGATGAACTCTTCGGGGGTGCCCTGCCAGTAAGGGATGTTGGCTTCGTTCCAGGTTTCCCAATACCAGCGCTCGACCTCGGCCGCGCCGAATTCTTCCACGCAGTGCTTCGCCCACTGGTAAACGAGTTCGCCCCATTTTTCGAAATCCTTGGGCGGATAAGCCCAGCCGGTGTAGATCCGCTCGTAAGGCAAGCCGGCACGCCACTCGTGCTGATAAGGTTCCGGGTGCGTCGACAGCGCCTGCGGCATGAAACCGATCTCGACGTACGGCCGCACGCCTCGCGCCAGCCCGGTGGAAAAAATCCGGTCGACGATCGTCCAGTCGTACACAGGTCGGCCGGCGGCGTCTTCGGTGTAGGCGTTCGTGCTGCCCCATTTGTGCGCCGGCGTGCCATCGCCGCTGGTGAGCAGGTTGTGGGTGCGGAAATAGACCTCACCGGGCCGGAGGGTGCCGAGTTCGCCGAGCAGCCGGCGGCCGTCCTTCATCGTCGTGTAGTTCGGCTCGTCCGCGCCGAAGAATCGCCAGACGGGCTTGAGTGGCCCGAGCGAGTGCGCGGCGTCGACGGTGACGGAAACGGGGAAAGGAGCGTCCGCGGCGAAGAGAGGCGACGCGAAACAGACCGCCGAGAAAAGGGAGAGGAGTCGTTTCATGAAAAGATAAGGGGATGCGTGTGCGGGGAGGGCGGGTTGTTCTCAACCCGCCGCGGGCTGGCGGGAATTTCGGACTGAGCTTCACTCCTGTTCATGAAATTTCCGGGTTAGGGATAACGCGCCCTATCTTGGCGACAGCCGGTACAACCCGGCGCCGTGGAAGGGAATTTCCGGCGCGAACTCGCGTTCGACGGTGCCGAGATCGCGATGAGCCCAGAGATCGCGGACGTGTGTGCCTTGCGGCAATCCGAGCTCGGACAGACTCACGGCCACCGGCAGACCGGCGGCTTTGCTTTCGTTTTCCGGGGTGGCGACCACAACGAGAAAGCGAACCGGTCCGGGCTCGTGGCCGCGACCGTTGCTCTCGACGGACGCTTGCGCGCGGAACCGGACGGCATCCCGCGGTAGAGCGAATTCCACGAAGGCGGGGATCTCCGCGCCGATGCCGATCGGCTGGCCGGCGGCGTCCTTTTTGACCGCCGTGCTGTCCCAGGCGGCGTCGGCGTGCGCCCACGTGAGTTCGGTCAACGGCTGCTCCTTGCCGTCGGCGAATACCAGGCGCGGGGCGCGCCAGAGGATGCGGTTCCACTCGCCGCTCGTTTCGGCCGGCTCGGCGGAGAGGAAGAGCTTGGTGCCGCCGGTGACGTCGGCATCGACGGCTGCGCCGGCACCGGAGCGCACGGACGGGCTGACATAGCGGGCGTTGGCGGGAGTGCGGCGGACGCGATCGCGGGTGTTGAACACGGCGAGATATTTGTCGGCGGAGCCCGGCACGTCGGCGACCCAGGCGATCAGTTGATCGCGATCGAACAGGGGCCGGTTGTTTTCGCTCTGCTGGTTGACGGCGAGCACCTCATCGTTGGTGAGCAGCGAAAGCGTGAAGTCGTCGGTCTTCGTCAGGTCGCCGCCGTGCATGAGCGGCGACCGGGCGATGGACCACAGCGTCATCAAGGTGCGCTGCTCGTCCGGCGTGAACCGGGTGATGCGCGTACCGAGATTGAGCACGCCGAGCGGCAGCATGTCGGCGTCGGGCCAGGCGCCCGTGACGCGATGCGGATTCCACGCGGCGAGCCGGCCGAATTGGTCGCGCAGCGCGAGCCAGCGGTCCCAGAAGTCGTCGCTGATCCGCCAGAGGTTCGCGTGGTCGCGCACGTGAGCGGCGGCGGTGAGCGCGGTTTCGCCGGGCGACAGGCTGAGCACGATCGGCCGGCCGGTGCGATCGATCGCGCGCCGGATCGCCTCGATCTCCGACTCGTGCTCATGATACGGCCGCGAGATGTCGTCGACCTTCACGTAGTCAACGCCCCACGCGGCGATCAGCGCGAACACGGAGTCGTAATACTCCTGCGCGCCGGGCTTCGTCAGATCGACGCCGAACATGTCGGGATTCCACGGGCAAATGCTGGCGCGATTCGCGATGTCCTGTGCACGTACGCTCGTGCCCTTCACCGGCAGGTTCCTCTCGACGGCCTGACGCGGGATCCCGCGCATGAGATGGATCCCCATCTTCAGTCCGAGCGAATGAATGTAGTCGGCGAGCGGCTTGAATCCCGCGCCCTCCGCGGCGGACGGGAAACGGTTGAGCGCCGGCGTCAGCCGGCCGAACTCGTCCATCGTGAGCGTGGCGTCGCTGCGGTAGGCGTGGCTCTTGGCGCCCGGCTCGTACCACTGGATGTCGACGACGACATACTGCCAGCCGTGCGATTTCAGTTGGGCCGCCATGAAGTCGGCCTGCTGCTTGGTCTGCTCTTCGGTAATGGTGGTGGCAAAGTTGTCCCAGCTGTTCCAGCCCATCGGCGGCGTCGGCGCCCAGGAACGGAAGGCGGGCGCACCGGCGTGAACCGCGGAAGCCAAAGTCAGCGGGAGAAGAAGCGTGATCAATTTCATGGAAGTGAGGAGGTGGTGTGACCGGCCGTCGCTACAGCCCGAAAACGCGGAAAAGGTTTTTGAGCAGAGCGAGGTTCTGATCGGGATGAACCACAGATGGACACAGATAAACACAGATGGGCGGAGCCTGCATTCCTCCTCCCACCTCTGTGTTTATCTGTGTTCATCTGTGGTTAAGCTAAAACATCTTCGATAAAACTGTGGCCGCATTGGTCGCGTTGCAGGCCACCCCGGTGAGGTGGCAAGCCAGGTCGCCTACCTGGCCCACAACGGCTACGACATTGATTAAAATGCTCTAGAGTTCGACCTCCGGGCGCGTGACGACCTCGACGTGCTGCAGTTCAGCCACCGCCGGACGGTCCTCGAATTCCGGTTTGGCCGACTCCGGGAAAAAGATGGGCGCGCCTTTTTGCAACGGCAGGATGGCGATCGTGAGTTCGCCGGCGCGGAGCAGGTCGGCGTGACGACGGAGCCCGATCTCGAGCGCGTTGCCGTTGTAGAAATCATCCGTGACGAACGTGCCTCCGATCGACACGCGCGCCACGTCGCCGACGTAATGCAGCCGGAGGAGCGGATTCGTGCCGAGGTCGAGATCCCGCGGGAGTTGAATCCGCCACACGGCGGCGTCCGCAAAATCGGCGTCGATTGGCGCCGCAGCGACGGGTTGCTGCGTGCGTGCGGATTGAATGTGGCGCAGCGGGCCGGGGGCGCGCACCAATTCGAATGCGACCGGCGTGATCTGCGACTGAACGCCGCGCGACGTGAATCGAGTGAAAAGTCCATCGGGCTCGGACGCGACGTTCGCGCCGTTCACCCGCAGCTTGGCGGCGGGCGCGGGGTAGACGCTGGCCGTCGCGGCGGTCGAGGTTCCCGGTGTCGACTCGATGCGGACCCTGTCGGTTGCGAACGAGAGGTTGTCATGCGCGAGGAACACGCGTTCGCCGCCGTGCCACGTGCCTTTCCAAAGCGCACGAGAGTCCGCGTCACTAAGCAGTACGATGCGGACGGTATGGTCTGGTGTTTTCCGTGGCTGGAGGACGAGCGCCACCTCACGACCGGCGGGCAGAGCTGCGACCAGGATGCGGTCGGCGTCGCGCGTCATCTCGCCACGAACCGCTTCCACCTTGGTCTCGCGGGCGTCGAATGCGAACTCGGCCGGGACGCCGGGCGTTTCGGCGAAAAACACCGTGCGCGCCCCGTCGGCGATGATTTGCGTGATCGGCTGCGCGGTGGCGTAGGTCAGCGTGACGCCGCCGAGATCGAGCCCAAAGGGCCAGAAAAACGCGGCGCTGGGAGCAACCGTGATCGGGCGCGAGGGGAAGGTGAGCCGGGCGGATCGGCCTGAATCCGCGGGTGGGACGCGCGTGCCAGAAGCCAAAACCAGCGTGAATTGTACGTCGGGCTTCGGCGGCAGTTCGCGGCTGCGTTCATAATTGTTGACGAAGAGAAAGCCGGACGCGCCGTCCGCTCTCGCGGCCCAGCGGAGCGTGGTCACGTCGTCACGGCCGGTGGGGCGCACGTCCGGGAGCGACACGGACGTCGCCGCAAGTTCGTCACCCCATTCGTGCAGAAACAGGTGCAGCCGGCGGAGCGAATGATACTGCGGCCGGACCTGCCCGTATTGCCCGAGCGGCGCCTGAAAGTCGTAGTTTTTTTCCGGCAGATCGTTCCAATTCGTCAACGACGTGGCTTGCGACTCCATCAAGGTGGTGAGCTTCGCCTCCGGATTCGTTCCGCCATGATACATGTAATAACCCGGCGAGACGCTGCCGGAGCCGAGCTTAACGAGCGTGGTCGACTCGATATCCCGTGAATCGACGAGAATGCGGCGGTGATAGCTGCTCATCATCCCGCCGCCGATTTCGCAGGTGAGATAAGGATAGCGGGCCACATCCGGCGCGTCTTGCACGTCCCGGCGGCCGAGCGCTTCGTTCGCGATGTTCGCGTCGGTGCGCAACGTGGAGAAATGGAACCCGGCCCAGTAATTGCCGGGCATCGAGGTGAGTTCGCGGTCCCAGAATCCCTCGGCGTACACGCCGTAGAGCGGAATGATTTCGCCGAAGGGCATGGGAGTGCGCAGCGCAGGCCAGCCGGTGCGCGTGTAAATCGGCACGTCGAGTCCGGCTTCGCGCGCGATCCGCTTGAGCGTGAGCAGGTGGGCGGCGGGGCCGCCGTATTCGTTTTCCAACTGGATGCCGATGACCGGACCGCCCTCTTTCCACAGCAATCCGCCCAGCTGCGCGGCGATCTGCTGGTAGAGCCGCGTGGCGCTCGCGAGATAACCCGGATCATCAGAACGCATGTTGCCCCGGGCGACGATCCAGTCGGGCAGCCCGCCATTGCGCACCTCGCCGTGACACCACGGGCCGCAGCGGACGATCACCTTCAAGCCGACCTCGCCCGCGGTTTTGACGAAACGCCGCAGGTCGCGTTGACCAGACCAATCCCATTGGCCCTCGATCTCTTCGTGGTGGATCCAGAAGACGTAGGTCGCGACGAGGTCGATGCCGCCGGCCTTCATCTTGAGCAGTTCGTTGCGCCATTCCGCGGCGGGATAGCGCGAGTAGTGAAACTCGCCCATCGCCGGCGTCCAACGCCGGCCGTCGAGCCACAGGCTGCGGCTGTCAAGCGCGAGCGTGGAACCGCTCGGATTTTTCGCGGTGCCCATCGCGAACGCGGCGGATTCGGCCGGAGCGTCGGCGCGCGGCGCAAGGGAGATCGTGAGCGGCGCCGCCATGAGCGAGGACGACACGAGGAGAATCAAAACCGCGAGTTTCATTGATGGGTGGAGCGCGCCGTCCCCGGCGCGGCTGTCGTCTTGGGGTCCCGGGGGGGCAGGGCGCCCACTCCGCGAGCGCCGAGAAACTGCAGCGACAATCGCGGCGGGCAGCGGAGTGCCCGCCCTACCTTCGGCAAACCCAACATCTCGGTCTTCATTTGCCTTTCAGCGCGAGCGTGTCGCCGCGTTCATCGAGTTCGATGAACTGGATCCGTTCGCGTCCGGGTTTGTTCGGTTGATGGAGCGCCATCATCAGTTGACCGTCGAATCGGCGAAACAGCATCGGATGCCCGCCATCGGCAGCGAACAGCGCGGCGGGCGATTGTTTCCACGGGCCGGCGAGCTTGCCGGATTCGGACGTCGCGATGCCGACCGCGTAACCGGTCGGCGAACCGCTCGACCAGAGCATCAGCAGCTTGCCGCCTTGGGTGCGATGGAACCACGGACCGTCGGTGACGTAGCAGCCATACTGCGGGGATTTTTGCGCCCAAGGCGCGTCGCTGCCGTGGAAGAGCCGCTTGGGTTCGCCGACGGTGCCGGAGAGGTCGTCCTTCAGCTGAATCATTTCCACCGTGCCGTCCTTGATCTGCACCCACTCGTGGCAGAACACCATGTAGGGCACGCCATCTTCCTCGAACAACGTGCCGTCGAGGGTCATCATGTCCTCGGGCAGCGTGGAGCGGTTGGCGAACGGCTGGAACGGCCCCATCGGGTTATCGGCGACGAGGACCTGCGAGCCGCGTTTTACCCGCGGCAGCCAGTCCCGCCACTGCTCGGGGAACTTGTGGGAGGAATCGAAGGTGAGAAACAGATAGGACTTGCCCCGATAGGCGTGCATCTCCGGCGCCCAGATCCCGCGATCGGCCCACCAATCGGCTGGCCGTTCGAACACGTAATGCGGGCCGGTCCAGTCTTCGAGGTTCTTGCTGGTGTAGGCGGAGACGGCCGCGCGGCGGTTCGGTCCGCGCGACGAGAAGTACATCGTGTACGTCTGCGTCTTCGGATCGGGCCAGACGCATGCGTCGCGGGCGTGAAGATCGGCGCGTTTGACGGTGCCGAACTTCGGCAGGGTTTCACGTGCGGGCACGCCGAAGTCCGGCGTGCCGTCCGCGCGCCAGGCAATCGGCTGCACGCGGGTATGGCGGTTTGGGTCGCGCAGCGGATTGCCCGGGATGTCGCGGTAGTTGCGCGCGTGGTAGACGAGCAAGTCAGTCTTGCCGTCTTCGGCGACGGTGAAGCTGTTGTGGCCGGGCCCGAAAATCCCGTTCGCTTCGTTCGTCGTGAACACGGGCGTCGGCGATTTGGTCCACGATTTCGGATCGAGCAGATCGGCGTCCTCGCGCGCGGTGAGCAGGCCCAGGCTGTATTCGGCGCCAGTGCCGGCGGCGGAGTAGGTGAGGAACACGCGGCCGTTCCGGATCAGCACGGCGGGGCCCTCGTTGACCGCGTAGCGGACTTTTTCCCAGTCGAACTCCGGCCGCGAGAGCAGCACCTGCGGTTGGACGATCGAGGTGGGCGAGTCCATTTTCGCGAGGTAGAGGTCGGAGTTGTTCTGCACCGCCGGGTCGCGTTGCGCCCAGACAAGGTAGCGCGTGCCGCGATGTTCGAAGGTCGTTGCATCGAGCGAGAACGAGTCCCAGCGGGTCTTGAGCTGCCCGTGCTCAATCCACTCGCCCTCGAGCGGATTGGCGGAGGCGTTTTCCAACACGTACATCCGGATGCTGCCGCGGACGCCAACCTCGCCGGCGGCGACGTAGATGAACCAGCGACCGTCGATGAAGTGGATCTCGGGCGCCCAGATGTTTTCGCTCAGCGGACCGGCGGCGTGTTTGCGCCAGATCGTTTTCGGTTCGGTCGTGGCGAGCCCGGCCACGGTTGAGGCGCGCCGCAGCTCGAGCCGGTCGTAGTCGGGCACGGTCGCGATGAAGTAATAGAATCCGTCGGTGTGCCGGTGAATGTACGGGTCCGCCCGCTGGAGGATGAGTGGGTTTGGCAGCTCGGCGGCCGCGGAGGGCTGGGCACCGAGCGCGCTGGCGCAGAAGCCGAGCGCAAGCGTCGACGCGAGCAGCTTGGCCAGGAGGGGAAACGTGGGGCGAACCATGGCGAGCAGCACTGTGGGTTGGCGGTCGGGCCGAGCAAACGTTCCTTCGCCTAACCGTCAAACTACGCCAGATGCGTCGAGGCATTTCGGTGGGTACCGCCGTCCCGGCGGGCTGTGACCGCCTGATTTCTCCCTCGATCTCTGAAGCTCGCGCGGCGACGGTCTCTGCCAAAAGAAAGCGCGGCCATCTGCTGCTGCGCCGGCTGCTTTAGTTACCGCTCAAAAACGCGTCGTAGTTACCGGGCGCTCAACAGGAGGCGCGTCCGATGTCGGGCTGCTCTTCATGTCGCACGACGTATCGCAGCGCCAGCGTGCCGTTTTTGTAGGCTTTGACCTCCTGGAGATGCAGAGCGACATCTCCGTCGAGCCGGTCGAAGAAGGGGAGACCTTCACCGAGCAGGATCGGCAGGATGGAATAGCGAACTTCGTCGGCCAGCCCACGCCGGAGGCATTCGCCGCAGACGGAACTGCCGCCGACCAGCCAGATGTTGCGAAACGCCGGGCGCAGACGCTCGTTTACGAACTGCGTGAGGTCGCCCGAGTGGAACTCGACGGTCCCCCGGTTGCGTGGCAGCTTGCGGGTGGTGAGGACGAAAACGGGTTTGTCGCCGTAGGCCCAACCGAAGCCCTTGGCTTCAAAGTCCAGCGCGATTTCATAGGTCCGCGACCCCATGACATAGCAGTCGATGGTGCGGAGGAAATCCTGGACGGATTGAGGATCCATCGTCTCACCGCTGGCGAATTCGTCTGCGACTTCCATCCAGTCGACGCGCCCGTCTTTTCGGGCGATGAAGCCGTCGAGACTGGCTGCCATGTGGATCGTCACCCGTGAATCGGTCGGGGTCATCGTTCTTGGTTGGGCCGCCCAACGTGCTAGCGGGGAACGCACTCCTTGACGCGGAGCGCATAGCGGACCCGATTGTGCGGGGAGGTTGTCTCGCACGATGACTTCCCGGCCAAGCGCGGCTTCATCGGCCAACGACGCTGTCCGAAAAGGATCTTGTGTCGACCCTCCAGCACGGCATCCGAACCATGCCGAGATCGTGGGTGCTTCCTTTCTGTCCGCCGGTGTGTCCCCCACCGGACGAGGGCGTCCGCGTCCCCACGCAAGCGGCGCGCCGGTCACTCTTCCCGCAGCGCGACGATCGGATCGAGCCGCGCGGCGCGGCGGGCCGGCAGGAAGCAGGCAACCAGGGCCACGCTGCCGAGAATCACGCCGACTCCCAGCAGCGTGAGCGGATCACGTTCGCCGACGCCGAACAGCAGCGTCGTCATCAATTGGGCGACTGCGAATACTCCGGCCGTGCCGATCAGCATCCCGAGCAGGACCGTCTCCATCGCGTGCCGGAGCACGAGCCACAGGATGGACCCTGAATCCGCGCCGAGTGCCGTGCGAATGCCGATCTCGCGCGTCCGCTGCGCGACGGAATACGAGATCACCCCGTAGATTCCGATCGAGGCGAGCAACAAGGCCACACCGGCGAACACTCCGATCAAGATCGTGCTCAGCCGGCTGCCGCCGAGCGACTCGGTCTTGATCTGCTCGAGCGTTTTCATCTCGGGGAGCGATTGGTCCGGATTGATCTTGTTTACGGCCTGCCGGATCGGCCGGTGCAGCAGCGCGGGATCGCCGGCGCAGCGTATCACGAGCGAAAGATAAGCCGTGGCGCTCTGCTCGAGCGTGACGTAGACCCCGGGCGAGCCTTCCTTGTCACTGAGCGAACCGACCTTCTCGTCCGCGACCACGCCGACCACCTCCCACGGAATTTCGGATCCCAGGCTGGTGCGCCCGAACGCGATTTCCTGGATCAGGATCCGTTTGCCGATGGGATCCTCCTTGCCGAAGTAACGCCGCCGCATCGTCTCGGTGATCACCGTCACGGGCGGGGTGCCTTTGCGGTCGCGCTCGTTCAGGGTGCGACCCTGGCGCAGCTTCAGCCCGAGTGCCTCGAAATACGAGGGGCTGACCATCTTGAAGAAACAGGCGTTGCGGTTGGCGCGATCGACGAGCGGCCGGTCAGCGCGCTGAAACGGCATGCCGTAGCCCCAGCCGCGCATCGGCAGCGCGGAGGTGAACGACACTTCCTCCACGCCGGGTAATGCCGCCACCGCGTCATGAATCTGCCGCAGGTACGTGTTCAGGGCGTCACCCGTCTCGAACCGGTTCGCGGGGATCGGCAGCTGGGCGGTCAGCACGTTTTTGGAGTCAAACCCCAAGTCGACCTCGTGCAGCTTGGCGAAGCTGCGCAGAAACAGCCCGGCACTCGTCAACAGGACGAACGCGAGCGCGACTTCGCTCACTACGAGCACGGTCCGCATGCGATGACGAACGCGACTGGCGCTGGCGCCGCCGCCGGCCTGTTTCAGTCCGGTGGTGAGGTCGGTGCGCGTCGCCTGCAGCGCCGGGATGAGGCCACAGATGATCCCGGTCGCCAGCGCGAGGCCGACGGCGAACGCCAGCACGCCGCCATCAAACGTCACGTTGGCCTCCGGCGGAAGGGTGTATTTGGGCAGCACCTGCTTGAGCGCGACCATCGTCGCGAAGCCTACGCCCAGGCCGAGCGCGCCGCCGGCGCCGGCGAGCAGGATGCTCTCGGTCAGGAATTGGCGGACCAGTCGCCAGCGACCGGCGCCGAGTGCGGCGCGCAGCGCGACCTCGCGATCCCGGGCCAGCCCGCGCACGAGCATGAGGTTGGCGAGATTCGCACAGCCGATGAGCAACACTGCGCCGACCGCGGAAAACAGCAGATAGATCGAGTGCCTGAGATCCTTGCCCACGTACGTCTCGACGATCGGATCGATCGTGACGCCCCAGCCTTTGTTGGAATCGGGAAAATCCTGCGCGATGCGCGCGGCGATCGCGTCCAGATTCGCACGCGCCTGCTGCAGCGTGACGCCGGGTTTCAGCTTCGCCATCGAGCCGAACCAGTGAAAGTTTCGCGTGTGGTTTTCCGGCGCGAAGGCCAGCGGCCGCCAGATTTGCGGCCAGCCACGATCGAAGGCCGAGGACTCCGGCAGGATGCCGATCACCGTGTGGGATTGACCGTCGAGCGTGATGGTGCGGCCGAGGAGCGTCTGATCGCCGCCAAACTGGGCCTGCCAAAACGCGTGGCTGAGCACGACGACCCGATCCTGCCCCGGCTGATCCTCGCCCGCGGCGAAGGTCCGGCCCAGTGCCGCACTCACGCCAAAAATGCTGAAGTAGTCAGCCGACACGCGCAGGCCGCGGAGCTGGATGGGCTCGTCCACGCCGGTCAGCGTGACCGACCCGCCGGTCTGCGCGGCCATGTACTCGAACACCGTGTTCTGATTTTTCCAGTCGAGGTAGTTGAGTGTGGAGATCCCGTTCCGTTCGCCGCCCGGCGGTTTCTCGAGCACGCGGACAATCCGCTCCGGATCCGCATACGGCAGCGGCTTCAGCATGACGCCGTGGACGAAACTGAAGATCGCGGTGTTCGCGCCGATCCCCACCGCGAGGGTCGCGAGGGCAACGGTGGTGAATCCCGGGCTTTTACGCAGCGTGCGAGCGCCGAACCGCACATCCTGGAGGAGTTCAGAGAACATCATGGCTGAGGCGGGGAGATCGGAGGGTATGCGGTCGGTCGGGCAGACACGAGGCTGCGATGGGGGCGCGCTCGAAATGCCGGCACGAGCCGACATCGCCGCGGGTGAGCCGGGCAGCGCGGAGTGTGCCAATGCGAAAGGTCACGGGCATCGCGGGAAAAACTCACGAGCGGCTGGAAAGTTACGCGCAAAGGATCGCCGTTCGCCGGTGGGAGTCGCGCCGGTCGACCGGGACGTCGCACTACTACGTCGACGGCGTGGAGTGGAATCCGCTCACCCCGACCACGTTCCTCGATGGCCGGGCGGATCTCACGGCGGGCGTGTTCGCGATCACGCCGTTGAACGCGAACCCGAAGACCATCGAACCCGACTCGTTCCTGCTGGTGGTCGAGATCAGCGAGCCGGCGCTGAGCAGTCGCGAACAATGGACGATCACACACTTTGCCGTGCGCGACGCGACCGGTGTGGCGTCGGGCCGCGAGGCGGAGCCCGCCGTCCCGTTTGGGTTTCACCGGCCGTCACGGCCCGAGATAGCTCGGCGTCAGCCCGCCGAGGTCGATCACGACCTTGTCGAGCACCACGCCGGTTTGGATGCCGTAAATTTTCAACGCGTGCTCGCCCGCCTGCGGCACCGCGAGTCGCAGGCGGGCGACTCGCGTGGCGTTGAGCACGCCTTGCGCCCATTCAGGTCCGCCATCGCCGATCTCGAGCGTGACCAGTTGAGGTGGCGCGTCGTCGAGCGCGACGGCGAAGCGCAGCGCGGTGCCGCTGATCGGATGCGTCGGTAGCAAATACGCTTGCA